>CAUPNA010000004.1:0-75862 GCA_963512475.1 uncultured Undibacterium sp.
AAAGTACGTTTTTTATAGCATTTTACAAAATTAAGTAGGTTAATTTAGGGCTGGTCAACCTTTTTAAAAAATGGTGTTACCAAAATTTGTGCAAGCTTTTCCAATTATTTTTGGAAGAATATATGTTGATTTTGATTTCTGATTTGACTTTGTACTTACTTCTACTGTTAAGTAAGACGACAGGAACTGTCTGTGCACAGGCTTGTCTGAATTGACATAGCGTAATGACTATTTCTGTTCTTGTGACTTGCTCTTGCTTGAGCGATACTGCGAGGCTGAAACTTAGCGTGAATAGGCGTAAATTGGCGTCATTCGAGGAAAATTATAGCTAGTGAATGATTTGTTGATGGCTGATCGTTAGTCATCAAGATTTCCTTAAATTAAAAAATATTAAAAAGAAAGGCAGCACGGAGATGGATTTTAGTAACCCTACCAGTATCACCTTCATCATTTATATTCTTGCCATGATAGGCATAGGTTTTGCCGCGTGGCGTTTTACCAATAATTTGTCGGATTACATTTTGGGTGGACGTAGCTTGGGTGCCTTTGTTACTGCGATGAGTGCGGGCGCCTCAGATATGAGTGGTTGGTTGTTGATGGGACTGCCAGGAGCTTTATATTTTTCTGGTGTATCCGAAAGTTGGATTGCGATAGGTTTGACTTTGGGGGCCTGGTTTAACTGGAATTTGGTAGCAGGGCGTCTGCGTGTGTATACCGAGTTGACGAATAATGCTTTAACTTTGCCTGATTATTTTACGCATCGATTTGAAGATACCAGTAAATTATTGAGGATTATTTCTGCGCTGGTTATTTTGGTCTTTTTCACGATTTATTGTGCTTCAGGTATGGTCGCAGGTGCGCGTCTGTTTCAAGAAACCTTTGGCATGAGCTATAACGTGTCTTTATGGGCTGGCGCTGCGGCAACGATTATTTATGTATTTATCGGTGGCTTCTTAGCCGTGAGTTGGACTGATACGGTACAGGCGACTTTGATGATTTTCGCTTTGTTATTGGCGCCAGTCATGGTGATCATGCATGTGGGTGGTTTTAGCGAAGCGATTACGGTTATTCAGAATATCAATCCTAAATACACGGATTTGTTCAGCGGTACTTCTTTTATCGGTATCGTATCTTTATTGGCTTGGGGTCTTGGCTATATGGGACAGCCACATATTTTGGCGCGCTTTATGGCGGCTGAGAGTTTTGCGACGATTAAGAATGCGCGTCGCATCGGTATGACTTGGATGATCTTGTGTTTATTGGGCGCGATCTCTGTTGGTTTCTTTGGCATCGCTTATTTTGCGATGCATCCGGATCAAGCTGGTGCTGTTACGGCGAATAAGGAAACGGTCTTTATTTCTCTTTCACAGATTTTGTTTAATCCATGGATCGCTGGTATTTTGCTGTCGGCCATTTTGGCGGCGGTGATGAGTACTCTGTCTTGTCAGCTATTGGTTTGCTCATCGGCTTTAACCGAAGATTTTTATAAGCCTTTTTTCCGCCCGAATGCCTCACAAAAAGAATTAGTCTGGTTTGGTCGTATGATGGTTTTGGTGATTGCGGTGATCTCTATCGCGATAGCCTCAAATCCTACCAGCAGCGTATTGGGATTAGTCAGCAATGCTTGGGCCGGTTTTGGCGCAGCCTTTGGACCGGTGGTATTGTTGTCTTTGGTCTGGCCTAAAATGAATCGTAACGGTGCTTTAGCGGGTATGTTTGTTGGTGCCTTGACGGTATTGGTGTGGGGCGAGTTCAAATGGTTTGGTTTGTATGAATTGGTACCAGGCTTTTTCCTTGGTTGTGCTGCAGTATGGATAGGTAGTCAGTTTGGCGCACCAGCATCGGAAAAAATGAAGGCCGCGTTTGCTTCTATGCGTCAGCAAACTGCTTAATTTGTTTTTTCCATGTCAGTACCGATAAACAAAGTAGAGCTTCTTTTTGCGATTCAGAAAGAATACGAGAATTTAAGTAGAGAAATAGCATTGATCCCTGCGGAACATGTCTTTGACAAGTCTTTAGATGGACATGTCAAAGACAGTAAGATGAGTGCTCATAATTTGATTTCGTATTTAGTTGGCTGGAATGAGTTGGTTTTGAAATGGTATGCAAAAAGAAGTCTAGGTGAATCGGTCGATTTCCCTGATACCGGGTTTAATTGGAACGAATTAGGATTGTTAGCAGGGAAATTTTATCAAGACTACGATAGCGTTCCATTTGCTGATTTGGTCGCCCGACTATATGCAGCAAAGAACAAAATTGTTGAATTGGTTGAGCGCGAAGAAGAACTAAGACTTTATGGACAAGCATGGTATAAAAAATACTCAATGGGGAAAATGATTCAATTGAATACATCTTCGCCCTATAACAATGCTAGTCGGCGTCTAAGGCGATGGAGAAAATCCAAATAAGCCTAAAATATTTTAAGCTTCTGGTCTGTGCAGGTCGATGTAAATAAATAAAAAACAAACAGGGCGGAAAGTTTAATCTTTCCGCCCTGTTTGTTTTATAGAAAATTAGAAAGTCAGTTACTGATTTTTCGTACTTTGTTCCGCAATCGCCTTCAAATTCTTCAAGCCGCCTTCAAAATCCGGCCCGACCAACTTGTCCATAAATGGAGCAAATAATTTCATCATGAAATTACCTTCGCTAGTGCCGGTCATGCTCCAGGTGACTTTCGTCGAAGTGTCATCCGCTTCTAAACTTAAGTTACCTGTGGAAGGTTTGCCCATATCTTCAAAGTACATTTCATAATGAACGACTTGATTGTTGGTGACTTTAGTAAATTTCATGCCACCATTGCCTTCACTTTTACTCTTCCAATCCCAGGCTGCTCCGGTACCTATTTCTGGTCCTGAATACAGCATTTCCATGTTGGGGTCACGTTGATTCCAGACCGACCATTTTTTCCATTCTTTAGGTGCAGCGATTAATGGGTAAATTTTTTCTGGGGACGTATTAATTTTGATGCTGCGGATTACACCATATTGATTGGGCATCATATAAGCAGCGGCAATCAAAATTAAAATAAGAGCGGCCAAACCTATGAGCAATCGTTTGAGTATTTGCATGATGTTTTTCCTCTTTAGAATTGAACGAAGTATTGTGCTGTAGTTTCTAAAATTAACGCAAGCCTTGTATGGCTTTTTTCCAATCTTGGATTAACTTATTCGCAGCGTCGCGTGAAATACTTGGTAGAAAAGCTCGCTGTTGTTTCCATAAAGCACTGCATTCCTCTAGATTGGCATACGCGCCTATTTTTAATCCCGCCAGGTAAGCGCTACCTAAAGCCGTGGTTTCTAAAATTTCGGGACGAATGACGGGGATGCCTAATAGATCTGCTTGAAATTGTAATAAAGTATTATTCGATGCAGCGCCGCCATCCACTCGTAATTCAGTGATGGTGGCTTGGCTATCGTTTTGCATAGCAAACAGCAGTTCGGCACTTTGGAATGCAATCGCTTCGATAGCCGCCCGGGCGATATGTGCAGCCCGTGTGCCACGATGTAGTCCTAAGATGGCACCTTTGACGTGCGGGTCCCAATAGGGCGCACCTAGCCCGGCAAATGCTGGTACGAAGATCACGCCGTCGCTGTCTGGCATACTATTCGCCAGCGCCTCAATATCGCTAGCGTGGGTGAACAAATGTAATTGATCACGTAGCCATTGCACCACAGCACCACCAACGAAGACACTACCTTCCAGCGCGTATTGGGCTCGATGATCGAGCTGACAAGCTGCGGTACTAATTAAGCCATGTTGTGACTGACTGCATAGATCTGCTGTTTGTAGCAGCATGAAGCAACCTGTGCCATAGGTATTTTTAGCCATGCCAGACTCAAAACATGCTTGACCAAACAGTGCGGATTGTTGATCACCGGCGATGCCTGCGATGGGTATTGCCGACCCAAACAGACGGCAATCGCCAAAATGATGACTGGATGGATGTACCTCAGGCAAGACCGCAGCGGGAATATTAAATAGGGTAAGCAAGTCCTCATCCCAGCGGTTCTGATGAATATTCCAGAGCATAGTGCGCGAGGCGTTGGTGACGTCACTGACGTGCAATTGGTGTTCGCTGAGCTGCCATGCTAGCCAGGAGTCTATCGTCCCAAACGCTAATTCGCCCCGTTGAGCTTTGCTTCTTGCTTCAGGAATATGATCGAGTATCCAAGCAAGTTTTGTTGCGGAAAAATAGGGGTCGAGTACCAGTCCAGTTTTTTCTTGTATGGTTTTATTGTAGCCTTGTGCGCGCAAAACATCGCAATCAGTGCTGGTGCGACGGTCTTGCCAGACGATTGCTGGACAAATGGGGTGACCGGTTTTTTTGTCCCAAACCACCGTGGTTTCTCGCTGATTGGTGATGCCGATGGCGGCGATTTGATGGGTATCAATGCCGCTTTTTTGAAGGACTTGCTTAATGGTGGCAAGTTGGCTGTGCCAGATTTCCATCGCATCATGCTCGACCCAACCTGACTGTGGAAAATATTGAGGAAATTCCTGCTGGGCGCTGGCAATAATTTGACCGGCACGATTAAAAATAATCGAACGTGAACTGGAAGTGCCTTGATCGAGTGCCAGTAAATACGTCATGCTGCTCTCCAGATTCTGTTACTACATCATGTCTTTTTCTTGCTTACTGCGAGTTAATTTGACTCCAGACTTCACCACCATGCACTTCAATTTGAGTCAGATACAAACGACAATCAAGTTCGTATTGATGATACTCGGGTTCTATATAGGTGCAAAGTTGATAGAAAGCCTTATTGTGTTCTTTCTCTTTCAGGTGCGCTAATTCATGCACGGTGATCATCTTGAGAAATTCTTCAGGCACATATTTAAACAAACTGGCTATCCGGATTTCATTCTTGGTCTTTAGTTTGCTACCTTGCACGCGCGACACATAGGTGTGTGTGCCTAAAGCATTTTTGATCACGTGTAGCTTATTATCGTACAACACCTTACTGATCTGATCACCGTTTCTTAGCGTTTCATTTTTCAAATCCTGCACATATTGATACAGCGCTTTATCGGTGCGGATGTCGTGGATCTGTGGATATTTCTTGCGTAAATGTTGCGCCAGTTTTTCGCTTTCAAGCAGCTGCCTGACCTGAGCTTGTAAAGGCTCAGGATAGGCAGTGAGATACTTAAGCGTATTTGTTTTGGTGTCTGTCAAAGTGGTTTATTTTACTTTTAACAGTTGAACTTCAAAAATCAAATCCGAATTGGCGGGGATCAAACCATTGCCAACTTCACGCGTACCATAAGCAAGTGCTGCAGGGATAATCAATGTGCGTTTACCGCCGATTTTCATACCTTGTACGCCGAGATCCCAACCGCGAATCACTTCGCCACCGTTGATAGTGAAACTAAACGCGTCACGTTTGCGTGAGCTGTCAAATTCTTTGCCTTTTTCGCCTTTGGCCTTAGGGTCACGCAACCAGCCAGTGTAATGAACGGTGACTTGTTTGCCGCTAACAGCTTCTGTGCCTTTGCCGAGTTTGTTGTCAATTTTTTTGACCTCTGGCATATTAATGACATCCAGTAACTCAATATCAAATACCAAATCTGCATCAGGTGGAATCACGCCTTTGCCGGCACCGCGTGAACCATAGCCTAATTGTGAAGGAATGATCAAAGTACGCTTACCACCGACTTTCATACCTTGTACGCCTTGTTCCCAACCCTTGATCACGCGGCCTTCGCCGAGATTAAAACTAAATGGGCCGCGACCAATCGAGCTGTCGAAAGGTTTGCCATGTTGTTGTTCTGCCTGAGGATCACGTAACCAGCCGCTGTAATGTACGACCGCGGTTTTACCAACGACGGCTTCGACACCGCTACCAACGACGGTGTCGATTTTTTCTAATACCGGCGCGACCGTTGCTATTGGCGCGATTGGTGCAACAGCGTCTTGATTTGTTGCTGCAGCGCTGGTCGCTGTGCTTGTTGTTGTATTAGTGCTTGTCGCTTTTTCTTGCGTAGTTTTTTGTTCTTGGGCATACGCCGTGCTTAGGCATAAATTGCCAGCAATTGTCAGGGTTATGATCAGACTCGATTTCATAAATGAGGTTTCCTTGATTGAGGTTGTTGTCGGTTTGCGTTTTTCTATTTGAGCTTGAATATTATCGCTTTAACTTCGCTTCGAAAGCGATGTCCAGTTTGCTGGCTTTGCGTGGTGCTTCTTTTTGTACGCTATTGACGAAGCGCACAAAGTCATCGATGTCTAATGCGGTACAGAGTTGCTCTGGCGATTCAGGATCATGGCCTAGCACCAGATAAAAATGCCCACTGCCTGTGCTCACCATCGAATAGGGCGCATTATTGCTGCGTTGTTTTAAACGTAGCACGGCATTACTTGCTTTGGTTGAACGTGCCATAGTTTCCTTACTATTTTGATGGAGCGCGAGCTATTGTATTTGGTGTCGATATTTAGTTTCGTAAATCGTCTCGAAACTTAATCTGCAACATGATAATCTAGACGCTGGATTTGGAGAATACCAGAAGGATAAGCATGACAGTGATCGCGCATTATATGAATGGCAGTTTGGTGGTGTCGAATAGTGGACGCCAACAGCCCGTGTTTAACCCCGCTAGCGGCGTGCAAAGCGCTACTGTGGCTCTTGGCAGTGTTGATGAGGTGAATCAAGCGGTAGCGTTCGCGCTAGCCGCTTGGCCAGCCTGGAGTGAGACGGCTCCTTTGCGACGAGCGCGAGTGATGTTTAAGTTTAAAGCATTGCTGGAGCAACATCAGGAACAATTGGCTGCCGGTATCACGCGTGAGCATGGCAAGATTTTTTCGGACGCCATGGGAGAAGTGACGCGCGGTATTGAGGTGGTGGAGTTTGCCTGCGGTTTGCCGCAATTACTCAAGACTCAGTTTTCAGACAATGTTGGTGGTGGTATCGATCAATGGAATATCCGTCAGCCTTTGGGGGTTTGTGTCGGTATTACGCCATTTAACTTTCCCTTCATGGTGCCGATGTGGATGGCACCCTTAGCGATCGCGACTGGGAATACCTTTATTTTGAAACCATCGGAACGTGATCCTTCTGCTTCTTTATTGATTGCAGATTTGTTTAAACAAGCTGGTTTGCCGGATGGTGTTTTTAATGTGGTGCAAGGCGATAAAGTCGCGGTGGATGCCTTGTTGGCGCATCCTGATGTGGCAGCGGTTTCCTTCGTGGGTTCAACCCCAATAGCAGAAACGATTCATGCAGAAGCGGCACGCCGTGGTAAGCGCGTGCAGGCATTGGGTGGTGCTAAGAATCATCTGGTCGTGATGCCTGATGCGGATTTGGAGCAGACGGTAGATGCGTTGATGGGAGCCGCTTATGGTTCTGCGGGTGAGCGTTGCATGGCGATTTCTGTAGCGGTGGCGGTAGGCGAAATCGCAGATCAATTGGTGGAAAAATTGGTGCCACGTGTGCGTGCATTGAAGATTCGCGATGGTATGGATGCGGAAGCCGAAATGGGGCCGGTAGTCTCAGCTGCGCATAAGGCGAAGATAGAAAGTATGATCGCTGCCGGTGTCAGCGAGGGTGCTCAATTATTGGTCGACGGACGAGGCTTGCAAGTGGAGGGACATGAACACGGATTTTTCTTAGGCGGTTCTTTGTTTGATCATGTGCAGGAAGGTATGCAGATTCATCGCGAGGAAATTTTTGGTCCCGTATTGTGCGTCGTGCGTGTGCCGGATTTTGCATCGGCTTTGGCGCTGATTAATCGTCATGAATTTGGTAACGGCGTTTCATTGTTCACTGCCGATGGAAATACCGCTCGTGAATTTTCACGGCGTGTGCAGGTGGGCATGGTCGGTATTAATGTACCGATTCCAGTACCAATGGCGTGGCATTCATTCGGTGGCTGGAAACGTTCTTTGTTTGGTGATATGCACGCCTATGGCGAAGAGGGAATTCGCTTCTATACGCGCTATAAATCGATTATGCAACGTTGGCCAGACAGCATAGCCAAGGGTGCAGAATTTACCATGCCGGTTGCGAAGTGAATGGGTGAACGGTAGGGGCATTGTACACACGGCGCACCCTACCGATTGTCTGCTATTGGTGATCAGCAGGCCTTGTATTTACCAGGCTCTACACCGAACATCGTCGTAATTTTCAAATAGTTTTGTATGCGCATTTGCTGTTGTTTATAGCCTATGTTGTCGCTAGGCTTGGAACATTCCAAATCGCCATTAATACTGCGCACGGTTTCTCCAAAACCCAGATTTTGTTTGATCGCGACATGGCTAGGCAAAGGCCCAGAACCTTTGATTTCCATCCAGTACCACAAGGCGGTCTTCCATGCCACCGTGGGATTGCGTGCCACCATATCGGGGTCATTGAGCAAATCTAAACCGAGTGCTTTGCCCGCTAAAGCATAATTAAAATTCCAGCTCAGTTGAATAGGACCTCGTCCAAAATACTGTTTGCCTTTAGCGCAAGGAATACCATTCTTATCATTGCAATAGTGATCGTGCGCGCTGGTATCCACTTCGGTTATTGCTTGTAACTCGTGTGACTCGTGCATGATGTTGGCGAGGAAAGCGGCAACTTCACGTTTGTTTTCTGCATCGCTTCCAAAGTTTCCAAATTCTGGATAGGCCTTGATTGCTTCGCTTAAACCAGCGTAGGTATAGAAGGGAATTCGTTTCGGAAATAGTGACTCAAATTGAGCCTCGGTGATCATAAAGCCGGTTTGTTTTTTTGCCTGGTTCGTTGTCGCGTTACAAGCACTGATGCCAAGCGCAAGGAGCATCATTGTTGCTAGTGTTGCCGTGATGCGGGTTATTTTTTTCATGTGCTTCCTTCTATTTTTTTGAGCTAAATTGTTAGGTCATTTAGCTTAAACAAAGTAGGCATTGAAAGCAAAGAAGTGGTATTGAATTACGCAAAATAGTATAAAAAAATGGCGAACCGAGGTTCGCCATTTTTAGGTTTAAGTACTTAGCTTAACTACTAAGACTAAGGACTAATCAGATTAGAACTTGATTGTCGCACCTACACTGAAATAACGACCAACTGCATCGTAGTATTGTGGGAAAGTGTTACCGCTGTTAGTACCAGTGGAACCAATAGTGGAACCAACGATAGGTGGCATCTTATTCGCAGCATTGTTGATACTAATGTTCAAACGAATATTTTTGTTGAAGTTCCAGACCGCGCTCAGATCAATGTAGTCAAACGCATCAATTTTTGCATAAGCTGGTAAGAAGTTAGTGCCACCTGGTTCTTCGATTACACCGCTAACATGACGCCAGTTGTAGCCAAATACGAATTCACCAAACGTCCATGCGGCACGTTGTGTAAATTTGTTTTTGTAAGTTGGGCCACCGCAAGCAACAGAGTAGTAACCTAAGCAGTCACGATCGATAGAAGCTGGTGTTGGCTGAAAGTGAAATGACGTTGTTTTGTTCATATCGAAGCCCAAATCTAAGCGACCATACTTTGAGTCCAGACCCAAGCTTGTCATTGGAACTTGGTATTTCACACTCAAGTCGTAACCAGCGGTGCTTTGGTTACCTAAGTTAGATGAGCCAGTGACGACACCTTTGGAATCTACCCCATTGAAACTACCATTTGCTGCGCTACGACCAATCAATGCGCAAGACGCATTTAAAGTATAACCAGGGTTGAACTTTGCTGAGTAGCATCCGTCAAGAACGTCGGTCGTCGTCGGAGAAGAAATCGCCTTAGTAATGTCGATTTTGTAGTAATCGAGACTAATCGCCAATTTTGGCAATGGTTCAATCACAAAACCGATAGTTTTGGTTTTTGCTTCTTCAGGGCCCAGGTTAGGATTGCCACCTGTTTGACGATTGATCTGACCTGCGGACGGTTTATCCAGAGAGCCAATAACGCTTGCTGGTACACCTGTTAAACGGCACAGATTGGACAATGTACCAGCTGTGTTTGCTTCGCCTGCGTTGATCAAGCTTAATTGGCATGGATCTGTTGCCAAGTTGCTTAAGCCAGTTACAGCGGGTGCAAACAATTCGTTCACGTTAGGTGCACGAGTCGCTTTTTGCACCATACCGCGGAAGCGCAGCATTTGCACAGGTGACCATTCGCCACCGTATTTGTAGCTGCCGTAATCTTGTGACTTTTTAGCAGTGGCAAAATTGGTTTGACGATAGCCGATTTCAGCATTTAAAGAACGAATGAACGGTAAGTCTTTGATCAAAGGAATCGCCGCCTCAACTGCGTATTCTTTTAACTTGAACGTACCTGTACGATCTGGCGTTGGCGCACCAGTACCGAGCACTTCACCTTGTATCTGTGAAACCGCATCAGATCTTGTATAGGCGGTCACCTTACGTTGTTCAGAACTGACAGAAACGCTAATAGGATCTTTTGCCCATGGGCTCTTAATGCTGCCTAAGTCACCTGAAGTTGATACCGCAGCCACGTCTTGCTCAACACCTTGCAGCAAGATTGCGCTTTGGTTGATGTAAGCAACTTGTTCAGGCGTAATCGAGCCTGCAGCACCCCATACGTTTAAAGGTACACAACCGTTGGACGCATCAACGCATTTGCCAACCGCCACGGAATTGAGTGCCTGTTTAACTTTGGATAAAGAACCCCAGTTTTTACGAATCTGGGTTTGATCTGCCGTACCACGGCTCCAGTACGCATCGTAGTTCCAAGAACCTGCGATTTCACCTTTAGTACCGAGAGTGTATTGCAGCGTCTTGTTATCGAAATCGTTGAAACGTGGGCCCATTTCAGTAATACGACGACCGATAGTTAATGGCACGATCGTAGTATTGCCTACGACGCAATCAGCCGCAGCGATGCCGCGACGTTGGCACAATTGATCACGTGTAGCTGCTGGGATGAATGGATTACCAATTGGCACATTGAAGGTATTGTTAAAGGTGCCGGACTCAGCCAAAGTGGATGCCACTTTACTGGCTGTGTAGAACAATTCGCCATAGACTTCAAAATTATCGTTAATTTTGTAATTAGCTAATGACGTTGCTTGAGAACGATCTAAACCCGTAACATAGTAGTTCAATGGGTTAAAGTTGTACAAGCTGACCGGTTGTACCAATCTGCCTGTAGCAGGATCGATTTGCCATGCGCCCGCTAAAGCGTCAGTACCACCAGTACCTTTTACGGTGGACATCGCTGCAGGAACCGTCGTGCCAGAACCATCTGGCGCGCCAGAAATAGAATTGAGTGCGCTCTTACCATAGGTGCGCTCACCTTGTGTCAACGGATCAGATTTTGTGCGACCCAGACTCAAAACGACGTTACCACGGCCCTCATCCAAGCTTGCACCCATCGTTACGTCAGTGCGGTTGCGTTTAGCATCAGACTTGCTAGTCGAACCGTAGGATGTGTTTACTTCGAAACCTTGGAAGTTCTTTTTTAAATTAAAGTTGGCAACACCGGAAACGGCATCCGCACCGTACACCACGGAAGCACCACCAGTAAGCAAGTCAACACGGCTCAATAAAGCGATAGGAATGGAGTTCGTATCAACGATACCGTCCAAATTGTAGGGAACAATACGACGGCCATTAACTAGAACCAAAGTACGAGTTGATCCTAAACCACGTAAGTCAATGGTTGCAGCACCACCAGTACCATTGTTGGTACCTGGTCCGATAGCTGGAACCGCAGCTGGCAAGCCTTTAAAGAATTCTTCAACCGCAACAGGTTGAGAAGATTTGATTTCTTCCGCTGAGATGGAACCAATAGGGCTGCTGGATGTCGTACCAGGCGAAGTGATACGGGTACCGGTAACAACCACGGTCTCCATTTTCTTTTCTTGTGCCACGGCAGGCAGAGCCATGACGCCCATACTTGCTACTACGCTACCTGTGAACATGAGTCGCAAGGAACGCGACAGGATTTTTTCTACAATCATTTAATACTCCTCGTGTGGGGGTAAACACTTTTTGGAATCAAGCTGGGATTAAGCCTGACACTTTTCTACTTCCCTCTTTGGTGGTAATTTTTAGCACGTCTTTAAATACGTGTCTTTAATTTGTCTGCCTACTTGCATGTTTTTATGCAGCCGTAATGAGACCATCTTCGGGTAAGGTATGTCAATCAATCATGCGCTCCTGTCTGCATCAAACAACAGTTGTTTTTTTTGTTTGATTTAAACCATTTTTCCTGCTTGCAATTGTCTGCGCCGTATCTTTGAGAGAGGTTCTTTTTTAGGACATTTTTTATACGGTAAACTAAAGGTGGGAAGAGGCTGTTGCGGCATACGGAAACAAGGTGCGGATTTGAACCGTAATTTTAAGTGCATTTTTTATATTGAATTGAGGCTGGTGTGGGCGATTATTTCTTGTTAGGCATGGCCGCATTCTTTGCTGGTTTTGTGGATGCGGTTGTGGGCGGCGGTGGATTGATACAGTTGCCAGCCCTCTTCGCCGTGTTTCCTTCAACGGCTCCTGCTAGCTTGTTGGGTACTAGTAAGCTGGCTGGTGTTTGGGGTACTTCGGTGGCAGCCATGAATTACGTGCGTACGGTCAAGTTGAACTGGCGTGTTATTTTGCCGGCGGCCTCCATGGCTTTTGTTCTTTCGTTCGCTGGCGCGGTTACGGTAACGCAGATTCCGCCTACCTATTTACGTATGGCTTTGCCATTTATTTTGGCGATGATTGCGGTATATACGTTCTGGAAAAAGGATTTGGGTAGTCACTCCCGTCCCTTGTATAGTGGTGCTAAAGAGTTGTATATGGCGATGTTGGTCGGCGCTGTCATTGGGTTCTACGATGGATTCTTTGGGCCTGGTACCGGTAGCTTTTTTATCTTTATTTTCGTGCGTATTTTCGGTTATGACTTCCTTCATGCCTCAGCCTCGGCTAAAGTACTGAATGTAGCATGCAATGTCGCCGCTCTGATATGGTTTGGGTTTAGTGGTCATATTATGTGGATGCTAGGCATGGCGATGGCGGTTTGCGGGGTTGTAGGTTCAATCGCAGGGAGTCATTTGGCGATCAAGCATGGGAGTGGTTTCGTGCGATCTTTGTTCTTAGTGGTCGTTTCGGCCTTGGTGCTGAAGACTAGCTACGATGCCTTCTTAAAATAGTGTATGTTTCACGTGAAACAAATTTAAGTGAGAATATTTTGGGTCAAATTTTGGATCAGATAAGCGGTAAGTTATTTAGGCGAACCGAATTGGGTAATGCTGAAGTTCGAGATCGCGCATTAAACTTAAATAAGTTTGAGCAAACTTTGTTGATTTCCGTCGACGGCGAAACCAGTGTGATCGAACTTGGTAAGTTATTTCAAGCGACTGAGATATCCGATTTCGATGCGGCTATTCGTAATCTTCAAAAAAAGGTGTTGATTGAGGTAGTGCCAGACGAGGCTGCGAAAGAGGAATTTGGTGCTAATCTCTTGCGGTCAAGTATAGATGATTTCGATTCGGAGAATTTCTTTTCGGGTTCGCTTCGACCTATGCAGACTGGTTCTGGCTTGGTGGTCGATACGCATGCTAATAAAATGAAATCTGTGAACCTGAAGAAGCGTGACTTTTCAGTACATGAGTCATTCGAGCTTTCATTGGGCTTGGACGATGATGATAAAGATAAAAAGACCAAGCGTTTGAAAAAGAAACTGGTGCAAGTTTTTCCTGAACCAGAGAAGGTTAAGAAGCGTAAGCGTTCAAGGCGTAAGGTTGAGGAGGTTCCTGAGAATAAGTGGAAGTTGCGGATTTATATTGGCTTGATTGCGGGTGGTGTTTTGTTGGCTTTGTTTTCGCTATTTAGTTAGTTGAGCAGTGTTTCACGTGAAACAGTTTTCTTGGGTTTTGTATGCGGTGGTTTGTAATTTTCCGAAATAGTTTGTAAATTGTTCGAAAATTGATCAAATTTCGAGTTTGAATAAGTTATTCTTAGGTCGAAAAGCAACTATAATCGTGCCTCGTATTAGTTTCACTCTATCGTCACCAAGCAATTCCTCCTTGAGCTATCCACATGTTTTATCCAAATGAATTCGATGTCATCGTCGTAGGCGGCGGTCATGCCGGTACAGAAGCCGCTTTGGCTTCCGCACGCATGGGCCAAAAAACCTTATTGTTGACCCATAATATTGAGACCTTAGGGCAGATGTCTTGCAATCCATCGATAGGTGGAATTGGCAAAGGCCATCTTGTGAAGGAAGTCGATGCTATGGGCGGCGCAATGGCAATTGCGACCGATGAGGCGGGCATACAATTTCGGATTTTGAATTCATCTAAAGGCCCTGCGGTGCGAGCGACACGCGCGCAGGCTGACCGTATTTTGTATAAGCAAGCGATCCGTAGTCGTCTTGAGAATCAAGAAAACCTGTGGATATTCCAGCAAGCGGTTGATGATTTGTTGGTTGAGGGTGATAGAGTGGTTGGCGCTGTGACACAAGTCGGCTTGAAATTTAAGGCGCGAGCGGTGGTGTTGACAGCGGGTACTTTCCTCGATGGGAAGATCCATGTTGGTTTGAATAGCTACTCAGCCGGCCGTGCTGGTGATCCGCCAGCGATCTCTTTATCTAGTCGCTTGAAAGAATTGGCGCTGCCGCAAGGGCGTCTAAAGACGGGTACGCCGCCGCGTATCGATGGTCGTAGTATCGATTTTTCTCAAATGGAAGAACAGCCGGGTGATCTCAATCCCATTCCAGTATTCTCAGTTATGGGCAATGTTGGGATGCATCCGCGTCAAGTACCATGCTGGATTACCCATACGAATGCCAAAACACATGACATTATCCGCGCTGGCTTAGATCGCAGTCCGATGTACACGGGCGTGATCGAAGGTGTTGGGCCACGCTATTGTCCATCAATTGAAGATAAGATTCATCGCTTCTCAGGCAAGGATTCGCATCAGATTTTCCTTGAGCCTGAAGGCCTGACAACAAACGAATTCTACCCAAATGGCATTTCTACCAGCCTGCCGTTTGATGTGCAACTGGAGCTGGTGCGTTCCATGCGCGGTATGGAAAACGCCTATATTTTGCGTCCCGGCTATGCGATTGAATACGATTATTTTGATCCAAGAGGATTAAAAACTTCTTTAGAAACACGTTCTATCCAAGGATTATTCTTCGCTGGCCAGATCAATGGTACGACTGGATACGAAGAAGCTGCAGCGCAAGGGATGTTGGCGGGTCTCAATGCAGCATTGCAAACGCAGGGCAAAGAGGCTTGGGTGCCACGTCGTGATGAAGCCTATCTGGGTGTGTTGGTCGATGATTTGGTAACGAAAGGCGTGCAAGAGCCTTACCGTATGTTCACCAGTCGCGCCGAATTCCGCCTCAGTTTGCGTGAAGATAATGCCGACATGCGCCTGACTGAGATCGGTCGCAAGCTTGGTTGCGTCAGCGATAAGCAATGGCAAATGTTCGAAGAAAAGCGTGAAGCGGTTTCACGTGAAATGGAAAGATTAAAGTCAACCTGGGTTAATCCACGCATCGTTGACGATGCAGAAGCTGAGCGTGTGGTCGGCAAAGCATTGGAGCGTGAATACTCACTGGCTGATTTATTGCGCCGTCCGCAAGTGACCTACGATCACTTAATGACGCTCAAAGGCAAAGAAGGACAATCTTTAGCAGGCGAAAACCTTGCAGATCCAGCAGTCAAAGAGCAGATAGAAATTCAAATCAAATATTCCGGTTATATCGGACGTCAGGCCAAAGAGGTCGAACGTCAGGCATATTATGAAAATCTGAAAATGCCAGACGACTTTGATTACTTGGAAGTGAACGGTCTCTCTATCGAAGTGAAGCAAAAACTGAATGCACAAAAACCAGAAACTTTAGGGCAGTGTGGTCGCATCTCCGGCGTGACGCCTGCGGCTTTGTCCTTACTGCTAGTGCATCTGAAAAAACGTGGTTTTAAAGGTTTTGCTAATGCAGCACCAGCCAATGATGAAGAATTAAATGTCAAAGTGGTGGGTGAATAAGCTATGAGTCGTTTTGATAAAGAAGCTCTGGGAAATGAGCTGAGAGAAGGTATTGCCTCCTTAGGTCTGCCATTGAATGAAGAACAAGTAGAAAAAATGTTGGCCTACTTGGCTTTATTGATCAAGTGGAATTCGGTCTATAACCTCACTTCCATTCGCGATCCGCATGACATGGTCAAGCAACATTTGCTCGACTCTTTGTCGGCAGTGCATGCTTTTACCCAAGCGAAGAACATTCTTGATGTCGGTTCTGGTGGTGGTTTGCCAGGCATAGTCTTGGCGATTGTTTTTCCAACCGCTTCAGTGACGATGATTGATATCGTCAATAAGAAGACCGCGTTCCTGACACAAGTGAAAGCTGAGCTCAAGCTCAAAAATGTTACTGTGCACACAGGACGCGTCGAGCTTTTGAAAGTCGAGCACAAATTCGACGTGATTACGTCGCGCGCATTTTCCGAGTTAAATAACTTCATCAACTGGTCGCAGCATCTGTTGACTGAGGATGGGCGCTTTTTGGCGATGAAGGGTGTTTCCCCAACACAGGAGATTGAACGTCTGCCTGAAGGTTGGGAAGTCGAAAGTATAGAACCTTTGAAAGTGCCAGGTCTGGTTGTAGAAAGACATCTGGTACATGTGAAGAAGCTAGCTTGAGCAATTTAAGTTACACGTGAAACAGCAGTTCCGGGATTTTCTTTTAACCGCAGTTATTCTAAAAAGTGTCTATGGCTAAAATTTTTTGCGTTGCCAATCAAAAAGGTGGTGTAGGAAAAACTACTACAACGGTCAATCTAGCTGCGGGTTTGGCTAAGCTTGATCAGCGAGTTTTGCTGGTCGATCTTGATCCCCAAGGCAATGCCACTATGGGGGCGGGAGTCAATAAAGCCAAGATAGAATTGTCTGTTTACCAAGTTTTGCTGGGTATGGCGGATGTGAAATCTGCCGTGGTTAGATCGGAATCTGGTAAATTTGACATTCTTCCAGCCAACCGTGAACTAGCCGGCGCTGAGGTTGAAATGGTCGAGTTAGAAAACCGAGATAAGCGTCTACGCTTGGCCTTAGACCAAGTGGGCGCTGACTACGACTTCATTTTGATCGATTGCCCACCCGCTCTGTCGATGCTGACACTGAATGGTTTATGTGCAGCGAATGGTGTGATTATTCCTATGCAATGTGAATACTATGCTCTGGAAGGGCTGTCGGATTTGGCGAATACGATCAAGAAGGTCTCCGCTAATTTGAATCCAGACTTGAAAATTGTTGGTTTATTGCGGGTCATGTTTGACCCACGTATGACTTTGTCTCAACAGGTATCTGATCAACTGGAGCAACATTTTGGTGAGAAGGTATTTAAGACTGTGATCCCGCGTAACGTGCGACTAGCCGAAGCACCTTCCTATGGTATTCCTGGCGTGGTATTTGACCCATCTTCCAAAGGCGCACAAGCGTATATCGCCTTCGGCGCAGAGATGGTGGAAAGAATTAAAGCATTGGATAAGAAATAAACCTCTAAATTATTATGGCAACTAAAAAACAAAAAGGCTTGGGGCGTGGCTTAGACGCTCTATTAGACGGCGCTGGCGATTTTGCCGAAGCGGTACCAACAGTCGTTGGCGCACCGACCAGTTTGCCGGTCACGCAAATGCAAGCCGGTAAATACCAGCCACGGACTCGTATGGATGAGGGCGCCTTGGCTGAGCTAGCAGCCTCGATTAAAGCCCAAGGCCTGATGCAGCCTATTCTGGTGCGTCCAATCGGTCAGGCGAATGGCGTAACCAAATACGAGATCATCGCTGGTGAGCGTCGCTTCCGTGCCTCGCAGATGGCCGGTTTAACTGAAGTTGCTGTCATGGTGAAAGATGTCGACGATCAAGCCGCTGCGGCCATGGCCTTGATCGAAAATATCCAACGCGAAGACTTAAATCCTTTGGAAGAAGCGCAAGGTATTCATCGCTTGATTTCGGACTTTACATTTACGCACGAGCAAGCAGCCAATGCGGTAGGGCGTTCACGCAGCGCGGTATCGAATCTTTTGCGCTTGTTAAATTTGGCGCGTCCGGTACAAACCATGTTGATGGCAGGCGATATCGATATGGGTCATGCCCGTGCATTATTAGCAGTTGACGCTGCAACGCAGATTCAGCTAGCGAATCAGGTCGTGGCAAAACGAATGTCAGTACGTGACACGGAAAAGCTGGTCACCAAGACCACGGCAGAGTTAGCGACACCGGCCAAGCAAAAAGATAAAGCAGAAAAATCTCGTGACATTACGCGTCTCGAAGAAGAGTTGTCAGATTTGCTAGCGACCCAAGTGACTTTGAAGATGGGCAGCAAAGGCCGAGGTCAGATGCTGATTGATTTTGAGGATTTGGATTCTTTGGATGGCGTGATACTGAAAATTCGTGGGCGGTGATTCATTGGAATAAAAAGGTTTAAATAACAAGTTTTCTGATAATCCACAGCAAACTTGTTATTTAATCGAAGACTATTAGGCAAATGAATTCCAAAACGAAATTTGTTGCGTTGCATCAAACGTTTGACCTTGCTTATACATGCACGTATAATTCCGTGGCTTTGGAAAATCTGCCCTAACGCGCACCAAAATAGCTCGAAGGCAGCACTACAATAGATCAGACAGAGCACCAATGCAGCGCAGAATAAGCATCTAAAAATAAGAAATCTGCTTCGCGCGCTGACGATAAATGAACACTTGTTGTAAAACTGGGGAGTGGCATGGCGCGCATTATCCTGTTGCAAATCGCAACAGCTTTCATCGCGGCGCTCGTGGCGTTGTTAGTGTCTGGCCTCTCTTCCGGAATATCCGCTTTGCTCGGCGGGCTGTGTTGCGCGCTGCCAAACGCGTTTTTTGCTTTACGTTTACTTAGTAGCGTGCAAAAACCCGGTGGCGCCAACCCGATGAATTTTTTCGTCGGCGAGTTTATAAAAATTGCACTGACCTTGGCTCTCATGGGAGCGGTGGTTATGTTTTACCCCGATTTGAACTGGCTGGCGTTTCTCGCTGCATTCATCGTGGTAATGAAAAGTTATTTAATACTACTCTTTAGGCATTGATTATGAGCGCATCAGAAAACGCCCCAACCCCGTCAGAATATATATCCCACCATCTCGGGCACTTAAATAATGCGAACCAACAGCAAACCGCGTTGGTGGACATGTCTTATATCCATTACGACACGCTTTTTTGGTCTGTTTTTTGCGGTTTAACCGCGATCCTCTTGATGTACATGGCATCACGCAAAGCCACTTCTGGCGTGCCAGGTCGCTTCCAGTGCGCAATCGAAATGGTTGTTGAGATGGTCAATAATCAAGCGAAGAGCATTGTTCATGGCAACGTTTCTTTCATCGCGCCAATGGCTTTAACAGTGTTATTGTGGGTTTCTTTGATGAACGCGATGGATTTCTTGCCTGTCGATTTATTCGCAGTATGGATTTTCCCAGTTTTAGGCATCGACGCGCATACTTATCACCGTGTTGTCCCAACTGCTGACTTGAATGGCACTTTGGGTATCTCACTTGGCGTATTCATGTTAATGATGTTCTACTCAGTCAAAATCAAAGGCCTCGGTGGTTTCATTAAAGAGTTATGCACGGCACCGTTTGGTCCAATGATGTTGCCATTCAATATTGCCTTGAACTTGGTTGAATATGCCGCTAAGACTTTTTCACTGGGTATGCGACTGTTCGGTAACATGTTTGCCGGTGAATTGCTGTTCCTGTTGATCGCTTTACTTGGTGCTTACAGTCACTTCGGTGGCGTTGGACAAATCATTGCTGGTTCGATCTGGGCTATCTTCCATATTTTGATCGTATTCTTGCAAGCCTTTATTTTCATGATGTTGACTCTGGTGTATATGGGTCAGGCACATGAGGCGCATTAATGATTAGCAACGAGTAATCCGTAATAGGTAGTTCAGTAACATTCAGTAAAAACGGTTTCGAATCGAATTTAAGTTTTAGGTTTTTAAGTTTTTGGTTTTAGTTTTTGGTTTTGGTATTTTAATTTTTTAACTTTTAGGGAGTTCTCTCATGACTAACGTCGCATTTGTAGCTTTGGCTTGTGGTTTGATTATCGGTTTGGGCGCTTTGGGTGCATGTATCGGTATCGCAATGATGGGTGGTAAGTATTTGGAAGCGTCTGCTCGTCAACCAGAATTGATGGACAAGTTGCAAGGTAAAATGTTGTTGTTGGCTGGTTTGATCGATGCTGCGTTCATTATCGGTGTTGGTATCGCGATGTTCTTCGCAACTGCTAATCCATTCCAAGGTTAATTTAATTTCCTTTTTCTACCGCAGTGCTGGTCATTGGATCAGCGCTAGCGGAACGATAATTCACACAAGGAAACGACGATGAATCTTAATCAAACCATGTTGTACCAAGCGGCGGTGTTCTTCATCCTCGCTTTGTTCACAATGAAATTCGTTTGGCCACCATTGATTGGTGCCATCGATGCACGTATGAAAAAAATCGCAGACGGTTTAGCCGCTGCGGATCAAGGGCAAGCCGCCATGAAAGAAGCTGAGAAAAAAGTTCAGCTTGAATTGGCAGCCGCTCATGATAAAGGTATGACACAAATTGCTAACGCTGAGAAGCGTGGTCAATTGATCGTTGAAGAAGCTAAGAATGCTGCCAATGCAGAAGCTGCGCGTATTATCGCTGCTGCTCAAGCGGAAGCTGCAAATCAAGTCACAAAAGCACGCGAAGAGTTGCGCGACCAGGTTGCTGCATTAGCAGTCAAAGGCGCAGAGCAAATTCTGAAACGTGAGGTTAACGCGTCTGCTCATGCAGATTTGTTAAACCAATTGAAGACTGAGCTGTAATCATGGCAGAACTCGCAACGATCGCTCGTCCATACGCAGAAGCGTTGTATCGCGTTGCTAAGTCCGGTAACTTGTCCGCTTGGTCGGAACTCGTTGCCGAGATGGCGCAAGCCGCAGCGCATCCCGATGTAGTAGCTCTTGCACACAACCCCAAAGTCTCCGCAGCGCAAACTGCTGAGGCTTTCTTGTCCGTGTTGAAGTCCCCTGTAAATGCTGAAGCCAAAAACTTCATCACTACATTGACTGAATATGACCGTTTAACCACATTGCCAGAAATCGCTGTGCAATTTCATGCTTTGCAAAACGCCGACGCTGGCTCTGCAGATGCTGAAATCACCAGCGCATTTGAAATGACTGACGCACAGGTTAAAGATTTGGCCGCAACACTGGAAAAGAAATTTGGTCGCAAACTGCACCCAACTGTGACAGTGGATTCGTCCCTGATCGGTGGTGTGCGTATCGTGGTTGGTGATCAAGTGCTAGATACTTCGGTTCGCGCTAAGCTGCAACAGATGCACAACGCTTTGACTGCATAATTGCCGTCATAAGTACTGAAACAATTTTAGGAGTTTGTATGCAACTCAACCCATCAGAAATCAGCGAGTTGATCAAGAGCCGTATTCAAGGCCTTGGCGACGGTGCTGAGATTCGTAATCAAGGTACGGTTATTTCCGTTACCGACGGCATCTGCCGCATCCACGGTTTGTCCGATGCGATGCAAGGTGAGATGTTGGAATTCCCAGGCAATACATTTGGCCTGGCTTTGAACTTGGAACGTGATTCCGTTGGTGCCGTTATTCTTGGTGACTACGAGCACATTTCAGAAGGCGACACAGTCAAATGTACTGGTCGTATTTTGGAAGTTCCTATCGGTCCAGAACTGCGCGGCCGTGTTGTCAACGCATTGGGTCAACCAATCGATGGCAAAGGTCCTATCAATGCAAAATTGTCTGCGCCAATCGAAAAGATTGCACCAGGCGTTATTGCACGTCAATCTGTTTCTCAACCATTGCAAACTGGCTTGAAGTCTATCGACTCCATGGTTCCAGTGGGTCGTGGTCAGCGTGAATTGATCATTGGCGATCGTCAAACTGGTAAAACAGCGGTAGCGATCGATGCGATCATCAATCAAAAAGGTCAAGACGTTACTTGTATCTATGTAGCGATTGGTCAAAAAGCGTCTTCCGTTAAAAACGTTGTGCGTGCCTTAGAAGCACACGGCGCGATGGAATACACGATCGTTGTTGCCGCAACTGCAGCTGAATCTGCAGCGATGCAATACGTATCCGCATACTCTGGTTGCGCGATGGGTGAATATTTCCGCGATCGCGGAGAAGATGCATTGATCGTTTATGATGATTTGTCTAAGCAAGCTGTGGCTTACCGTCAAGTTTCCCTGTTGTTGCGCCGTCCACCAGGTCGTGAAGCATACCCAGGTGACGTGTTCTATTTGCACTCACGTTTGTTAGAGCGCGCAGCACGTGTTAACCCAGACTACGTTGAAGCATTCACTAAAGGTGAAGTTAAAGGTAAGACAGGTTCATTGACAGCATTGCCTATCATTGAAACACAAGCTGGTGACGTTTCTGCTTTCGTTCCAACCAACGTAATTTCGATTACTGACGGTCAGATCTTCTTGGAAACTTCTTTGTTTAACGCAGGTATTCGTCCAGCGATTAACGCCGGTATTTCCGTGTCACGCGTTGGTGGTGCTGCTCAAACTAAAGTTATCAAAAACTTGTCCGGTGGTATTCGTACTGACTTGGCACAGTATCGTGAATTGGCTGCGTTTGCGCAGTTCGCTTCTGATCTGGATGAAGCAACCCGTAAGCAATTGGATCGTGGTGCACGCGTGACTGAATTGTTGAAACAAGCTCAGTACGCTCCGTTGTCAATTTCTCTGATGGCAGTGACTTTGTTCGCAGTGAACAAAGGCTTCTTGGATGATGTACCTGTGAAGAAAGTTTTGGCTTTCGAAGCTGGCGTGCATAATTTCATGAAAACTAGCCATGCAGCCTTGTTGCAAAAGATTGAAGAGACTAAGCAATTGGACAAAGATGGCGAAGCTGCCATGTCTGCCGCAATCGCTGATTTCAAAAAATCCGGCGCATTTTAATTACTTATAGCTTGAAGGAGTTTACTCATGGCTGTAGGTAAAGAGATACGTGGCAAGATCAAGAGCGTAGAGAATACGAAGAAGATCACGAAGGCGATGGAAATGGTCGCCGCTTCTAAAATGCGTAAAGCGCAGGAAAGAATGCGTGCGGCTCGTCCGTACAGTGAGAAGATTCGTACGATCACAGCTAACTTGTCACAGGCTAACCCAGAGTACACGCATCCTTTCATGGTTCAACAAGATCAATCCAAGAAAGTTGGATTGATCGTTGTAACGACAGATAAGGGTTTGTGCGGCGGTTTAAACACCAACGTACTGCGTTTGGTCACCACCAAAATGCGTGAACTTGAAGGTCAGGGTTCAAAAATTGAAGCGGTCGCAATTGGTAATAAAGGTTTTGGTTTCCTGAATCGAGTAGGTGCAAAAGTTGTGGCGCATGCGACGCAATTGGGTGATACACCCCACCTCGATAAATTGATTGGTCCAGTCAAGTTGTTATTGGATGCGTATCAGGAAGGCAAAATCGATGCGGTTTACTTAAGCTACACGAAATTCATTAACACCATGAAGCAAGAGCCAGTGTTAGAGCAATTATTGCCTCTGACAGCGGACAAGCTGGAAACAAATAAAGCCCAACATTCTTGGGACTACATTTACGAACCAGATGCGGCTGCGGTGATCGATGAATTGTTGATTCGTTATGTTGAAGCCTTGATTTATCAAGCTGTTGCAGAAAACATGGCGTCTGAACAATCGGCACGTATGGTGGCGATGAAGTCAGCAAGTGATAACGCAGGTAGTGTGATTGGTGAGTTGAAATTGATTTACAACAAAACTCGTCAAGCCGCTATTACCAAAGAGCTTTCCGAGATCGTCGCCGGCGCGGCAGCGGTCTAAACTGAATTTATAATTATTGAAGGAACGAACATGGCTAATGGCAAAATCGTTCAGTGTATCGGCGCTGTTGTGGACGTTGAATTTCCACGCAATGCGATGCCTAAAATTTACGATGCCTTAAAAATGGAAGGCTCTGACCTGACGTTAGAAGTGCAACAGCAATTGGGTGACGGCATTGTCCGTTGCATCGCGCTGGGTACATCTGATGGTTTGCGTCGCGGCTTGATGGTTAGTAACACTGGTAATCCAATTATGGTTCCAACCGGCAAAGCAACACTCGGCCGTATTATGGACGTATTGGGTAACCCGATTGATGAATGTGGTCCGGTTAGCCGTGAAACACAAGCATCGATTCACCGTAAAGCACCTGCTTACGACGAACTCTCTCCATCGCAAGAATTGTTGGAAACCGGTATCAAAGTTATTGATCTGGTTTGCCCATTTGCGAAGGGTGGTAAAGTTGGTTTGTTCGGTGGTGCCGGTGTTGGTAAAACCGTTAACATGATGGAGTTGATCAACAATATTGCTAAAGCACACAGCGGTTTGTCCGTGTTTGCTGGTGTTGGTGAACGTACTCGTGAAGGTAATGACTTCTACCACGAAATGGCTGACGCTAACGTTGTTAACTTGGAAGAGCCAGAAAAATCCAAAGTTGCGATGGTGTACGGTCAGATGAATGAACCACCAGGTAACCGTTTGCGCGTTGCTTTGACTGGTTTGACGATCGCTGAAGGTTTCCGTGACGAAGGTAAAGACGTGTTGTTCTTCGTCGATAACATCTATCGTTACACATTGGCTGGTACTGAAGTTTCCGCGTTGTTAGGCCGTATGCCTTCCGCAGTAGGTTACCAACCAACATTGGCTGAAGAAATGGGCCGTTTGCAAGAGCGTATTACTTCCACTAAGACTGGTTCTATTACGTCAATTCAAGCGGTTTACGTTCCAGCGGATGACTTGACTGATCCATCCCCAGCGACAACGTTTGCTCACTTGGATTCCACCGTTGTTTTGTCTCGTGACATCGCCTCTTTGGGTATCTACCCAGCGGTTGATCCACTCGATTCCACTTCACGTCAGTTGGATCCACAAGTGGTTGGTTTGGAACACTATGAAACAGCTCGTGCTGTTCAAGGTACTTTGCAGCGTTACAAAGAATTGCGTGACATTATCGCGATTTTGGGTATGGACGAGTTGGCACCAGAAGATAAGTTATTGGTTGCTCGTGCACGTAAGATGCAACGTTTCTTGTCCCAGCCTTTCCACGTTGCTGAGGTATTTACTGGTTCTCCAGGTAAATACGTTTCACTCAAAGATACAATCAAAGGCTTCAAGATGATTGCATCCGGTGAACTCGATCACTTGCCAGAACAAGCGTTCTACATGGTTGGTACAATCGACGAAGCGATTGAAAAAGCGAAGAAAATGGCAGCTTAATTATTCCAAGCCCGCGAGGGCAAGGAGTGACGTCCCCCTCCCCTTCAAGGGGAGGGCCGGGGTGGGGATGGGGTAAAGTTCGAGTTACTAAGAAGGATATAAGTGCTCAATGTTAACCCCATCCCCCTCCCTACCTCCCCCTTGAAGGGGGAGGGGCATTTTGAAAAAAGGTTAGCACATGGCACATACTATTCACGTTGACGTAGTTTCTGCAGAAGAGATGATCTTTTCTGGCGAAGCTGAATTCGTCGCGTTGCCGGGTGAATCAGGTGAATTGGGTATTTATCCAAAACACACGCCACTGATCACACGTATTAAGCCAGGCGCGGTACGTATTAAGGTTGCAGGTCAAGCTGAAGACGAATTCGTATTCGTTGCTGGCGGGATCCTGGAAGTTCAACCTGATAGCGTGACTGTACTTGCTGATACAGCGATCCGTGGTCATGATCTGGATGAGGCAAAAGCAGCAGAAGCTAAGAAATTAGCGGAAGAAGCTTTGGTCAATCGCGAATCAGGCATCGACTACGCGCAAGCACAAGCCGAATTGCAATCAGCGATTGCACAGTTGGCAGCGATACAGAAATTGCGTTCTAAGCGTTAATTCTGCAAAAGCTTTACTTTGCAGAAGCAATATAGGTTTCAAGGTATTTGTTTTACGATGGAAGAGGCAGCTACGGCTGCCTTTTTCTTTTTCAAGATGATTTTTTATGGATATGAAGTATGTCTGAAGTGTTGATTGATCACTTATTGAATACCGCGAAGACCATCGCCATTGTTGGCATCTCGAATAAACCTGAACGTGACAGCTATAAAGTTGCTGAGTATTTGCAAGAACACGGTTATAAAGTGTTAGCTGTCAATCCGCTGCAAGCAGGTAATACCATCTTGGGCGAAACTTGCTATGCGAGTTTAAGTGAGGCGCAACAACAAAGCGGTCTCGACATCGATATCGTCGATTGTTTCCGTAAATCAGAAGATATCCCAACGATCGTGGATGAAGCCATTGCTATCAAAGCAGGCGCGGTATGGATGCAACTTAGCATCGTGAACGAAGCCGCGGCAGAGCAAGCCTTAGCGGCTGGATTGCAGATTGTCATGGATAAATGTACTAAGATAGAACACAAACGCTTGCATCAAATTTCCTAATTCAAGAGGCAAAACCCATGACCGCTATCGCCCCACAGTTTCTCGCCACGTCAGACATCGTTTTGCAAGACAAAGACGCGAGCAAACGACCATTTGCTGATGTGGGCACTAAAGAGGCGATGAAAATAAAGACGGGTAATTTGGGTGAAAAGATCGCTGCTTATCAGGATATTTTGTACGCACAGCACCAGCATAAATTGCTGGTTATTTTGCAGGGCATGGATACCTCCGGCAAAGATGGAACCGTGAAGACGGTCTTCGGTCAGCTTAATCCTGCTGGTGTGCGTAGTGTGAGTTTTAAAGCACCGGCTACCATCGAGTTGGCACATGATTTTTTATGGCGTATCCACCAACAAGTGCCAGCTGCAGGCGAGGTCGTCATTTTTAATCGCAGTCATTATGAAGACGTGCTGATCACCAAGGTTCATGGTTGGATTGATGTTGCGGAATGTAAGCGACGGTACGCGCACATCAATGCTTTTGAACGCATGCTGAGTGAAACTGGCACGACTATTTTGAAGTTCTTTTTACATATCTCTAAGGATGAACAAAAATTGCGTCTGGAAGAGCGTATTGCCGATCCAAGCAAACATTGGAAATTTGATCCTCAAGATTTAAATGAGCGAAAATTCTGGGACGATTATCAAAGCGCATATCAAGACACGATACGAGCCACCCATACCGAGTATGCGCCTTGGCATATTATTCCCGCCAATTCTAAGACTCAAAGAAACTTCGCAATTGCAAATGTCGTGACCGAAAAGTTAACAGGAATGGGACTCGCTTATCCAACCGAGAATCCAGCACTGTATAAGCTTAAAGTCGAATAAGATTTTGAGATACTTTTTTCAGTGATGCTGTGACGTACTTTTCGATTGAGAAGCTAGCTTATTCAGTTTTCACCGGTTTTCAAATTAATTATCCACAAAAATTCCATAGAATATTTGCCTGTGGAAATTTCGTGCAATTGATAATAATTTGCAAATTGCATTGAAAATCAATGACTTAAGACTGCTAATTAATTTGATTTATCTTGATGCGATCTCAAACTTCAAATTATTCAAATCTTACCCACAAAGTTATCCACAGTTTCTTCTAACGAAGCCGCAGCAAATTCGCGTAAATTCTTTACAGATTCGCCTGCAAAATAGCTTGCCACCTGTCATTACAAAGAGATAGAAATGTCGCAAAAAAACACAAAATGGGAACGTTTCCAAAAAAATGTTGACATCAAATTTTGATGAATGCTATATTTCAAATCACAAATGGAAACGATTCCATAAAAGTGAAGAATTCAGCTAATTGACCTTGTTTGCTGAACCCGACGATAAACACTATGAGCGAGCTGCTTAAGTTGGTATCGAATAAAAATAACTTTTCGTGGATAAAGACCTTTGTAAGCACTGCCGGTTAAATCGCAAGCAAGATCAAGTAAGGACGGGATTTGACAAAGGTTGTAGCTGCAAGACAGTACTTAAATTTCGCAGAAATATGTAATATCGAGAAAAACGAACACCTGTAGTGACATGACTCTACGATCCACACAAAGATCCTAGAGATCGCAGAATATCAAAACAAGGAGACAAAATGTTTCATCTGAAGACTAAACGCACTCTCATGAGCGTGGCAGTTGCCGGCGCATGCGGATTGATGACCATGCACGCGCAAGCGCAGCAGGCAGAGCCAGCGAAAACGACAGAGCCAGGCACCACCAAGAAGAGCAATACTGAATCTGAAAAAATTCAAGAGGTTCAAGTAACGGCAACCCGTTATTCAACATCTCTTTTGAAAACACCATTAGCCGTCACTGCCTTCAATCAAGAAAGCTTGGCACGCATGGGTGTAACCAGCGCCAAGGATTTGGCCAACGAAATTCCTAACGTCACCATCGTTCAATCAAACGATTCCGCGATTCAGGTCACGATCCGTGGTATTACATCTAGCAATACTACCGAGATCGGCGATCCAGCAGTCGGCTTCCACGTTGATGGTCTATATTCACCACGTCCACAAGGTGCACAAGCCTTGATGTTCGACGTGGCACAGGTAGAAGTGTTGCGCGGTCCGCAAGGCACTTTGTTTGGTCGTAATTCGACTGGTGGTACGATCAATGTGATCTCCGCAAAACCAGATTTCAGCGGCAACTACGGTAGCGCCGAAATTGAACTGGGCAATTACAACAAGCGTCAAGTACATGCAATACAAAACATCAAAGTCAATAATGAGTTAGCTTTGCGCGCAGCGATCATGAAAGTGACGCGCGATGGTTATGCGAATCAAATGCAAGATTTCAGCGAAGCCAATTTGCCATCCAAAGGCTGGATTCCTGACGGCATACCGGACAATATTCAACGTTGGAATCGTAAAGTAGATCCTAGCGATTACTACACAAATCAGAATGAATGGGCTGCTCGTTTGTCCGCTTTGTACAAAGTGAACAAAGACTGGAAACTCCATGCAACCTATGAAGAGTTTCAAGATTCAAGCGCTGGCGGCACTGCCTTCAAAGATTGCGATTCCACTAGAGGCACACGTTATGCTTGTCCAAGTGGTTGGGGACGATTTGATCTGAAAATCAACGTGCCAGGTGTGACGGACATGAAGATTCGTACTTTGCGCGCGGGTTCCAATTGGAACATCAGCAATGATGCTAGCTTGGACTATAACTTCGCTTTGGCCGATCAACGTCGTAGCCAATTGTATGACAATGACAAGGGTAACCAAACAGCCTTACCATTCCAGATCACGCAAGATCATCCACGCATCGCTGGTGGGAATAACTGGGGTACATGGCCATTAGCAGATCAGTATCAACAAACGGTCGATTCCAAGTATGTCTCCACGGTGCATGAGCTGCAGTTAAAGCAACGCTTAGGCGATCTGCAATATGTGGCAGGATTGTTCTGGATGCATGAGAAGAATCAAATCAACTATGAAGTTGTCGATCTGTATCGTGCTCCGGTCGGTCTGGCATCGGGTGCATTCTATGCACAACCGGATCGTCAAGTTGATGCGAAAGCGGTGTTTGCTCAAGCAGATTGGAAGTTCGCGCCAACTTGGACTGCGACCGCAGGTCTGCGTTATAGCGTGGATAAAAAGACCGACAAAGATGGTCTGAATCTCGGAGGTTGGTGGGGCCAAAAAGAATTTTACAACGGCGGCTATGATCCGGGCACACCAGGTACACCTGGTTATCGCCTGCCACAAGGCAATGATCTGAACTATGGTCCGGGCGGTAGCGCCGCAGCTTATAAAGGCTACGGCACACCGAGCAAAAATGATCACAGCGATTCATGGCGCAAGATGACATGGCGTTTAGGTTTGCAAACGCAGATCAATGAAAACCAAATGGCTTACGCTGCTTTGGCGACGGGATATAAAGCCGGTGGTTTCGGTGACCGCACTTTAGCGTGCGGTGGTAGCGCAACTGATCCGGTGCAGCGTAAGTGCGCGGATGGTAAACCTAACACAGAAACCTTCCTGCCTTACAAACCAGAGTTGGTGACCAACTTTGAACTGGGCTACAAAGGTAAATTCTTAGACAATCGCATGAGTGTTTCCGCGGTTGCGTTTGCGATGAACTATAAGGATCAGCAATTAACCAATACCTATTTTGTCAGCAAATACATCACTCCTGTACCTTGTACTTCTGATCAACCAAAATGCGACGTTTATGAAACTTGGCGCACGATTAATGTAGGCAATACCAAGATTCGTGGTCTAGAAGTTGAGTGGGACTACAAGCCATGGCCAGGCGCTAAAGTGGGTGGTGCGTTTACGGTGTTAGATACCAAGATTCATGACTATGGTTCCTACAGTGATGACTACAACTGTGACGCACGGGTTGAGTTTGGTGATACGCCTTGTCCAGCACCTTACGCTGGCTTAGGACCTGATAATGGTAAGCGTTTGTATGACGTCACCAATAACAGTTTGCCAAATGCGCCGAAACGTACTTTCATGTTGCATTTCTCACAGAAATTTGACTTACCTAGCGGTTACAGCTTGACGCCATATATCAAGATGAACTGGCGCGACAAGGCCTACTTTGACGTGCGCAATGATGAGTTCAAACACATCGGTCGCTATCAAAAAGCGTATGCGTTGGTCGATGCTTCGGTACGTTTAGATGCACCAGAAGATCAATGGCATGCTGAGCTTTTTGTACGCAATGCCAGCGATAGTAAAGCGGTGTATTGGCGTGGGGCAGGTGTTGGTGCTCAGATGAATTCGGCACCGGTTGAACCGCGCATGTTTGGTATTCGTTTTGGTTTCAATTACTAATTGATAGTAGCGTGATCAATCTGTAAGCAACAATTTTCATTGAGTACATCTGCATTCTTCGGAATGATTCGGTCTATGTCATGCGATCACTTTTAGGTTGCATCACATAGACCTTTTTTATTCAGAAGAACGCCTACAAAGATTGAAATAGTTGTGCCGTAAAAGAAGTTAATACGTAAAATGAATAACATCGACTCTCCGGGAATCGCTATGAATGAAAACGGTAAAAATGAAAACCGCGCAAAAGAAAATCGCATCAAAGATGTCGTCATCGTTGGTGGGGGCACTGCTGGTTGGATGAGTGCAGCAGCTATAGCGCAGTTACTGCCGACTGGATACAACTATCGTCTGGTCGAGTCCGATCAAATTTCCACCATAGGGGTAGGAGAGGCGACGATACCTAGCATACGCAATTTCAATATGCATCTAGGCATAGATGAAAATGATTTCATCCGAAATACGCAAGGTACTTTTAAGCTCGGTATTGAATTCGTTAACTGGGGCATTAATAACAGCAAATACTTTCATGGCTTCGGCTCGGTGGGACGCGATCAGCCTACCGCAAATTTTTATCATTACTGGCTCAAACTCAATCAGCTAGGCATGGTGGGTGGTCTTGAGCCTTACTCCATCAATACGGTTGCGAGCATGTTGGGGAAGTTCAGTGTTGGTCGTCCCGACTTGCCGAATTCGCCCCTTGCCGATTTGTCGTACGCCTATCATTTTGATGCGGGTCTTTACGCTAAATATTTACGTGCCTATGCCGAACAACGTGGCGTCAAACGTACTGAAGGTCGCATCGTCCAAACACTGTTACGTGAGAGCGATGGATTTATCGAGGCTTTGGTCATGGAGAACGGTGAAAAAATCCATGGCGATTTCTTTATTGATTGCTCGGGCATGGTTGGTCTCTTGATCGAAAAAGCCTTGAATACCGGCTACGAAGATTGGTCGCATTGGTTGCCTTGTGATACCGCTATCGCCGTGCCATGTGAGCTGGCAGGCTCGGCACAAGCACATACGCGCTCCACCGCCCACAGCGCGGGTTGGCAGTGGCGCATTCCTTTGCAGCACCGCATCGGTAACGGACACGTCTTTTCTAGTAAGTTTATGGACCACGACACCGCGCAAGACATCCTGATGAATAATCTAGACGGGAAAGCGTTGGCAGAGCCGCGTCAGATAAAATTTATTACTGGCAAACGTAAAAAAGCCTGGAACAAAAATTGTATCGCGATTGGCTTGTCAGGCGGCTTCATGGAGCCACTCGAGTCGACAAGTATTCACATGGTCAAAACAGGTTTGATGCGTTTGATTACCTTCTTCCCAGATAAAGATTTTGATCAGGTCGATATTGATAATTACAATCGCTTGACTGACAAAGAGTACGCTCAGATACGCGACTTCCTGATTTTGCATTACAAAGTGAATCAACGTGACGACGCAGAATTCTGGCGCTATTGCCGTGAGATGGAGGTACCAGAAAGTCTGCAAGTTAAACTTGACCTCTTCGCCAGCCATGGACGAATTTTGCGCGAGAACGAAGAACTATTTCCCGAAGACAGTTGGCTACAAGTCATGCACGGACAAGGCATGCGACCCCGTCGCTACAATCCAGTCGTTGATCAGCGCAGCAAAGAAGAAATTGCCGGATTCTTGCACAATACACAGGCCGTAATTCGTAAATGTGTGGATGCCATGCCCTCGCATTTGGACTACATTCGCACCAATTGCGCTGCAAGAAAAGGCGTCTAATTATTCTAAATGTTTTGTTTGTGACGGTAATCCCGTTCAGTTAAGATTATTTTCATGTTTTGCCATTCCCGCGAAGAACCTGCCCTCGACTGTTTGAGTCGGGGGCAGGAATACCTTGACATAAAAAATTGAAGACGCTGGATCTCTGCCTACGTAGGGATGACGCTAAATCGTGCTTCACGTTCGCCACCGGCTTTTCCTCAAATCAATAAAGCATCGATTTTTTCGAGTAATGAGATTCAATTAATCGATTTGAATCTAACTGCACTCGTCCTTACACTAACTCCACTACCTAAATAAATGGAGAAACGTAATGAACATCGATATACAGGCACGAGGTTTTGAGTTGACCGAAGGGCTACGCGCACATACCTATCGCCGTCTCAAGTTTGCCACCGACTGGGCTATGGATGATGTGAAAACAATTAAAGTCCGCCTTTCGGATATAAACGGCCCGCGTGGTGGTGCGGACAAACATTGTTTAATTCAAATTCCTATGGCGAAAAAACAGCAAATTGTGATTCATGACACCGAAGCTGATTTGTACATCGCGATTGATAAAGCGATCAAGCGAGCCGAGCAATTACTCGCTAAACGCATAGGTCGTATCAAAGAACACCCCCACGTCAAAGTGCATCATTTGGCTTATGACGACGAAGAAGAATTGATTTCTAAGTAAAGCTTAAAGTAGTACGAGCTAAGCTGCAGACAGAAAACTAGCATTTTATTGATGAAAGACATGTCATGAGAACTTATCCTGTAAATAGCCCTGAAGCGATGGCGCGTATCGTCGCTTTATCAATGTTGGTCGATGGTGGTTTGGATCAATCAGAACTGGACGTCGTTAGTCGTTATGGCATCGTCGAACGATTAGGATTAAGTGATGATGAATTCGAAAAGATAGTGCACCACCTTTGTGAGGACATGCTGCAGTGTGCTGATGGTGCTCATTTTGGACAAATAGAGATCGCCAATCCAGCCATAGACCGTATTCTCGCTGAAATTAAAGATCTGAAACTGCGTAAACAGCTATTACGCATTATGGTCGCCATCGTCGACGCAGACGATATGCTGAGCGATGGTGAAGCTGTATTGATAGAACGCGCATTGCAATGCTGGATGCTTGATTTGGTGTCGATTAGTGACACACTTCTTGATGGCAATGTAGCGAATGACGATAGTTCGCAATCATCTCAGCAAGCGCATTTCCGAGATTATACCTCGACGAAAAAAGCCTCTATACTTGAAACACATTATTAAATCTATTGGTCATTTAATGTGAAATTGCTCGATGAAGTCGGATGGTTAGCATGAGCTGTAAAATACAGTTGTTGAGAAGTGAAAAGTACGTATGCCAAAAAAATTCTTAAGAAGAGTACTCCCAAGTCGGGAGACGATAGAACGCATTCCGATTAGCCGCCGTTTTACCAATCGGCTTAATCGACCGGGTCTATGGGATATTGCGCGGGAGCCTGTGGCCATAGGTTTGGCGATTGGTGTCTTGTGCGGTATGATTCCAGGGCCTTTGCAGATGATCGCGGCAGTGACTTTAGCCTGCTTGTTACGAGTGAATTTGCCTATGGCGCTAATTGGGACGTTTCTCACGAATCCTATTACGATCGTGCCTATCTATATGTTGGCCTATGGGATCGGACAGAGCCTCAGCGGCGCCGCTCATTGGCATGAACTACCAGCGATGCCGGTGACAGATTGGACCCAGCTTGTTGATAGTCTACACGCATGGTCAGCCTGGATGGCTTCCCTTGGAACGCCATGGCTGTTGGGTATGCTGATTCTAGCGCTCTCTTTGGCGGTAATTAGCTATTGCTGGGTGCAGGTGATCTGGCGCGGTTGTCGCTTCTGGAGTTTGCACTGTTTGCGAGTGCAAAGGCGTAATCGAATAGAACATATAAACAAAGCAATCATGTAGAATAAAAAAGTACATAGCGCATTTGCTAATCAGGTATGTAGCTAAAAATTATAGATAAGGGACTCCAATTTGCCAGCGTTGAATTTCAAGCACCTCCGATATTATTGGACGGTCGCCAAGACCGGTAGCATCGCTAAGGCCGCTGAAAAGTTGCATTTGACTGCACATGCGGTCAGCGGTCAGATCAACGAGTTTGAGCAGAGTCTCGGTGTGGAGCTATTTAAAAAAAATGGGCGCAATATCGAGTTGACTGACGCCGGTCGGCGTATTCTCATTTATGCCGACGATATTTTTAATTCGGGCGACCAGCTACTCGATGCCTTACGTGATCACTTACAAGCGCGTCGTCGCACATTTCGTGTGGGTATCGCCGATACCGTCCCCAAGATTATTGCTTACCGCTTACTGCAGCCTGCGATCGAACTAGAAGAGCCAGTTCGATTAAACTGTCGCGAGGGGCGTCTTGATCTCCTGTTGGCTGAATTGGCCTTGCATCGATTGGATGTCATTATTGCCGATCGCCCGATGGGGAATCAGACCAGTATTCGTGCTTACAATCATTTGCTTGGAAAATGTGGCTTAACCGTGTTTGGAACATCGACATTAGCAAAGAAATACAAGGGTAGTTTTCCAGCATGCCTGCAACATGCACCCTTCTTAATACCTGGTGAAGACGTTGCGGTGCAAGCCAAAATTTTACAGTGGATGGAAGAGTCGGAATTGCATCCTATCATCGTTGGTGAGTTTGACGATGGCGCATTAATGAAAGCCTTTGGTCGTGCTGGGGCAGGTTTTTTCTTAGCGCCGACCGCAATGAAGAAGGAAATCTGTTCACAACATAATGTCGTAGCAATTGGCGATGTTCCGAACATTGTTGAAGAAATTTATGTGATTACAATTGACCGCCGTCTAAATGATCCCGCCATCCTCGCCATTAGTCAGGCAGCCAAGCGCGACATCTTTGCATAAGGCAAGACCTCGAAGTGACTCGGTTTGGGTTTCAATTCCTAGTGAGCGCCGAGGTATAGGGCGCGATGAACGTAAAGAATACAAACCCGATGCTGTGACTCTATAGTTAATCGAGGCCTGTGCTTCAAGCACACTGCACAAAACGCCCTTCTCCCGCAAGCGGGAGAAGGGTTGGGGATGAGGGTGGTTCAGGCGCGATCATACTATTTCGCCAGCCAAGCAGTCAGCCATTTTTGAGCAGATATCTAAATTTACTCAACTTAAATAAAACGAACTCGTAGCGACCAATTTACTGCGCCACCATCTCCACCCGACGATTACGCACACGTCCCGCTTCCTCCGTATTACTCGCCACTGGTGCCAGATTGGCGTTACCTTTGGCAATTAAACGATTGGTGGCTATCTTATACGGAGCAGCGCTTAAAGCCTCGACTACTGCCTGTGCTCGTTGTAAAGACAGCGTCATATTGCTATCAAAATTGCCGACATTATCGGTGTGGCCGACGATAAAGAATTTTTGCTGGGTTTGCGTTTGCATTAGTTTTGCCATTTCATCTAACTGAGCCTTTGAATCTGGCTTGATTTGCGCTTTGCCCGTATCAAAATACAGCCCGTACAAAGCGATCTTGCCCTCAGATTGCAAAGCCGCTTTGATCGCATTGGCGTCCACGCTGACCTGTCCGGTCTGCATCGCTTTGGGTTCTATGATTTGAATAAATGTCGCGGTCAATCCGGTCACGTTGTAGGCTGCCACCGAGGTGAACAGTAAGACATACACTTCTTGTCCGGCATTTTTTAGCGTGCCAACCATCATCAAACTCTTATCCGAACTCAAGGCTGAATAATGACTATAGCGACTGCCGTCCGGTGTATAAATACTGCCATTCGCCCATTGCAAACCGTCGGTTGGCTTACTCAATTTGCCCCACGCAGAATACAGATTGGAACATTGGCTTTCACAACTAAATCGGGTTTTCAAACCAGCCGATTTCAAAGCCTGTTCATAATTACGAAATACTTCTAAAGGCACTTTTCCACGTGGCGCCAGATAAATCAAGCGTGTAATTTTGCCTTCAAGGGTGATGCTGTCTTTGATTTTTTGATCCTTATCCAATTGCGCACTGACCGGTAGCGTCGCCGCATTCCATTCGTCCTGTAGATAACCCGTTAACCACGATCCAGTAAAGCGTTTGATCAAAGGATGGTCTTGCGCTTTAGGAACATCAATACCCCATTCTTTGGCTTCATCGGCATGGCTGATGGTGGTGCTGAGGCTGAGTACCAAAAGTAATGAGCTGCTGAGTGCGGTGACGATAGATTTTTTCAAAGTGACTTCCTTGGTTTGGATTTTGGCTAGGATAAGGGAGGAGGTGACTATTTTCTTTTCAATCATACTGTTAAAAAATAAATAATGTTGAGTATTCTTGAATGTGTTGATGAATGCAATTCAACATGTAGCTAGCCATGTTTTAGTTGACGCAGAAGATATCATGATAAAATAAAATGCTTTACTATCACTGCAGCAAAATCTGACACGACGCTGTAGCCGACCCCCGCATAGTCCTTTTTGCGCACCAATTACATCTCTATCTTAAAACGCGAATGAACCAACTACTCCAACAGCTCAATTTTTTACGCGAGATTGATCGCCTAAAATCCGTCATTCGACAATCACCCTTGCTAGATCAAAGCCGCAAAGAAAACAGCGCAGAGCATTCCTGGCATCTGGCGATGTATGCCTTGCTTTTGCGTGATCATGCTGTGGGTGTAATTGATGTTGAACGTGTCGTTAAGATGTTGCTCATCCATGACATCGTTGAAGTGGATGTGGGTGACATACCTATCCATAGTGGTGCTTCATCGCAAGATCAAGCTCTCCTTGAGACCCAAGCCGCGGCGCGACTGTTTGGCCTGCTGCCCGAACCACAAAACAGCGAACTACTCGCGCTCTGGCATGAGTTTGAAGACGCGATGACCGAGGACGCTAAGTTCGCCAAAGCACTTGATCGGGTGCAGCCTTTGCTGGTGAATGTCCATACTGGTGGCGGTACTTGGACTGAAAATGGTGTGAGTTTAGAGCAAGTTCTGCAGCGCTACGGCCCAGTCATCGCGCGCGGTTCGCCAGCGCTGTGGCAAGTTTGTGAGCAATTGGCGAGAGAGCATTTTGCCGCTCAAACGCCTGCGATCTAAGGAATACTGAATTAAGCTTAGTGCTTGAAATAAGACTTGAGTATTTGATCGCGATTGCCTGGTGTGGGCTGTGCATGGGGCTTTGTATTCCGCGCATGTGAATGCTGAGCGGTCTGAGCAAGGAGAAAAACTTGTTTGATTTTTCTTCTTTAAGTTTTGAAAATCGGGAAGCACCATATCAAACCGTGATGCTTACTTAGAAAACACTCCAATAAACGAGGTCTTGCCTATTCAATGCTGATGCCCAAGCCTCACCGTTATGGCCGGATGCCGCTCCACCAATCCCTTCAGCGCTTGTAAGCTGCTTAGATTACTGGCGTGATCGCGCGTGTAGTCACCTGGTTCTACCCCGTTTTCCCAGCCCCATAGTGTGTGCGAGGTATCGCCTACGATGAGGACAGGGCCTTGTGTACTGCGTACCAGATAGGCGGTGCTGCCTTTGGTATGACCTGGTACCGCAATCGCAAAGACGCTGCCGTCGCCGAAAATATCGATGACCGAGCGGCTGCTTGCGGCTGAGTCTATCTGGTCAAACGCCCATTCTTGCAAGGGTGCCCGATTGGCGAGTAACTGATCAGTGGCGGGGCGCACGACCATGTTGAGCCAGTAGGTGTCTTTGCTTTCACCCGCTCCTGTACAGACCGGGACAGACGTCGGTATATCGGGTAAACCACTGATGTGATCGAGATGCAAATGAGTGAGAAATACACCGGATAATTTTTGCGGTAATTTGGCCAAAATAGTGGACGTGCTGGTTTTTACCTGCATTTTTTCTAGTTGCATACCTTTCCGCAGCATCCAGCCAAAACCAAAACGAGCCGGATCTGCTATCAGTTGTGCCGAGACGCCGGTATCGATTAAAAAGTAGCCAAACTGAGGATGTTTAATCACGTAGGTGAAAATTTGTATCGCCTCATCCTTATCCTTGAGCTGCGCCTGACGTGCTGCTAGGCTATCTAAATTGACTAGCCCGGACAGGGGCACAGACCAGTTTGCAGCGGTGACAGTTTCGACGTTGATAGTGCCGGGTTGGTCTATCAATGCTTCCATGGTCGCTTGTGTGCTGGGCTTTCCTAAACGCGATGTTTCGGTAGGATGATTGCTGCTAGTGCAGGCTTGTAGGACGAATAAGGAAATGAGTGTCAGGCTGAGTGTGAGCTTATTCATGTGACGTATCTATCTTTAAGAAAATGGCGTTTGAATTATTTGTTTTTGACGGGCATAAAGCTCCCGCTGGCATTTCCCAAGCCAAATAAGGGCATATTGACGTAGATATTGCTGTGACTGCCGGCTTTGATTTGGTAACTTTCATGCCAAATGCCCACCGCAGTATTTCCATCGGAAGCTTGTTGAAACGCGCGCCAAGCGGGCAGGTGTTGGCGTTCTTTGCTTCTGGCATAGGCGTGTAACTGTTCTAGCGAACGCCAGTACTGCAGTGTGATAATCGTGCGACCAAACCAGGCGTCCGCATGTAATAGACCCAGTTCTGGTTGTGCGTACAATTCGGTCAGCATTTTCGGCATCGCACGCGCTACCGGCAACCAACGGTGTACTTGTAAAGGCTTATTGATGCGCATGCCGATCAAGAAAAGGACAAAATCCCCCTCTAGTTCCGCTTTCATACGATGTGGATAAATCATCTGGTCGCCTCTAAAATTAACAGTTAAGGCAGTGTCGCATATCCAAATATCTGCGACAATTGCCTAAATTCTGATGTATCCATCCGAATTTAAATGAATGCTGCCTCTGCTTGTCGCAGTTGTTCCGATAGAAATGAGACTCAAAGAGGCGCGTATGGGTTTACGTTGGGATGATGTCAAACTATTTGTGACCGTCGTTGAACAAGGCAGTTTGAGTGCGGCTGCACGTGTTTTACGGCTTGGGCAACCAACTTTGAGCCGGCGTATCGGTGAGCTTGAAGAAGCGATAGGTGAGAACTTGTTTGAGCGCGCCAGTAGTGGCGTGACTTTGACCCAAGCTGGTGAAAAACTACTACCTGCTGCGCAAAGAATGGCTGAATGGGCGCATCAGGCCGAGCAAAATATCAGCCAAAAGACCCGTCTGCCGGAAGGAAAAATCCGCATCGCCGCACCGCCTGGGATTGCTTTTGACTTGCTGGCGCCTTTAAGCAAACAATTACAGACCAAATATCCCAAGTTATACATGGAGGTCTTGTCAGGCGTAGAAACCTTAAACCTAGGACGAGGCGAAGCGGATATCTCCTTACGCACGGCAGCACCGAATGACGAGGACCTGATTTGCCTGAACCAAGTACATACCACCGTTCGTGTGTATGCCGCGCCAAGCTATGCGGCAGAACTAGGTGAGCACCCTAAGCTTGAAGACTTAAATTGGATATGCTGGGCAGAGTCGCATGACCACTTGTACGTCAATCAAAGTTTACGCGCCATGATTCCGAATTTTCGACCAGCTTTTACCTCAGACGATTTCAATGTTCAAGTCGCAGCTTGTCGCGCTGGCATCGGGGTGATGCCTTTAGCTAAAGCGCCGCATAGGTATTCCGTGATCAATGAGTTGACTGAACTTAATCTGGATTTGGGGCCAGATGCGGTGGGCAGTTTGTATTTGGTGGTACACAAGCGCCATCGCTATTTGCCTAAGGTCCAATGTGTCACGGAACTCATTAGTGCAGCGTTTGAAGAACTTAGACAAACGCTCAATCGTCCTTAGCGCTGATGTCATCGAGCTTTTCTTGTTGGTACAAGCAAGCGCTCAATCACTCCCGCGGCCGCTTACTGGCACGCGTAAATCGTCTAAATAGTCGCCAGCGATATTGACGCTGCACGACACGCCCAAGTGTTGGCGGTGCTCAAGCAGAGCGTGCATCGCAAATGGCTGCACAATACCCGATCACGCGATTGATAGGATTTGCGCGTCCTTTTCTATCTTGGTGAGTGCTCGTCAGATCAGGGATAAGACTTTGTAGTGCGTTGTCTGTTTGGGTTGATGGAGAGCCTAAGTCTCTGCTGAAAAGTGTCATTCGCGTACTCAGCTTTTCTGAAAATCACCTGCACCTTTTGTCGGTTTGTTTAAACCAAGTTGTTGTAGGGTATAAGCAAATTCAGCTAAGCCTGATGCGGGTTTCCAGAAGGTAGAAACAAATTGCCAAATTTTTGATGGTCGGTTATCTTTGCAATTTGTTAAATAAAATCGCGTTATATGCCATGAGCGAAACAAATAAGCGCACATTGAAATTTTTGGCCATCGCAATTGTCGGTTGCCTTGCGCTATCGTTTTTCTTTCACGTTCCTTTCATTTATACGCTTTGTGGATTTGCTGCTTGGATGGCATTTGGTCATTTGATTACTATTGATGACGACGCTCCTGGCGGCTTCAGCAATTCAGGCGAAAACAAAATGATATGGCGTCATTCTTTACTTGAATTGGTTTTGAAGTTCGGCGTACTTATATTTTTATGTGTGCTTGCTTTTACAGTTCCAGTAATTAGAAGCTATGGTGCTTAATATGAACCACGCATATAACTCAACATTTGACGCCGACGCTTCGCGCCGGTCAATTTAGCGTTAGAAGGCATATGGATACGTTGCGACTGGGAGAAAGGCTCGATGAGCTCATACTAAAGTATCGCGAAATCGCTTTCTCTTCATGGGAAAGGAGTTGTCCGTCCAGCGAACACCATTTCAACGACTATGCACCGGGCGATCCAAATGACTCAACGTGGTGGCAAGCAGACACAGATGTTCTTGAAATCGTTCTTGATTCCGACGGTCAAAAATGGGCTAATGTCTCGATCGTACTTTATCCGCAGGGTGTCCACTCTCTCCCTCCCGCTCTATCAGCGGGTCTGGCGATATATGAGGACGGACGTGTCGAAGGCATTTGGGCGAGCGGAGAGAAGTTCGATCACATACAGGTGCGAAACGATGCCATCTAGCATGACATTCATAACGGACGCGCGCCGCACAATTCAGCGAAAAATGCCAAGTTTAGAGGATTTCAGTGACTATCAAAATTGAACAAAGTAATTGGTCTGAGGCGAGTAAGCGTTCTTTCGCCTACGGCGGATCTTTTTTGTACAGTGGCTCTGATCCTGATTGCTACGAAAACGTTGTGTGTCGTTGCTTCAAGTGCGAGCAGTCATTCGTATTCACCGCCAAAGAACAAAAAATTGCCTTCGAAGTCCACAAGCAATATGTTTGGAAGCCAAAGAGGCGCTGTAATCAGTGTCAGCTTAAGCTTGAAAATATTCAAACTCGTGAACGTGAATTACAGCTCGCCTGGAATAAAAATGGCAAAGTTCTTTGTTTCGATCGCAATTTTTTGGAAGAATGGCTAACAATCTTGGAGTTGATTCCGCTTTTTGGAAAGAGGGAAAATAGTTCCGCAATCAGAATGTTAAGGAAAGCTTTACTTGGAGGCATTTAACATAACAGTCGATGGTGGTGCCGCGCTGCTGCTTTCTCCCTGTGCCAGCCGTATCGCGCGGCGCACATCACTTTTACGTTGAAGCATAACTGACCGCATGACTCACAGCGATGACACTTCACTTTCACAACTACACCGCTCAACTACTACGCCCACCAACCGGCACGCGCAAATCATCCAAATAATCACGGGCAATATTCACGCTACACGACACACCCAAGTGTTGGCGTTGATCTTGCAGCCATTGCTTGGCGCAGCTTTGCCCGAGGTCACGTAACTGATAAATTAGTTTGGCGTCAGTTTGTGATTTGCTGGAGGCAGGATAGGCTTCGAGTTGTTCGCCGCCGTCGATGCGATGCATGAGAACGTCTTTGTAGCGAGTGGCATCAAGTTTGTTCTCCGCCAACAGACGCTTAACAAAATCAATCGCGCGCATCTCAGCGATGAGGGCTGAATTAAACGTCATTTCGTTGAGTCGGTCTAAAATATCGGCCGAGGTTTTTGGCAAGCTATCGCGTCGAATCGGATTGATCTGCACCAGCATGATGTCGCGACTTTGGCATTCGTAAATGAGCGGATGTATCGCCGGGTTCCCCGAATAACCCCCGTCCCAATAATGTTCGCCTTCAATTTCTACTGCCTGAAACACGGTGGGCAGACAAGCCGATGCCATGACCGCATCGGCAGTCAGGCGCTGGCCGCTAAATATCTCGGCCTTGCCGTCGCTGACTTTGGTCGCGACTACAAACACTTTCAACTGCGTGCATGTCGCCAGTCGGTCAAAATCAATTTGACGTTCTAGAAAGTCTTTGAGCGGATTAATATCTAAGGGATTACTTTGATAGGGCGAAATAGAACTGGTCCATAGACTACCAAGCGATTCAGAAAACATTTGCGCCGGTGAGTGCGCGCCAGCAAGAGCCGCCATACCACCAAACAAAAGATCAAACGGTACACGATGTGCGTGTGCCAGGCTATTTTGCATGGCGTTCATACTGATGACGCCGTCCCAAAAATCCTTTAACGACTGTCGTGCTGCCTCACGCCGCACCAGTGCAGATTTTTTATCCGCTAGTGCAAAGCCGTGTGCCATTGCTACTGCATTCATGGCACCAGCGCTGGTGCCACTCACGCCTTCAAATTGGATAGTGCCATCGTCGAGTAAGGCATCAAGTACGCCCCAAGTGAAGGCACCATGTGAACCACCACCTTGTAATGCCAGATTGACGATATGTTGCTTGCTCAAATGAATCTCCCTATGGGTGTTTTTTGCGATTGGGGCGAGGCTGCGATATCGTCAGAGTATAACGCTTGTGTATCTCGGCCGTGACTTCTTGCTTACGGGAAGAAGCGTACATGTGCGTCTTCGTTGAGCATAAAGCCTATTTGAGGTTGAATGAAACAATTTCCAAATTCGGCGATAAGTTTTATGATGGTGCTAGAAATTAAGGAAATCGTATGCTACGCCAAACTACTCAATTCGCCTTAGTGCATTGGCAAATATGTTCGCTAGTAAACCTATTTCGAATTACGATTGGCGAAAGTTTTGAGTTGATATAGCTTGAACAGAGATACTTAAATTATTATTCTTTTTTTTGTTTGTTATGGGACTTCACATGCAGTTGATATTTACAAAAGGCTCGGGCAAACACGATCAAATGGAAGTGATGCGCAACGGCGTCGTCGCCGAAAGCATAGCGTGCCCAAAGCAGGGAATTATTCCTCATGATATGGTGCATTTTGGTGTTGAGAGCACATTGCACAAACGCGGATTTGTTGATCGTATTCTTCACGGAGAAGCGGCAACATTTCAGATGGAATCAGAACCAGAAAGTGATGGCGTAGAGCGTCTGGTTGAAGTCTTTCAAGCAGACGGCTGGTCTGGCTGGAATAGTGCTCCCGCTGATATGTTGGATTTGTATCAGGTCACTTGTCATGCACGTCAATGTGAGCCCTTGCAATTGAGCCTAGAGGATATTGATGCGGTACGTAAAAAACTTTTAGAGCTGACCGCGCAATGGCAATTGGTCGCGATAGGCGAGTCTTTGGTTTTGCAATTCGAATAGAGTTGATTTGATACATCGCCTTGTTTCACAAATAAGGAGGCAAAATGAGCATCGCAGCATCCACCCAGCAATCAGTCACAACGGTAGTTAAGCAGTTAGAAGCGTTAGGTCTGGAATCTTACCGCAACACCATGCGCAAACATGGTGCGCAAGAACCTATCTTCGGTGTCAAAATTGAAGAGATGAAGAAGCTGATGAAGCCTTATAAGAATGATCTGGCTTTTGCTTGTGCTCTGTTTGATACTGGGATTTATGACGCGCAGTATATGGCGGGTTTGCTGGCCGACGGTAGCAAGATGAGTGCGGCGCAATTGCAGCACTGGGTAGAAACGGCCAACTCGCATGGCATACGTGAATACAGTGTGGCATGGGTAGCGGCAGAGAGTTCGCATGCCATGTCCTTAGGATTGGCGTGGATAGATTCTGATAACCACGATATTGCAGCCGCTGGCTGGTGCACGCTGAGTAGTTATATCTCAGTCACAGACGATGCGGATTTGGATTTGAAGCTATTACAAAAACTGCTCAAGCGCGTGCAAGCTGGGATTCATCAAGCACCAAATCGTGTGTCTTATTGTATGAACGGTTTTGTGATTGCTTTGGGCTGCTATGTGTCGGCACTCAGCGAAGCAGCAATTCAAGCCGGACAAAAAATCGGCGAAGTCGTTATCGATGTCGGTGATACATCCTGTAAGGTACCGTTCTCGCCAGACTATATTGCCAAAGTCGCGCAGCGTGGTAGCTTGGGTAAAAAGCGTAAGACGACCAAGTGCTAAGGACCTAAATTAGCTTTTACTCTGCAAGCTCTTTTCATATTCACCCGGCGTCATTCCTATCAAGGCACGAAAATCTCGACCGAAATGCGCCTGATCAAAGTAGCCTAGTTCCAGTGCCAGATCACTCCAACTACAGGTTTTACCCGCCTGCACTTGGGCGATGGCTTGATGCAAGCGGTAGCGTTGAATTACCCACTTTGGACTGGCACCGACATAGACTTGAAACAGGCGTTGCAAGCTGCGTTTGTCTAAACCGGTATGTCTGATTAAATCGTCGACGCTAATCAGACTGCGATCTTGCTCTATGTCTTTGAGTAATTGATCTAGGAAATTTAGTTTGGGATCTGCTTCAGGTAAATACGCCAATAGAAAATGCTCTGCCACTTCGCACATCGCCGAAAAATCTCGTGCCGCTTCAATTCCTGCCACTAGATCCTGATCGCCAGCAGCAAAACAGACGTTGATATCAAGTGTTTGATTATGAATATCTGCGATGGGTTTTCGGTGAAATGAATAAAAACCACCTGCCTTGAATTTGATACCAAAGACTCGGTCTTGTTCTGCCAATTCTCGTGTGAACCGCTCGCTGTGTACGCCGTAAATAAGTGCTTTTCCTTGCTCTACGATGAGATGTACATTCGGATGCGGCAAGGTTGCTTGCTGTTGCGGTGGGCATCCACGCAAATCCCAACTAACGAACCAGTAATGCGCAACGAATTGCGCTAATGAAGCGCTAGGGGCTAGGCGCAGATGTTGAAATTGCCCTTCGCTAAAGTGAGGGCGTAGTACACCGCGCGGTTCATGGTTTTTCATATTGTTCAATTTGGTTTGTCGCGTTTTTACTATCCAATGGCGATGAACCAGTTTTAAATGTATCTAATAATGCGATGCCGAATCATGAGCCATTGAAAGATAACGATGAAACGAATAAATCAAGCATTAAGCCAAGGATTATATGTAGCTTGCCTTAGTTTGTGCATAATGACTACCCACAGCTACGCAGAAAATACACCGATCGCTATTCAACTCAAGGACTCGACTATGCAACAGATACGCGGCAGTTTCGACGTAAAACTTCAACCACAAGCGCCAGCTCCTGCAATTGTAGACGCCAAATTGGGACGTCAAACCATCGATAAACAATTTCATGGTGATTTGAACGCGCACAGTTTGGGTGAAATGTTGGCGGCAATGACCGAGGTCAAAGGTTCTGCAGGCTACGTGGCGATAGAGCGGGTGAGTGGTACTTTACAAGGTAAGCGCGGCAGCTTTGTTCTGATGCATACCGGCGTTATGGACAAAGGCACGCCACACCTGACAATACAAGTTGTGCCGGATTCCGGCACGGATGAGTTAGTGGGCTTGAAAGGGCAAATGCAGATAGAAATTAAGGAGGGAAAGCATTTCTATGTTTTTGATTATAGTTTGCCGTGATCGCACATTGCACAACGTGATCTGAGTTCCGACTATAAATGCTTAGTCGGTACCATTGTTTGATGCAATATTGCGAGCACGACGATGTCATTTTGAACAAGCTGGTAGTAAATCATGTGACTAGCTTGAGGAAGACTGCGTATTTCTTTACCAAGATCGTCGCTACGGTCAATGCCAAGAAGCGGATGTTCCATGAGCTGACGTAATGTATGACGCAGCTCGTTAATGTAGGTTTGAGCTTGAGTCTTACCCCAAGTCTTGTTTGTATAGTTGCGGATTTCCAGCAAGTCTTGCTTGGCTTCCTCTGTAAAAATTAAGCGAGCCATCTTAGGTGATGTCTTCATCTAACATGGATTGCAACAGCGCTTCGCCATCATGCGTTTTTCCATTGCTAAGGTCATATTGCGCGCGTTGAATTTTGTCTTGCAACTGGTGTAGCTTGAGCGATTCTAGTGCTGCGTAGTCTTCCATTGACAGCATAACCGCAACCGCTTTGCCGTTGCGACTGATTTCAACAGGAGCGCGTTGCACTTTGAGCAATAGATCGCCGAATTGTGTTTTCGCTTGATTGGAGGTTAAGGTTTCCATGGCACCTGCTCAAAAGTAAATAAATCGTTCGATTTGATTGAAATGATCGAAGTACTTGATTATATGCCTAATTTTGTCGCTGCGGTACCCATGGCACGCACTATGAGCTCACTACTTCTTGTAGAAATGCTTATGCCGTCTTTTTAAACTTAAAAAAGCCATTTAACGCCAAACGTGCTGTATTCGGCTCGCTATTCAATAGCGCTGGCTGGGTGATATGTGCAGCGTGGAAGATTGTGCCTTCGTAGAAAATGGCGCGATTCCACTTGGCGGGCACGGTATGCATTAACTCGAAATAATCATTGCTGGCATGTAGATAAGCTGGCGCAGTTTTGAGTAAAGTTGTGCAGGCCTCGGGCGTGGCATTTTGTGCGGTGCTTAGCAATTCACGTGTGGCATCCGCGCTGAGTTTGGGGCGATAAAAGCTGGTACCACCAAGTTCTGCATTTTGAAATAAATACACGACTGCAGCAGCAATCCCGACACCTGGTGGGAAAGTGTCAGCGTCACGATGGCAAAGTCTTTGTAAGGCATTAAGTTCATGCGGTTGTAAAGTGGTCATGGAGATTCTGCAGGCGACACCGAGTTGCCTACGCGCGGCAAAGTAACGACGCATTTGCAGCATAAAGTACTGTTCCAGACTGAGCGCAAATTCTCGCCCCATGTCCATTTCTAAGCCTGGAAAATAGTTGTCCGCGTCATAGCGAAAATGTGCTCGTTGACTATTCACCAAATCGACCATAGCCTGCGGTTCGCGTAAAAAATCATCAATCACGATGCAGTGGTGCCCGTCAAACAGCGGCACGACTTTGATGCTTGCATTTGGATTGAAAATGTCGCGGTTATTGAACATGGTTCGTTATGTTTTGAAGGTAGTTGCTTGAGTCATTAAGTTTGATCAAGGCTGATTACGGTTGATTAAGGTTGATAAATCCGCACATAATCAATCTCAAATTTACTCGGAAAAATGCTGTCATCCACCGCACCACCGAGGTCACCGCCTATGGCGAGATTGAGGATTAAGTATTGTGGTTGATCGAAAGGCCATTTTTTATAGTCACCGGTTTTCGCGTTTACAAATTGAAAGTAGTACTTATCGTCAACCGCGATCGCTAACTGATTTTGGTCCCAATACAATTGATAGTTATGGAAAACATCGCAAGCGTCGTTGACCGTGGTCGCCTTGGTATTGCCCGTGCCATTCGCCCAGTTGTAAAAATTGCTGTAGGCGCTACCCAGAATTTGCCCCTTGTTTTTGCCAACATGTTCCATGATGTCGATCTCACCATCATCTGGCCACGCACCTTTTGTGCCTAGCGTCCAGATCGCTGGCCAGGTCCCAAGGCCACAGGGGAGTTTGGCGCGAATCTCAAAAAAACCATAAGTCCAGCTTGCTTTGCCACGCGTCAACAGGCGCGCTGAGGTGTAAGCCTGGCCGCCAAAATCGGGGGCGCTGCTGAGTTGTTCTTTGAGTGCGGTTATAGTGAGTTTGCCATCTGCTACGCGGGCATTTTCTAGACGGTCTTTTGAATAGTATTGACGTTCATTATTGAACCATCCCGCTTTGTTTCTTTCCGTATCGAACATCCACTTGTCCGCACTGGGTAATCCGGCTTGATCAAATTCATCGGACCAAACCAATTTCCAACCCGCTGGTTTGCCCCCGATTGGAAGGGAAGGCGTGCTTACGGTGGGAGCCGTAACCACAGGGGTGCTGACTGCTGGCGTCGTCGGATTCGTGCCCGATCCACCACCACAGGCGCTAAGCATGCTTGCCAAAAGTATGGCTAAAGGATAGAAATAAGCTTTCATCAAACTTTGCTCCTGTAAAGTTTTTTAGCGCACAAAAACGTTTTAATCTGGCTTTGTGGTAGAAATGTGGAATCGTTTCCAATTTGTCGGGAAGTATGGCATTATTCATTTTTAAATGTCAACAACAGTGTGGTTTTGAAGTGAGAGAAAGTAGGGTGCGCCGTGCGCACCGCCTATCAATAACTCCAACCGCGGTAACTTCATTCTTGTTGGTGCGCACTGCACACCGCACCAATGACGCCATCAGCTGATGTGAATTGACATCTAAAAATGAAGAATGCTATAGTCGTCGAAGAGTGGTAACGTTTCCACGTGGTGAAATGTGGCACTAAAGCGGTAGTCAGTAAAGCAGTACGAAATTAAAACAGGTTCGATTCAAAATTGATGAATAATGCAGACAAAGTATCTGCGTTATCAGGAGACTAGATGTTCAAGCTTAACTATCCTTTACTGGCTATGTGTCTGGCCTCGTTTGCCAGTGCATCCACAGCGCAGGCGCAGGCAACCAAGCCAGTGCCTGTCGAAAAAGCCGAAATTATTCATTGGTGGACCTCTAGTAGCGAGTCGGCGGCAGCCAAGCTGATCGCTGATGCTTATCGTAAAGCCGGCGGTATCTGGGTCGATTCGGCGGTTGCAGGTGCCGACCAGGCTAGAGCCGTGGCGATCAATCGTATCGTTGGCAGTAATCCACCCACTGCGGCGCAGTTCAACACGACCAAGCAATTTCTTGATTTGGTCGAACAAGGCATGCTCAATAATGTCGATGACGTTGCCAAGAACGAGGGTTGGGAAAAATTTTTGCCTGAGCCCGTCTTGAATGTGATCCGGATCAAAGGCCATTACTACGCCGTGCCCGTGAATATCCATATGCAGACTTGGTTCTGGTACTCCAAAGCTGCATTTAAAAAAGCGGGTATCGCTAAAGAGCCAGCGACTGTGGATGAGATGTTTGCCGCACTCGATAAGTTGAAAGCAGCTGGCATCATTCCACTCGCGCATGGTGGCCAAGCCTGGCAAGAAACCATCGTGTTTCAAGCCATGCTAGCCAATCTCGGTGGTAAAGATCTCTATCTGAGCGTGATCCGCGATCGCGACCAAAAAGCCATCAACTCTGAAGCCTTTAAGAAAGTATTAACCGCCTTCAAGCGCATGCAGACCTATGTTGATGCAGGTGCGCCAGGTCGCAACTGGAATGACGCTACCGCATTATTGATCAGCGGCAAAGCGGGTATGCAGATTATGGGCGATTGGGTAAAAGGGGAGTTCGCAGCAGCTAAGCAAGTCGCTGGCAAAGACTTTGGCTGTATCGCAGGATTAACCCCAAATTCGCCTTATCTGATTCAAGGTGATGCTTTCGTTTTTCCTCGCACCACTAATCCTTCTAGGGTGAACGCGCAAAAATTATTAGCGAAAGTCGTGCTGACCCCGAGCACACAGTTGGAATTCAATAAATTGAAAGGCTCGATTCCTATCCGCAGTGATGTTGATACGTCGACCATGGATATTTGCGCGCAAGCGGGGATGGCGATTATGAAAGACAAATCGCGCCAAGTAGGCATTAGCGAAATGTTTTTGACGCCAGATCAAAACGGTGCGTTGCAGGATATTTTGACGGCATTTTGGAATACCCGCATGCCAGTAGAAAAAGCCCAAAAAAGCATTGCCAATGCTTTGAAAGACTAAGTAAGTCAATAAGTAAACAAATAAGTAAATAAATACGAATGCAAATCAAAGCCCTCAGCCGTAAAACCAAATCACTGATCCCATCCGCAGCCTTGCTGCCTATGGCTTTAGTGACTTTGGTCGCCTATCTGGGTGCGACACTGTGGTCGATTAAAGTCTCGTTTTCCAATTCCCGCACGATGCCGACCGACACCTTTGTCGGCATGGCGCAATACACCAAACTGTTTGAGAACGAACGGTGGCTATTATCGATAGAAAATATTGCGATCTACACGGTACTCTTTATTCTGGTCAGCATGGTCTTGGGATTTTTGCTGGCCGTATTTATCGATCAAAAAGTGACAGCAGAAGGCGTATTGCGCACGGTATTTTTGTATCCCTACGCGATGTCCTTCGTCGCGACTGGTTTGATTTGGCAATGGATGCTGACACCTGGCATAGGCATAGAATACGCGGTGCGGCAGATGGGTTATCCGGATTTTGTGTTTGACTGGATTATTGATCAGGACAAAGTCATCTACACCATCGTGATCGCCACCGTTTGGCAAACCGCCGGCTTGGTGATGGCCTTATTGTTGGCAGCCTTGCGTGGCATAGACGAAGAAATTTGGAAAGCCGCGAGACTCGATGGTATTCCGGTGTGGCGGGTGTATGTGTCTATTGTGATTCCTATGTTGGCACCAGCCATCGCGACCGTCTTCCTTCTATTGTCCACCACGGCAATCAAACTATTTGATTCCGTCGTCGCCATGACCCAAGGTGGTCCCGGCACAGCCAGTGAAGTGCCGGCTAAATTCATTATGGATCACTTGTTTGGTCGCGCTAATATTGCCCTTGCCTCGGCAGGTGCGGTCATGCTGTTAGTGCCAGTCATTGCGATACTCGCGCCCTATGTGTATGCGCGCAACCGTAATGTACGTAACCATAAGGCGGGCAAATGAGCACTATTTTGCCATCCGCTGCTGATGCTACAAACGTTGCCAAATCAGCCCAAAGCCGGAAGCGACACGGCAGAAGCAAGCGATTTAGTCTCGCTCGCTTAGGCATATATGCTTTTTTGATCAGCGCCGCAATTTTCTTTTTGCTGCCGCTCTACATCATGCTCACGACCTCAGTGAAAAGCATGGATGAAATTCGCATGGGTAACATCTTTGCCTTGCCACAGCAATTTAGCCTGAATGCCTGGACTATTGCTTGGACCAGCGCCTGCACTGGTATTGATTGCGAAGGCATACGTGGTGGCTTTATGAACTCGGTAGTGATCGCGATACCGAGTACCTTGATACCGATTTTTCTCGGTGCTTTGAATGGCTATGCCTTGTCGTTCTGGCGTCCACGTGGTGCGAATATTTTGTTTGGTATCTTGATGGTCGGTGCTTTCATCCCTGTGCAGGTGATGATCTTTCCCTTAGTGAGAATTTTAGCCAGCATCGATTTGTATAGCTCTTTGCCAGGCATTGTCTTGGTTCATACGGTGTTTAGTATGCCGGTGATGACGCTACTCTTTCGTAATTATTACAGCACGATACCGCATGAGCTGTTTCAAGCGGCGCGTATCGATGGTGGTGGTTTCATTCGAATTTTTATACAACTGATTTTGCCGATGTCGACCCCAATTATTGTGGTGGCGGCGATTATGCAATTGACCGGTGTTTGGAATGATTACATTCTAGGATTGGTGTTTGCTGGACGTGAGCATTTACCGATGACGGTGCAACTAAATAATGTGATCAATACCACCACTGGTACGCGCATGTACAACGTGAATATGGCAGCGACCATTTTGACTTCGCTGGTGCCTTTGACATTGTATTTCGTCTCGGGGCGCTGGTTTGTGCGCGGTATCGCGGCAGGTGCGGTTAAGGGATAGAACAATTTTGATGCTGTTTCGAAAAAATATTAAGGCTTAGGAAAACTGTGGCGAATGTCTGTCTACAAAATTTAGGCATCAATCTGGGCGGGAATCAGATCATTTCTGACCTCAATTTAAACGTTGAGGCGGGAGAGTTTTTGGTTTTGCTGGGACCTTCAGGGTGCGGTAAATCCACTCTGTTGCATGCTATCGCGGGTTTGATTGATGTCAACTCAGGTAGTGTGGAAATTGCAGGTGAGGATATGACTTGGGCTGATCCTAGCGAACGTCAAATTGGTATGGTGTTTCAATCCTACGCCTTGTATCCGACCATGACGGTAGAAAAAAACATGTCATTCGGCTTGCGTATCAACGGGACACCCAAAGCAGAAATCGCACGACGTATAGAAAAAGTCGCTGAGATGTTGCACTTGACGCCCTTGCTGCAGCGAAAACCAGCCGCCTTGTCTGGTGGCCAAAGACAGCGGGTTGCCATCGGACGTGCTTTGGTGCGTGAGGCGGAAGTATTTTTATTTGATGAGCCCTTGTCGAATCTGGATGCCAAGCTACGTAGCAATTTACGACGTGAACTTAAGCTTTTGCACCAACAACTGCAGTCCACCATGATTTATGTCACGCACGATCAAGTCGAGGCGATGACTTTAGCAACGCGCATCGTCGTGATGCAAGGTGGCAAAATCCAGCAAATCGGAACACCGGAATGTGTTTATGAACGCCCAGTGAACTTGTTTGTCGCGGGATTTTTGGGGGCGCCGGCGATGAATTTTATTAGCGGTGAACTCGATACTCAAGCTCACTTTGTCTCAAATACCTTGAGTATCGATTTGTCGACTTATGCTTTTGCAGCACCTTGGTCGGCGAGTGCGGAGGTCATGTTAGGTGTGCGCCCTGAGCAGATACAAATCCGTGATGATGGCCAGTTCGTCGGGGCGGTCATGTTGGTCGAGCCTATGGGTAATCATCAAGTCGTATGGCTACAGGCAGGCACGCAAACTATTTCCAGTATCGTCAACGATCAGCGTCCGTTCGAGATCGGTCAGACAGTTTTGTACACTATCGACACGCGCAAAGTTTCTCTGTTTAATCCGCAAAGTGAGCAAAGACTATGAACCATTCTACCAATGCAGGCCAAGCCGCCAGCACTGATGCGCAGATACGTGACATCGTGATCGTCGGCGGTGGCACGGCAGGCTGGATGACGGCGGCTGCACTGTCACGCATGCTACCGCAGGGTAAGCGTATTCGTTTGGTGGAATCAGATCAGATCTCCACCATCGGTGTAGGCGAAGCGACGATACCTAGCATCCGCGCCTTTAATCAATTGCTCAATCTGGATGAAGATGAATTCATGCGTCAGACCCAGGCCACCTTTAAGCTGGGTATCGAGTTCGTCAATTGGGGCAAGCAGGGCGATTCCTACATCCACGGTTTTGGTCAGATTGGACGCGATCAGGTCGTGGCGAAGTTTTATCAATATTGGTTGAAGATGTATCAGGCCGGTACAGTGCCGGATTTGGAAGCGTTTTCCATCAATACGGTAGCGCCGCGTCAGGGCAAATTTATGCGTCCGCCCAAGGACATGCCGAATTCACCGCTGTCCGATATTTCGTACGCTTTTCATTTTGATGCAGGTCTGTATGCGCGCTATTTACGGGGCATCAGCGAAGCACAGGGGGTGGTGCGAAGTGAAGGCCGTATCGTCGACGTGTTGACACGTGCTCACGATGGACATATCGAAACCTTGGTGATGGAAAATGGTGAGCAGTTCACCGGTGATCTATTCATCGATTGCTCAGGTTTGGCCGCTTTGCTGATAGAAAAGACTTTGCAAACCGGCTATGAGGATTGGAGTCACTGGTTGCCAGCGAATAGTGCGATTGCTGTGCCATGTACATCGACCACACCTTTACATCCTTATACGCGCTCGACCGCACATAAGGCAGGCTGGCAATGGCGTATTCCTTTGCAACACCGTATCGGCAATGGACATGTGTTTAGTAGTCAATTTATGAGCGCCGACGAAGCCCAGTCTATCTTGTTGAACAATCTCGATGGCAGTGTGTTGGCGGAACCGCGCTTAATTAAATTCACGACTGGCAAGCGTAAGAAAGCCTGGAACAAGAATTGTGTTGCGATGGGACTGGCGGGTGGTTTTATGGAGCCACTCGAATCAACCAGCATACACATGGTGCAAACTGCCATCATGCGTCTGCTGAGTTTGTTTCCAGATCGCGGTTTTAATCAGGTTGATATCGATACTTATAACGCGCAGAACGATGAAGAATATCAGCGTATTCGTGATTTTCTCATCATGCACTATAAGCTGAATACGCATGAAAATGCGCCGTTCTGGGAATATTGTCGCACGATGGAAGTACCCGCTGAAGTGCAGCATCGTATTGATTTGTATCGTAGTCACGGCAGAATCTTCCGCTTAGGCGAAGAGTTATTTGCCGATGCCAGCTGGCTGCAAGTCATGCACGGACAAGGTTTGCGCGCAACGTCTTATCATCCATTAGTCGATCAGCGTAGTGCCGAGGACATACAGTATTTTTTAGATCAGGTACAAAAAACGATAGCCAAATGCGTGGAAGTGATGCCGACGCATGCGGAATTTATTGCAGCGACTTGTGCGGCTAATACAGTAGTGAGTGCGGCGGCTTGAGTTTGCCATTGAGCAGAGAATTAGAAAGTTAAAACCCCTCAACGCCGAGACGCAGTGGAGCACAGAGAAAATCTTGAAGCCTCCTCTCTTTTCGTTTTTTCGGCGCCTCAGCGTCTCGGCGTTGAGGGGTTTTGTGCTTAACATAAAGGCAGGTCTGGTAGCACGGGGGAGAAGCAGCGCTGCTCAGGTGCTTGATGGTTTGGCGGCGCGGGTTGCACCCGCCCTACAATTTTTTTGCCGGTAGTTTGGCTAGAGAGCATTAATTAAGTAAGTGGATAAGTGGCTACGTGGGAATTAAATCGGAGTATGCAACAAAATATGAAATAGCTTGCTAAGTTACAAAAATCGTCAGAAGCAAGCGAAGGCATTTACAATATGCTGATTTATTGAGCAATTTTGATTTAGCACCGTAGAACATAAAATAATTTGCTGAAGAAAGCATGAGAACAAAAAAATATGGCAACTATTAAAGATGTCGCCCGTTTGGCGGGAGTGGGATTGGGAACAGCTTCTCGAGTCGTGAGCGGCAAGGGGTCGGTGTCACCAGCGACTTTAGAGCGTGTGAGAAAAGCCATTGAAGAATTGGATTTTCGTCCTTCGCATGCGGCGCGTTCTCTGCTGTCCGGCTCTAGCCGTATGATAGGTGTCTACATACCTTTGCTTAAAGGTACGTTTTATATGCCTATTATGCAAGCGATCGACACCGAGTTGCGTGCCGAGGGTTTGCACATGGTGGTGGCGTTCGGTGTTGGTGCTGGCGACGTGCGGGAACAAGCGATTGATGGGATTAATTTCCTAATTGAACGTGGTTGCGATGGTTTGATTGTGATGAGCAATGCGTTACAAGATGCCGATATCGACAACTTAGGTTCTAAAAAAACGAATTTAGTCGTATTGAACCACCGCTACGATTGCATCGCGGATCAGTGTTTTACTGCCGATCATAATTTGGGTGGACGTATGGCGGCGCAGGCATTGCTGAAGCAGAAGCATAAAAAAATTGCGGTCATTGCCGGTCCCGCTAGCGCACCCGATAACGTGGATCGTATTGGTGGTTTTATGCACGAATTAGAACAGGCTGGAATCGACGTTAAAAAGATGTGGGTAGCCGAAAGTAACTTTGCACCGGATGGTGGTTGGGCGTCAGCGCAGGAATTGGTGGAGTCTGCCTACGATTTTACTGCAGTATTTTGCGCGAATGATGAGATGGCAATCGGCGCTCTATCTTACTTCCAGCATGCGGGCATCGCTGTGCCGGGTGAAGTTTCCGTGGTGGGTTACGATGATACCGAAACCGCTTCTTTTTCCGCACCGCGTTTATCCTCAGTGCACATCGCTTGGCGTGAGATGACTTTGAATGGTTTAAGTTTTTTACTGAATCGTTGTTACGATTTGCAACGCCCAGTACAGCGTAAGTTTCCGGTTAGTATGACTTGGCGTAGTTCGGTGGAAAAAGCAGCGCGCACTTCTTTCCGTAAGCGATTGAATTTAGCAAGTGTTGAACAAGCTGGTGAAAAAATTAGCGAGGAATGAGCTAAAAAATAGTGATCACTTTTTTTCATAAAAAAACATGCACATTTTGCGTGTTTTTTTTGGATGTCAAATGGAAACGATTCCATTTAAGAATAGACGATGTTGGAAATAGGTAGAAGGGGATCTGTTAATGAAAAAATTGAATATGGATGGTCGTCTGCGCCAGGTTGGTCGCCGCTCCATGGGACTTAGCTTGAGCCTATTCTTGGCATTCATTAGCCGAGGCTTCACAACGATGAAGTTAATAACCAGGCAGTCAAAACCCCTCAACGCTGAGACGCAGAGGAGCAGAGGAGCGCAGAGAAAACCTTGCAGCGCCTTCATGTCTTTGCTTCCTCTCTTTTTGTTTTTTCGGCGTCTCAGCGTCTCGGCGTTGAAGGGTCTTGTGCTTAACTTACTGGCGTTGAGCTTTACGCTAAGTCTAAGTTTCAGCCTGAGCGCTTGCGGCTCCGGTGACGCTACTTCCACAAAAACGGCAACACCGACAGTCAATGTCATCGTCCCCATCCCGCAAGCTATTGTGCGTGAAACGCCGACCATGTTGCATACCGAAGGCACGCTGTGGTTGCGCGAGAGCGGTAAACCGATACAACTCAAGGGCGTCAATCTTGGCAATTGGCTGATGCAAGAATTTTGGATGATGGGGCAGGGTTCGAACGGTATCGACGATCAGTGCAAACTAGAAGCAGTGTTGGATAAGCGTTTTGGTTATGCGGAACGGGAACGCCTTTACCGTATGTATCGCAAGAATTGGATGCGCGAGCGCGACTGGGATTTGATCGCGCAATACGGCATGAATGTGGTGCGTCTGCCTTTCATCTGGAGCGTGATCGAAGACGAAAAAAATCCCGGTCATCTACGCATTGATGCTTGGGAATATCTAGACGATGCCATCGCTCAGGCAGAGCGTCGTGGCATGCACGTGATACTCGATTTGCACGGCGCGGTCGGTAGTCAGGGATGGGAACATCATTCCGGTTGCGCCGGTAAAAATTTGTATTGGAGCACACCTGAATTTCAAGAGCGCACGATCTGGTTGTGGCAAGCGATCGCGGCGCGTTATAAAGATAGGGCAGCGGTGGCAGGCTACAGTTTATTAAATGAGCCTTGGGGTACTACGCCTGATGTGATGGCAAAAGAAATGATTCGCCTGTATCACGCGGTGCGTAGTGTCGACACTAATCATGTGATTATTTTGCCCGGTCATTCCAGTGGCATTGATGCGTATGGCAAACCAGCAGATCGAGGCATGCGCAATGTCGCATTCGAAATGCATCCTTATCCAGGGTTTTTTGGTTGGGGTCAACCGTCGCTACAAGTACATAAAGATTGGTTGCGCTGCGGTAGTTCCGGCAATGGCGGCGTCTGCGAATGGAACACCCGATTAAAGAATTTGAATACCGCCTTATTGATAGGCGAGTTTCAACCCTGGGCGGGTTTAGGCGCGGAATTGGGTGGACAAATTACCCGCGTCACCTATGACACATATGCCAGTTACGGATGGGCGGCCACGAGTTGGTCGTATAAATTGCTCAGTAATAATGGCGCGCAAGGCAATGGTACCTGGGGACTGGTGACCAACAGTGCTCAAGTCAAAGTACCTGCGCTCGACTTTAATCAAGCTAGTTTGAGCGAGATAGAAAAATTATTCGAACTCTTTGGCAGCATTCCCTATGAACCACAACAGGCAGTAATGAATTGGATGACCAGCGCTGTTGCACCCGATCCTTTTGCACGTTCCCAATAAGCTTATGATGACTACTCCCTCTACTTCAGTGCTTCCTTCTCCCTCTCAACCTGCGCTAGCGCGCGCTGACTTTCCTGCCGATTTTGCTTGGGGTTGTTCGACATCTTCGTTTCAAATTGAAGGCGGTGCGGCGCTGGACGGACGCGCTGAATCAATCTGGGACAGATTCTGTCAACAGCCGGGCAAGATCCGCGATGGCAGCAATGCCAGCGTCGCCTGTGATCACTATCATCGCTGGCCAGAAGATCTGAATATCGCCCAACAATTTGGTATGAATGCTTATCGCTTTTCGATTGCATGGCCGCGAGTGATCAGTGAATTAGGTGCGAAGCCCAATCAACGCGGACTCGATTTCTATTCGCGTCTGGTGGATGGCATGCTAGAGCGCGGCTTGCAACCTTGGGCCACGCTTTATCATTGGGATTTGCCGCAGTATTTGCAAGATCAGGGTGGTTGGGAGCGTCGTGCAACAGTCGATGCTTATCTTGAATATGTGGATGCGACCACTCGGCACTTAGGTGATAGAGTCAAACATTGGATCACGCACAATGAACCTTGGTGTACAGCCATGCATGGCAACTGGGATGGTATGCATGCGCCGGGTCAGCAAAATTTCAAAGCGGCACTACAAGTGTGTCACCATGTATTGCTCTCCCATGGTTTGGCGGTACCTTTGATTAAATCGAATGTGGCGCAGGCACAAGTGGGTATTGCCCTGAGCTTGCATCCGCTGCGCAGCGCAAGTGATTCGCCTGAAGACCAAGCAGCAATGCAGCGTCACGATGGCTTGCGCAATCGCTGGTTTCTTGATCCTCTTTTTGGACGTGGCTATCCGGCTGATATCCTAGAACATTGTGCGGCGGATCTACCTGACATCGAGGCGACCGATCTCGAAGTCATCGCCACGCCGATCGATTTTCTGGGCGTGAACTACTACTTCCCCGAAACGATTGCTGATGCGCCGGAAATACCACCCTTACATACTAAATTGGTCGTACTGCCAGATCGTGAGCGCACCGGTTTTGCCTGGGAAGTAGCGCCTGATGGGATGCGCGAATTGCTAGTCCGTATCAAAAATGATTATCCTAAGGTTCCCATTTTCTTGACCGAAAATGGTTCCAGCTATGAAGATCAGGTCGAAGCTGACGGTAGTGTTTGCGATATAGAACGGCGCAATTATTTCATGCGTCATCTGGATGCCTTGAAACAGGCACGTGCAGAAGGTGTTGATGTACGCGGCTATTTTGCCTGGAGTTTGATGGATAATTTTGAGTGGGCAGAAGGCTATTTACGCCGCTTTGGTATGGTGTACATCGATTTTGTCACGCAGAAACGCACAGTGAAAGAAAGCGGACGCTGGTTTAGCGCGTTTTTGAATCAGAATAAATAGTATTGCAAAATGGGTAATCGTGGCCTGCGATTATTAACAAGTCCGTTATGTGGATTTGCTGCACTAGGGTTTATGCACTACTTTTCCCGGGGGGGAGGAGTAAGCAAGAGTGGAGGCGAATGGCAATCAACACAACTTGATGCGCCGTTCGCCTCGCATTCTAAACGCCAATTTTGCCCGCTAGTATGGTTTGCCCACATGCTATTTCTCCCAGCTTTTCGTCCCTAAGTTGTATCTCTTTCACATCCCCAAAACATTTTTTAAAAATAATTGGTAACGTTTCCAAAATTCATTTAGAATAAAACGGAAACGTTACCAATTAATGCAAAAGTGATTCAAAAGACCACTTAATTTGCGCGAACCACTTGTTGAAATTCCCATCCCACGCAGGCGAGAGAGGGCTGGGATGAGGGGCGTTCAGGAACATCAAAATTCTTGACCGACATAAACAGCAATGCCTGTAGGGCGGGTGAAACCCGCGCCGACTAGCCTTTACGAACCTGAGCAGCGTGGGTTGCACCCGCCCTACAAGATCGTATAAACAATTGAGCCTTAAAACCAAGACATTAGAAAACTAATCGAGAGACAAAACGTGAAACTAACGACAAAAAAAATGACCAGCTTGCAGCTCGCTTTAGCTGTACTGTGCAGTGCAGGCTTTCATAGCGTCGCTAACGCAGCCCCGACAACAACTGCAGCGCCCGCCACCATTAAAGGCTGGCCGCACATCAAGAGCGCGATCGCCAAAGACCCAGCGATGGAAACGAAGATCGCCAAGATGGTTCGCAACATGACGCTGGCGCAAAAAGTCGGGCAAATGACGCAGCCGGAAATCAAATTCATTACACCAGATGACGTGCGTAAATATTATCTGGGCTCAGTGCTCAATGGCGGCGGCAGCTGGCCAAAAATGAATAAGTACGCGACCGCAGCGGACTGGGTCAGTCTGGCTGATCAATATTACGCAGCATCGATGAGTACCGATATGGTAGACAAAGTGCCAGTGATTTGGGGCATTGATGCGATTCATGGCAATAGCAATGTGGTTGGTGCGACCTTGTTCCCACATAATATTGGCCTAGGTGCCGCGCGTAATCCCAAGCTGATCGCACAGATGGCTGAGCATGTTGGCAAAGCAGTGCGTGCCACTGGCATCGCCTGGGTCTTCGCACCGACGCTCGCGGTCGGACGTGACGCGCGCTGGGGACGTACTTATGAGAGTTTTTCAGAAGACGGACGCCTGGTCAAAGACTACGGCGCGGTGTACGTCAAAGCCTTGCAAGGCAAATTTAAAGACGACAAGAACGTTGTCGCCACTGCCAAACATTTCATTGGAGATGGCGGCACTGACAAAGGTGTTGATCGCGGCGTAACCAAAGCGACTTTGAGTGAGATGTTGAACCAGCATGCACAAGGCTATTACGGCGCCTTTGCCGAAGGTGCGCAGACCGTCATGGCATCCTACAACAGCTGGCATGACGTTGCAGGCAATGTGAACTACGGCAAAATGCACGGCAGCAAAGCCCTGTTGACGGATGCCTTGAAAGACAAAATGGGCTTCGATGGTTTTGTCGTGTCGGATTGGGACGGTATCGCCGAGGTGCCTGGTTGTAGCAACGATAGCTGCCCGCAAGCGATTAATGCGGGTATCGATATGGTGATGGTGCCAGACAACTGGAAATCCTTTATTGCCAATACCATCGCTCAAGTTGAGCGTGGCGAGATTCCTATGGCGCGTATCGATGATGCGGTGAGTCGTATTCTGCGTGTCAAATTGCGCGCTGGTTTGTTCGGCAAAAAACCATCCGACAATCAATACGCTGGTAAGCAGGACGCACTGCTGGCACGCGACATCGCACGTCGGGCTGTGCGTGAATCCTTAGTGCTGTTAAAGAACAATGACAGTGTTTTACCATTGGCTCGCGGCAAAAAAATTCTGGTTGTCGGTAAGAGTGCAGATAGCATGATCAATCAATCCGGTGGATGGTCTATCACCTGGCAAGGCACAGAAAACAAAGAAGCAGACTACACACCTGGCGACACGCTATTAACCGGCATTAAAGAAGCCGCTGGTGCTGTCAATGTGCATTACAGTGCTAACGGTGAGGGTGTCGATGTCGCCCAATTCGACGTGGTTGTCGCCGTATTGGGTGAAACGCCGTATGCCGAAGGTTTTGGTGATGTGGCGGCCAGCCGTGGTTTGAGTCACAGCCAACAGTTTCCAGAAGACTTAGCGGTACTGAAAAAAGTCGCTAACAAAGGTAAACCGGTAGTCACCCTATTATTGAGTGGTCGTGCTGTGTACGCCAACGATTTACTGAACTTGTCCGACAGCTTTGTCGCTGCCTGGTTACCGGGTACAGAAGGTAAAGGCGTTGCCGATGTTTTATTCAAAAATGCCCAAGGCAAAGTCGCACACGCCATCAAAGGTCGCTTGTCATTTTCATGGCCAGCAAAAGCCTGCTTATCATCAACATTAACCTCAACACTGACACACGCCGCAGCAACAGGCGGCAGCGAGACTTTGTTCAAGTATGGCTATGGCTTGCAATACGGTAAAGCACCACGCATGGCGGTCTTAGCTGAAGACACCAGCACCGCTTGCGAGGTAGCGTCCAGCCTGGTCATCTCGAATCCGCAAGATCAAACTAGCTACCCACTTTCAGTGACCACTGGCAAACGCAAAGTCACGCTAGGTAGCGAACTGGCTTTAAGCAAAGCTGAAGACACCGTCGCAGCAAAAACCGTACAAGTCGGAGCGGTTAGCGGTAATCAAATCAGCTGGAGTGGTAAAGGACGTTTCGAAGCGGCTGCAGCATTCGCCACACCTATACCCGCCAATTTGGTACCCGATGGCGCATTGCAATTCTTAGCTCAAGTACAAACCGCACCTGCTGGCCGAGTCGGTATGACAATGGAATGCGGCGAAACCTGCACCGCCAGCCTCGATCTCAGTTCCACCTTCAAAAACATGGCAGGTGCTGGCGCTAAGGCTGTGAAAATTCCGTTGTCTTGCTTCAGTGCTTTAGGTGTCGATATGCGTAAAGTCAAAACACCATTTAACGTCAGCACCGATGCGAATTTTGTAGCGGCTTTTGCCGACATCAAAATCGTCGCGGGCGCAGCGAAAGATGCAGATGCGCTGTCGTGCGCGAGCTTGAAGTAAGTGATGTTTTTACCCTCTCCCGCAAGCGGGAGAGGGCCAGGGTGAGGGTGGTTCAGTAGCGATAAAAGTGGCAAGCGACAAGACAAAAAAGTAGGGCGGGTGCAACCCGCGCCGCCATAACGTAGCGCACGCGTGATCAACCCATGAACCGCGCGGGTTGCACCCGTCCTACATTAGGCATCACAAGATTTGCAGCAAATTAAGCAACGAGTTACGCAACGAATCACGCAACAACAAACTAAAACAATAAGGAGACACAACATGGCAAGTCAAATGGGTAGTAATGCCATCCCCAACCGAGTCGATGGCGAAGTGAGTAGTACGGTCAAAAACAATAACTCCGCCTTGGTGATCGTTACCCTATTGTTCTTTATGTGGGGTTTGCTGACCTCCTTGAATGATGTATTGATACCGCATTTGAAGTCCGTTTACACCTTGACCTATGTGCAAGCGATGTTGGTGCAATTTTGTTTTTTTGGTGCCTATTTTATTGTGTCTTGGCCAGCAGGAATTTTGATTAAGCGGATAGGTTATCAAAGTGGTGCGGTAGCGGGTTTGGTGATTGCCGCTATCGGTTGCGCTTTGTTCTATCCCGCCGCTACACGCGGCTATGGTCTGTTTCTGCTGGCATTTTTTGTTCTGGCTTCCGGCATCACGATTTTGCAAGTGGCAGCAAATCCTTATGTCACGGTATTAGGCGATGCAAAAACCGCCTCTAGTCGTTTGACCTTGACCCAGGCATTTAATTCTCTCGGCACAACCATCGCGCCGGCCTTAGGCGGATTCTTAATTCTCTCCGGTGTTGTACTTACTGCGGCACAGTTTGAAGCCTTACCCGCCGCCGAACAATTGGCACACAGAGCAAAAGAAGCGGCAGCAGTACAAGGCCCTTATCTGGCATTGGCTGCTGCGTTACTAGTTCTGGCGATCTTGTTTGCGTTAGCACGCCTACCTAAAATCTCGCATGAAGAAGAGCTCGTGATTAGCACCTCTGCGCCAAGTCAACATGCCTCCGTTCTCTCGCATAAGCATTTGGTCTTGGGCGCGATTGGCATTTTTTTATATGTCGGTGGCGAAGTTAGTATTGGCAGTTTCTTGATCAACTTCCTAGGCGAGAGTCACATCGCCAACTTGAGTGCTGCCGATGCCGCACATTACGTTAGCTACTACTGGGGCGGTGCGATGGTGGGTCGATTCATCGGTTTTGTGGTCATGCGTAAAGTCAGTCCGGGTAAAGCCTTGGCTTTCAATGCGGCCTGCTCGATCGCTTTGATCTTGGCAGCCATCTTCGCCAGTGGCAATGTCGCAATGTGGGCAATTATCGCGGTGGGCTTATGTAACTCGATTATGTTCCCGACGATTTTCAGTATGGCCTTAAAAGACTTGGGCAAATTCACAGGACAAGGCTCGGGCGTCTTGTGTATGGCAATTGTCGGTGGTGCGATTGTGCCCTTTGTACAGGGATTTTTTGCGGATCAGATAGGCTTGCAATGGTCGTTCTTTGTACCGGCTGCTTGCTACGTGTTCATCCTCTATTTCGGCGTGAAATATGCTGGTATGTACGATAAACCTGCATTCTGAAAATCAATCAAGGACAGCGCCATGCCGGAACAAACAGCCCTAGCCCAACAATTCCCCACCGAATTTGTGTGGGGTGTAGCCACCAGTGCTTACCAAATTGAAGGTGCCGCCAATGAAGGCGGACGAGCACCTTCGATCTGGGACACATTTAGTCATACGCGAGGCAAGATACTCGATGGCGGCAGTGGCGACGTGGCCTGCGACCACTACCATCGTTATGCCGAGGATGTAGAACATATCGCGAATCTTGGCGTTGATGCGTATCGTTTTTCGGTGTCGTGGTCGCGTGTGCAGCCCGATGGCAGCGGTGCTTGGAACGAAGAAGGCATGGCTTTCTATGCCCGTCTAATTCATGCTTTAGCGCAAAAAAATATTAGTGCGCATATGACCTTGTATCACTGGGATTTACCGCAAGCATTGGAAGAGCAGGGTGGTTGGCTCAATCGCGACACCGCCGTGCATTTCGCTCGTTACGCACAAGAAATTGCAGCACGTTTTGGTGATCAACTAGCCAGTATCGCCACCCACAATGAGCCTTGGTGTACCGCAAATCTTGGTTATGGCAACGGCCAATTTGCCCCCGGTGTGAAGGACGAAGTCGCTGCTTTGCAGGTCTCACATCACCTTTTGTTATCGCATGGTTTGGCAATACAAGCGATGCGCACCCAAAACAAAAAAGCCAAGCTAGGCATAGTCTTAAATCAATGGACCGCCGATCCCGCCACCGACAGTGAAGCAGACCGTACCGCAGCTGCGTTGGAATACGCTCGCTCAGTACAATGGTTTATGGACCCGATCTTTCGTGGACACTATCCTGAATTGGCACTCGCTAAAATAGACCAGTCACGTTTTGTGGTCGCCCCCGGTGATCTGCAAGCGATACATCAACCCTTAGATTTCTTAGGCGTGAATTACTATTTCCGTGCCTACGTCAGCACCGAAACCCCACCGCGCCTGCCGGAAGCCAAACTAGGCTTAACCGACATGGGCTGGGAAATTTATCCAGAGGGCCTAAGCCGCCTCTTGATCGGCATACACGAAGAGTACAAGGACCTAGGACTACCACCGATCTACATCACAGAAAACGGTATGGCCGTCGCCGACCAGCTCGAAGGCGAACAAATCCACGATAGCCAACGCATCGATTACATGCAACGCCACTTTCAAGAAGTCGCAAACGCGATCGCCGCTGGCGTGAACATTAAAGGATTCTTTTATTGGAGCTTGCTCGATAATTTCGAATGGAATTCAGGCTACCTGCGCCGCTTTGGTTTGATCTATGTGGACTATGTGAGTCAGCGTAGGATCTGGAAGGATAGTGCGATTTGGTTTAAGGGGTTTGTGCAGAAGTTTCGGGGGCTGGTTTGATGATTCATTCTTGCACATACAAAAGTGCACCACTGCCCTTCGGATACGTCGTTGCCATAGTCTCAAAGCAACTATCCCCCTCAGTATGAATACGTAAGACTTTCGCGGTATTGATGCATTCTGTGATAAAAAGATCGCATCCCGATACCTTGATTGGTAGTCCTAAATGCTTTGCCCAAGCATTTAGAATTGTTTCTGTGACCGAGTGCGCATTCAGCTGGCCTGAAAGAGAGGTTTCTATTTCAATAACTCGCGGTGTACCTATTTTCTTAAGGATTGAAGCTATTCTTTTATCGGAGAGCCAAAAGTACGCGGATTCGCTTCCCCAACTTTCAAGAAGGAGCGTAACTCTACTATCGCAAGGTGAAAGTGGAATAATGATGGTAGACAAGAGTCCAACGCGATTGTCGAATTGTTTATGGAAAGGGCTTTGAGAAAATACTGTTTCCGAGTCAATCTGTGTCAGGAGATTTTTTTCAACGAGATTGTCTAATCGAAGGCGTAGCGAGTCGAGACAAGACAACACTAACTGTTTTTGCATTGCATCAGCTTCATCATTTGTGAGGCGCGTATAGTGCCATACTCGGATACGGCTCGTTGCCAAGATCGGTGTCAGCGTTTGTTCTCGAAATTCTTGATAAGCTGAAAAATGGCAATTTGGTTTTAAGCTTTGATATGGAGAGCTATTGAGATGTTCATCCATTAACTGCCGATCTTCTGTTTGGTATTTGAAAATTAATTCAGAATTGTCAATAAGTGTCTTCGTAATTTCAGTACCAAATGTTTTTGAATTACAAGCGTCAATAATCATTATTGTGAATCATATAGTACGTTCGGTGGAACTTTTGGTTAGGAAATATTGCCAGAGATTACTTCTTTTACTATTACTAGGAACCGTTCTGCGTCGACGCATTCTAGTAGAACGATCTTGCCATTTTCTAGCGTTTCATCGGTGATGGAGATCTGAAATTCGTAGTTTCCATGTGGTAGTTCGCCAGCATGAGTAGAAATTGAGAACAAGTAACGCTCCCTTCCAATAATACAAAAGCCAAATGCGTCGAAACTTGAACCAAACTCCCCAATCAGCCGAAAAGAGTCAGCGCCAATTGCAATTTCAAGTGAATGAAGGAGGTTGGCAGTCGATGCGTTGCCAGGAACTTGCATTTTGAACCCAAATTTTTATAGTACGTCTGTAAAGCGTGCTAGTCGAAGTTAAAGTTATCGAGAACTTTGTCGAAGTTTCCAATAGCCAGGGCGTCGTTTGTTATGGGCAACGGCTAATATGAAGATACCTTGTTCCTTATGCTGGTAAATGATTGAATAAGGAAATCGTTTGACGACGAATTTTCGGAGTAATTGACCAAAGCGTGGTGGTGCTTCTGGGTGGGTCTGAATAAACGCTACTGCGTTTTGCACATCGGCTACAAACGATTTACCCAAACCGACTACTTTGTCTTCATAAAACAAAGCAGCTTCAGTAAGCTCTGCTTCAGCTTCAGAGTGAAACTTAACTTGCATCAGTTGAGTCGCCGATGTAATTTTTCGAAGACTTCATCTGCCGATAATAATGTAGCCTCCCCACGTTTGACCTCGGCTAGTCTTGACTCCGCCTCAATTTGCCATTCTTTCTCAATATCACCTGAATCCGCTGGTTCGAGCGTTTCGAGTAAAAATAAAGCAAACTCGGCTCTTTCATCAGCCGATAACTGAGAAGCTTTTTGCTCTAGTTCTAATAGGTTTAAAGACATTTTGTTCTCCGTCTGGGAGGCATAAAACACAAATGATTATACGTCACTTCAACAGTTCATCCCAAGTCTGGGTGGAAGAACGGTTGCTTTAAGTTGTTCAAAAATTCAAGTTCAAACCTTGCACACAACCTCAACACCCCTGCCGAGACAACTTAGCCACTTCAAGCAAATGCTTCCCAGCTTTCGCTGCTGATGACAACAGCAAAACTGTATCCGAATTGTTGTAACGCGATTTCTCTATGATGAGATCGATCTTACCGTCGCGGTCGATGTCGCCAGCCCATGAGACGCTAATCGTTTCGGCGAAATCACTCTCGCCATTTTCCATGGTATTTCCTAGCCATTGGTTTATGCCGTTGCCGACGAGGTAGACTTTGCATGCTTGAAATTCTTCGCTTTTGCCCTTCTTCTGGCATTGGTGCTGTACCGTGTACTTGGCGTTGTCGAAAATAATCGTTTGACCGTTGTCGGTGGCGCTAATGCTGGCTTGCTTTATGACGCCAGTTTTGAGGCCTTCTCTTCTGATCAGCATAAAAGGTTCTGGACCTTTCATCTCGACCTGTTTGCCCGAGTACGAAGCTTTGTTTTTTTCATCGTCCATGATGCCGTCAAACACGGTTTTGATCTTGGGCGCGGCGGTCTTCAATTCCGCATGCTCACCATCGACCATCAAGGCTAACCAATTTCTACCAGCGACATTCGGCACTTCGCCACCATGGAAGGTCCCGACCTGCATGATCTCAGTAGAAATGGTATCCACTGCCGAGGCCATCGGCATGAAAAGGCCGAGCAACAAGGATGATAAAACGCGATTTGCTAATGGCATGATGTCTCCAACTAGTTTTGTATAGCCATCGAGAATGGCTCAGATAGTAAAACTTGATTTCATAAAATTTCTAGCTCCTTCAGTTTCGCCGACCGACCAAAGAAGGATCGTGTTTCTTTGCTTATTTCAAGCTTAGTAGTCGGCTTAAGAAATGATTAGATCATGCTTGTTCTTTGCGTAATGGTCAAAGCTTACTTGGAAATCATCCATCTCCTAAACCCTTAACAATCACTTTATTATCTTTAAACCCAACTATGGCATAGGTATCAAAAAATATTTTGAATGTAAGAAAATGAGTAGCACCGCTATTTTCGATGATCTTACAATCGCCGTACCAAGCCTTTATGTCACACAGAAAAGCACTTCTTGCGCGATCAATTAATGGATTATTATCACCAAATGTTTCAATCACCTGGTTTTCGCTCATGCCAACTTTAATTTGGTAATAGGGATAGGCGATGAAAAATGAAAACGCACTGAATATTAAAACCAGAAATAGCGAAATGCTACCAAGCCAAATTACAAGTCGCTTTAAATAGCGTAAGAGTGTATTCACAAATAAAGTTGGTTGTTTTTCAAAAAAATCGGCATGCCATATCGAATTTGGGTGCTGCGCATTGTGCTTTACCGAGTAGCATGCTACCCACTGACAGAATGCAAATCGAATCGCAACTTTATTCATATGCGCGGCACAAGTATTGTAGCTGCCTCACTCGGTCTGCAAAAGTAAGGTGAAGCAAACTCCCTTTCCATCCAAGCCCGTATGCACCTGTAACTCAGCCTTTAAAAGTCGAACTGCAGAGGTGACGATGGCTAAACCTAAGCCCGCACCTGATGCGCTCACATCTTTACCCCGATGAAACCGCAGGAACATTTTCTCTTGTTGGTGAAGCTCGATACCAGGCCCGTCATCCATAACTTGAAGTTGCATTCGTGAATCGGCATTCTTAGATAAACTAACGATAACGCGTCCATTTGCATTGCCATAGCGAATAGCATTGCTTACCAAGTTGCTGATAATAGAGTAGATGGCATCGCTCGGCGCTTGAATTAGATAACTGTTTGGCCCCTCGTACGAGAGCTTAATATTTGACTGTTTTGCCTCATTAAAATAAGCCGCCAAACATTCACGAATCAGATCTGTGACATCTATTTCGCGCATCATTTGTGCATCATCAGCATCAATTTTTGCCAAGGTCAGTAACTGATTTGCCAATCGATTAGCACGCTCTAATCCTGCCGTTAAGCGACGGGATGCTTCTTCCCGTAATACTCTATTTTCAGAATGTATGAGCGCGTCAGATTGTACGGTGATCAGTGCGAGTGGAGTCCTCAATTCATGGGCTGCGTCAGCGAGGAAATCCCTCTCTCTTTGTAATAACTCCTGCAATCTTGCAAGTGTTGAGTTAAATTCACGAATGACAGGAGCCAGCTCAGAATAAACATGAGGCTGACTTAAAATTTGCAAATCGCCGGGTTGCCGTTTTGCGAGTTCGTGAGAAAAAAGTCGTAAGGGTTTTAGTCCTGTGTAGACAGCGATTAACAAGGGAATAAATATGAGTGGAAAGCCAATTAGAAATGGCTTAATTGCGCCGTCGTAATTAAGGATAGATGCGCTAATAGAATCATGCCGACTATTCATTGATTGTGTCATTTGAATATAGAGTTGGCCTTGATTGAGTGATTGCACATATACCCTATAAGTCGGTTCCTTCTTGTTAAAGGCTAGTTGGTTCCATAGGGATATGACTTGCGCATGCTGAATTTCCCGTCCATTCTGTACATTGTAAAAGCCTATTTGCTGCAAGTCACCCATCCGAACCGCTGGTGCAAATTGACTCTTGGTTTGCAACACACCTTCTTTTGACCAAACAGAGAAATTGATGAATTGCGCGTCTAAGCGATGTCTATCTTTAAAAACTTTAAACAAAGTATTTAAGCCAGTGAGTGCGATAGTGAGTTCTTTTTCCTCGGGGTGCGTTTCGTAAATTTCAGCAATGACACTGGCATATAAATGCATTAATTGATCATATGATCCAGATTCGGGAGCTGTTATCGCCATCGTCCTTTGACTATAAAAAGCAATCCACGTGGCAACGGAAGCAAAAACAAGTGCAATAAAGATTCGCTTCGCAATGGAAGGACGTGTAATTAGGTGAATCATATTTCGACGCCATAGCCGACGCCTCGTACCGTTCGTATCACATCCACACCAATTTTTCGACGTAGATTGTGTATATGTACTTCCAATGAATTAATCTCCATAGGATCATCTAGCGGTGAAAGCGCACGCGCAAGGCGATGTTTTGGAATAATTTCCCCAGGAAGTCGTACTAATTGTTCCAATATAGAGAATTCTTTAGGCGATAAACTAATAACTGCATCATCAACAGATGCTTCGCGCGTATTCATGTCAAGGCGTAGGCGTCCTTGAGCCCATACCGTAGAGGTATGCCCTCCAATACGTCGTGTAACCGCTTTAATGCGAGAAACCAATTCTTCTATAGCGACTGGCTTAATAACATAGTCGTCGGCCCCGGTATCTAAGGCAACTACCTTTGATAAGAGAGCGTCTTGAGCAGTCAGCACAATGATGGGAATGCTAATTCTTTTTTCCCTCCACGTCCGCAATACATCCAATCCCTTCCCATCGGGTAAACCTAAATCAAGCAAGGCACACGAAAAATTTTCACCAGCATATTGATCAATTTGAGCACAGCCATCTTTTACGGATCTAACCCATACGCTAGTAAATTCGTGACGCTTTAGCGCACGCTGAAGTTCGGCGCCTAGTTCAAGGTCATCTTCGATAAGGAGTAGATGCATAAAGGACCTATAAAAAATATAATATGTAAATTTATATTGTTTTAATAATAACAGATTTGCTTTGAAAGAAAAACCGGCCTGGGAGACCGCTAGAAAAAGGCGAATGTTGGTGCTTTATCAGCCCGAATACGTGATCTATTTCACTGATCTCAAATTAATCAAATGAATGTGAGCAATGCATGCTGAAGCAAGCTTTAGCCGAGGATCTGCAAAGTGTATTTTTATTTTCCATGAATGCTCCTTTTTTTGAGGACTTGCGCATTGATCGGTGGTCACGAATACTAATTTCCTGTTTTGCGACATTGGGCCGGATAGCTTGCTTGCCCCATCAAGTGTCCTAAATCAACGCCGCTGTTGCTCCGCACACCACAAACGAAGCGGTGTTCACCGAACGCTCGCGCACTTTGCAAGAGCGCATCTCGGCGTTCAGGAACAAGACTTGACCAAATAAAAGCCCAGGTCATTCCCATCTCCACATGTCTCGACTGGTAGGAACCGCTTCTGAGCAAGGCCAGACCTTCGCTAGTATGTCGATGACCCGGCATCAACCAAACTTTTTCGCAAGAGCGCAAATAGATGCTGCGTTGAATTCCCAAGTTTACAAGCTAACCCTCAGCTTAAAACATTCAAGACAATCGGAAAGTCAAGCTGTGCATCGCGCGTGGCATGTCGCCATTGCCTTCTATCTCTTAAAGCAATCGTATTCTCGTTGACTTGAATTATAGAAATTCGAGGAAAATCAACTAGCCTGAACGAACATTGTCGCTGGAATGATTCCCACCTCGCCATAGAAGCCAAATACCAGTAATCACTTCAATCGCAAAAATAGGCGCCCAAGCATAGGTAAGACTTTGGCTTAGTATCGGATTAGTTAAATAAATAAACGCTAAACATCCGGCAAGTAGGGAGGCAAAAATGCCAAATGCCGACATCAGTTTTGGTAATAATTCGGAGCGATAGAGGGGCGCAAAAGTTAGAGTAGAGCTAAGGGAAAAGAAAATAATACTGATGTAAAAAATAGTTGATTTCGCGTCGGATAATACATTCGCCAAAATCATCCTATCTTCGATGCTAGAGGCCGTACTACCGGCATAATTTTGCATTGCAGCAAAACTAACTGCAACCGCCATGACACCAAAAATGGCTCCCGCAGCTCTCCAGAGCAGGGCGAACAAAGCGAGATTGGGACGACTCGTTCTTAGTAACGCATAAAAAGCACCGGCAAGTAGTATCGTTGAAAGGCTGGCGATCAGTTCAATTGCAAGACCGATTTTATACAGTGTTCCTGAAAGTTTGACTGTGTTTGAAATCGTCAAAAAATCCTGATTCACGTAAAAACTGGACGTGATTTGAGAACCGACTATATAGGTAGCGAGCACGAACAAATACATAAAGCCTGCGAACCTTGCATAGAAGTTCTGTCCTTTTTCATAAGTAAGACTATTCATATCTCGCGTACTGCACAAATAATTTTTCCTGAAGGCGAACTCAGTAGGAACGAAGATGGAATCAAAACATACGTGGTAACCAAAGACCCATGCTTGCGACAAAGATGCCGACACACATCGCCAAGCTCGCTACCACAATCAGTAGCGCCGCACTGAGTTTGAAAATGACACTGGAACCGTCCTTCGCACGAAAGTAAATTTCGAGAAGAGCAAGCGGAATAAGGTAATCGGCAAAGGACAGAAAGCTAAGGAAGGGACCGCTAAATGTTTTGACATCAAAGCCAACCGGACCTTTATGAATGAAGATCCAAAACATGAGCCCGATTCTAAAAAACCACACAGCGCTTGCAGCCATGAATAAGCGCAAAGCCCAACGCCGATGGATCGTAAATTTCCTAGCAATCGCATACTTAATTGTGAGTGCGGCAAACACGATAATCAACACAGCATCAAGACTGATGCCCAAGTGCTGAAACAGCCGATTACTGCGGCCATACGTCCATACCATGTAGAGGCCGACCAAACTCGTTAGCACACAAGAGATTACGTAAAATCTCCCGCTCCAATGATGCAAGCGAGGCGCATGCTGACGAATCGTGGGGATCAGCTGAATCAAGCCGCACAGCATAATGGCAACAGCAAGAAAAATATGGCTGCCCGTCATCGTATTGCCAACCGTATCGCCAGCCACGTAACCACGTGGCAGTACTTTATTCCATGCTTCAAAACGTCCAGAAAAAGCCGACTGAACATAAAATAGAATGATATATAAAATAAAAATTAACTGGCCAACGGCAATCGCAGCAAAACTAAATACAGATGCGCATTTTAATAACCGATCTGCTCTTGCAAGCGGCGGATTTACAGTGTCTTGAAGCATAGGTTCTCCGGTACTGTGCGTTACCATAGAATTTATCGAAATTGAATATTGCCCGATGCAGATTAGGAAATAAACATGAAACCGACAAAGTACAGTTTGGCTAGTTTGAAATAGGCGAATTCCACGATGAAGCACAATTTATGAGCCGTGGAGGTTGATGGAGGCAAGATGCGATAGCAATTGCGCTTCGTGAACGGCAAGTCGAAATTGCATAAGGAATTACACGCACTTCATCCATAAAAAGGGACGAAACCAGATATATGCGATAAGAAAAGCGGGGCATACTTAAGGGCGAATTGATGGAGTACTAAATACCTCAATGCCCTTTGTCAAACACGCTGATTGCTACTATCATGCGCTTATGCGATCACCTTATTTAATTTTTATTCGTCAACACCTTAGTCGGCTCTTTAGCCTGAGTCGCTTGAGGTTTACTTTGAGCGTATCCATCCTACTTTCCGTTTTTTTTACGCTCACCTCAAGTGCTAGTTTTCTAACTTTGATACAACTTATAGGAGGTACTACCTTAGCCGCAGTGCTGGTGTTTGGAATCGTCGAGCGATGGCCAACTCATCTGCCGAAATGGCTAGCGCGTTGGGTACTTCAGCTGATCGGTGTCGCCCTCATCATTCCGATTAGCCTTTACTTTATCTTCGTCATAAGTACTGGTGCAGGAGAGCCTGATTTTTGGATGGTGAAGGAACGCCTCAGGAGTTTCAGGGTGCTGCTAATTTTTGGATTATTATTAGCCCCATGGTGCGCACTAACAGCCTTAGTCCGACAAAAGGAAGCTTTCGCTCAGCATCAAGCCTTAGCATTTAATCTTGAACGTAGTGAATTGGAACGCCAGGCATTGGATGCACGGTATCGTCTGTTGTTGGCACAAATCGAACCTCATTTTTTATTCAATACACTTGCCAATGTACGCGCCTTAGTCAAAGCAGGTTCAGCTCAAGCGCCGCAGGTACTAGACAGTCTAATTGCCTATCTTCGTGCTGCAGTTCCGCGTCTAAACGACCCGATGCCAACGATGGCACAAGAAATACAACTTACCCGTGCCTATCTCGATTTGATGCACATGCGAATGCCAGACCGCTTACAGTATTCCTTTCAGGTTGACGGCAATGGCATCGATGATGCGATGGTATATTGCCCAGCGATGTGCCTATTGTCCTTGGTTGAAAATGCGGTGCGGCACGGCATTGATCCGAGTGAGGAAGGTGGACGTATCGATATTATCGTCACACTGCTAAATAGTGTTTGCACCATCATGGTTACCGATACAGGCGTCGGTATTCATCATCCAAAAGATAGTTTAGGAACGGGTCTCGCCAATTTGCGTGAACGACTGCAATTGAGCTTTGGCAGTCAAGCGAGTTTGCAAGTAAGTGCGATGACGCCACAAGGTGTGAGCGCAAAAATTGTTTTCCCAATCAGGACAGAAATGACATGACTCAAAAAAATCGCCCTACCGCTTTAGTTGCCGAAGATGAACCCATACTGCGCGATGAACTGGTTCAGATGTTGAAAGAAACTTGGCCGGAGTTAGAGGTAGTCATCGCCGTTAGAAATGGGCGTGATGCGGTTAAGCAGTTTGAGCTGTTCAAGCCCGATATTTGTTTTTTGGATATACATATGCCTGGGTTGTCCGGCATTGATGCCGCCCGTAAAATTGGCCATCGCGCACATTTAGTTTTTGTGACTGCATATGATCATTATGCTGTGCAAGCATTTGAACGAGGCGCGCTCGATTATTTGATTAAACCGATTGAAAAAGATCGTCTTATTGACACAGTTCGACGCTTGAAAAATCAGTTGTCGTCGATCACGCCAAGCGAAAACATCGAAAGCATATTGTCGCAACTCAGCATGAAGCTAAGTGAAAAAGTAAGTGAGAAACTAAATGAGCAATTAGCCAGACAACTCCCCTCACAGTTACCTACACAATCAGCACCGCCGGGTCTGGGGCTGCCACAATCGTCACCGCCATCTAAGGGGGAATCACTCCTATGGATACGCGCTCAAGTTGGACAGATACTAAAATTAATCTCCGTCGAGAAAATTGATTTTTTACGTGCTGACGATAAATACACCTTAGTCGGCTGGCATAATGATTTGGGCGAACCAGTGGAAGACATCATTCGTACACCACTGAAGGACTTAGTCATCCAGCTAGATCCAATTCGATTTGTGCAAGTTCACCGTGCGGTTCTGGTCAATCTTCATTCGATCAGTCACGTGGTACGTGGTGACAATGAAACTGCGACCATTCACCTAAAAGGACACGTACAGACACTACCAATTAGTCGCACCTATCTCCATCATTTCCGTGGGATGTAGTGCCTTTACAATGAATATACTTTCGTCGTGATTGAGTACCGTTTATCTGAGCATGCTCGCATTCAAAGAAGTGCCATCTTTTGTCGGTCTTTCAAAACCACACTCCTTCCTTATGTCGAGAAAAATTTTTTGTTTCTAGTGTTGTTGGACGGTCGTATCATTGTTTTGGCTTATGCGAAATTACTTCAACAAGACGCATTGCCACAGCCGGCGCGTTTGCATCACAATAGCACCGGCGCAGGGTAATGCT
>CAUPNA010000005.1:0-54312 GCA_963512475.1 uncultured Undibacterium sp.
AGGGCCAAGATCACGGGCGTGCCGAGCTGCGGCGTCAGCGCCAGCCCGGCGATTTCCAGGTGTGCGATGCCGACGGGACCGGGCAAACAAGGGCCTTAGGCTTGAATAATTTTCAGCTTGTATTGAACTCTGCCGGGCTTTTGGCGGGAACTGATGCAGAAAAAATACGCATGCAGTTGCAAACGAGTGGCGCGCGTTTAGGAAACTGGAATGCTAAGTTGGACACGCAAATACGCAAGCTTGGCGACAAGTGGACGTTTTCGTCAGATGCACCATTGCAAGGCGAATTACGCGCCAGCGTGCCGGAACTGCAATGGCTGGTCAGCCAGTTTAGTTCTGATTTTTCTTTGAAGGGCGCACTCAATGCTGATGCGATTTTTTCCGGCAGTTTTGATGAGCCTTTATATAAGGCGAATATCGAAGGCAAGGGCTTGGAATTTGCGTTCGCATCGGAGGGACTTTTATTTCCGAATGGTGAGTTAAAGGCGGAGTTGAATGAACAAACTTTAAAACTGACGCATTTGCGTTTTTCGAATAAGGTCGCTTTCGTACCTAAGCAGGAGCAATTTCAAGATTTGAATTGGACCGGTAAGCAAGGTGAGTTTAATGCCTCCGGTGAGGTTAATTGGCATACCCAAGCGGGTGCGATCAAGGCTGATTGGCAGATGTTTCCTTTGCTGCAGAGAAAAGATCGTTGGTTGGTGGTGAGTGGCCAAGCTAACATTACTCAAGTTGACAACGTTTGGGGACTGGTTGGAAAGTTGAAGGCCGATGCTGCTTATTTCAAATTGCCTAAGATGCCACCACCGAGTTTGTCCGGTGATGTGTTCGTATCCAGAGGGCTGAAGTTAGAAGATGAAGATCAGGATAAGGACGCCAATAAAAAGGGTTTTCGTACCAAATTAGATCTGCAGATAGATATGGGGCCGCGCTTCTTGTTCGCTGGTCGAGGCATCAATACCGCATTGTCTGGCACTTTGCGCTTGCGTAGCAACGATAGCTCACCGATACATGCCAGTGGTTCGATTGCGACGAATGGCGGTCAATATGAGGGCTACGGGCAGCAATTAGAAATAGAGCGCGGCATTCTTAATTTTCAAGGAGCGCCGGGCAATCCTTCGCTCAATATTCGCGCTTTGCGCAAAGGTTTGGCGGTGGAAGCCGGTGTCGATGTGACTGGCACCGTCGCAAATCCTGTCGTACGCTTAGTCTCAGAGCCGAATGTTCCTGATAGCGATAAAATTTCATGGTTGGTATTGGGACGCGAAGCCGATCAAGCTGGTAGCGCTGATGCTTCCTTGTTATTGTCTGCAGCTGGTGCAATTTTCGGTGGAGATGGTAGTCGTAATATTCCCAAGGAGTTAGTGCAGGGCTTAGGCTTCGATGAATTTAGCATAGGTCCTTCAGAGAATGGTGGCGCCTCCAAATTGCCAAGTCAAACCGTCGCCGGTGCTACCGATGTCGGTGCATCGTCGAATGATAAGGTGGTGCGTATTGGATGGCGCTTGCGACCTGGCTTGGTGTTGGCGGTAGAGCGCGGCGTGTCCGATGCCAGTGGTGCGCTTAAGCTGAGTTGGCAGTTGACACGCAGAATCAGGATGATAGGTAGTTTTGGTACTGATAACTCGGTTGATATGAAGTATAAGTTTTCATTTAATTAGTTATTGCTATTAGAAATCAGTATTGAAAATTGGTATTAGATACTTCGGCCTGAGTCGCATCGCCTAAGACTACTCGCGGTAGCGCTAAGTTAGCTAGATTTCAGTAAGTCCCGATTCTTTTAGAAGAAGGTTTATAATCACGCGAAAATTGCAAGTCGGTGTTTGATGCCCGTTCATGCAACATCTGTGGAACGATCCGCATACAAATTTGTTTAAAGAATTGATGACAGAATTTACTTACAACGCCATGCCAAGAATCGCGCAGACCGATGCGTCAGTTTGGAAGTCTCTGGCCTTAGCCGCGACGGTGCACCTATTTCTATTGGCATTCCTGTGGGTGGGCGTCCAATGGCAAAGCCAGGAATCGACTGCGGTGGAAGCCGAGGTGTGGGATATGACGGTGCGCCAAGCCGCGCCATTGTCCGTCCCTGAAGTGCCAGTCGAAGAACCAAAAGAAATCGAACCGCCAAAGCCGGTGCAACAAGAAGAAGTCAAAGAAGATCCTGAAATCGCGCTGGAACAAGAAAAAAAACGTAAGTTGGAAGAAAAGAAAAAAATTGCAGAGCTTGAGCTAGCGAAGAAAAAAGAAGAAAAGTTAGCCGAAGAAAAACTTAAAAAAGAGAAGTTGGAAAAAGAACTGCTTGAAAAGAAAAAGTTAGCGAAAGAGAAAGCGGATAAAGATAAGATCTTTCAGGAGGATATGCGTCGTTTGAACGGTCAGGTGGCTAAATCAGGTTCTGGTGGCTTTGGTGATGCGCTGAAATCAACCGGTAATAATCGCGGTGATCCAAGTTACAACGCGAAAGTAGCTGCAAAGATCAAAGCGAATACGATTTACCTGGTGAATGACGCTTCTGCGAATAATCCTACCGTTGAATTCGTGATTAATTTATTTCCTGATGGCTCCTTAAAAGGGCCGGTTAAGAAAACCAAATCTTCGGGTAATCCAGCGTTTGACGAGGCGGTGGAAAAAGCGATCGACAAATCGCAACCATTTCCACGTGATAAGTCGGGCGAAGTACCATCTAGTCTCACAATTGTTCACCGCATGAAAGATTAAAATCGATGAAATCCTTATTAAAAGCCTTGGTGCTGAGTATCGTTGTTCTCGTTTCCGTAGCTGCGCAAGCGCAAATGCGGGTCGAGGTTTCTGGCGTTGGTTCAACTCAGGTTCCAATCGCCATCGCCGCATTTGCCGATGAAGAATTATCACCACAATTGGTGACCAGCATCATTCGTGATGATTTGAATCGTAGTGGCTATTTCAAATTGATCGAAGTGGGCATGGCGATTTCAGAAACCGCTAGCATCAACTTCGATACCTGGAAATCACGTGGCGCGGAAGCTCTAGTGGTCGGTAGCGTACAAAAACGTGGTGAAGGTCGTTACGAAGTACGTTATAAGTTATATGACATAGCAAAAGCCACGATGTTATCTGGCTTTGCGATGGATACACCGAATCCGAAAATTCGCCTAACTGCGCATAAAATTGCAGATGATATTTATGAGAAATTGTTAGGCTTACCTGGCATTTTTTCCACACGTATTGCATATGTGACCAAGGCGGGTTCTGAATATCGTTTGGAGATTTCTGATGCTGACGGTGAAGGCGTGCAAATTGCATTGACGTCAAAAGAACCGATTATTTCGCCGATCTGGTCACCTGATGGTACAAAGGTTGCGTATGTCTCGATGGAGTTGAAAAAGCCTATCGTGTACATTCAAAATCTGGTGACGGGACAACGTGTGACGGTCGCCAATTTTAAGGGAAATAACTCTTCGCCTTCTTGGTCGCCGGACGGTAGTAAGTTGTTGGTGACGTTATCCAAAGGGGCGATTGCCCAAATCTATTCAATTAATGCGGATGGCTCTGATGCACAGCGTCTGAGTAATTCCAACGGCATTGATACGGAAGCACGTTATTCTCCAGACGGGCAGAGCATCTATTTTGTCAGTGATCGAAATAGTGGTGCGCAAATTTTTCGGATGAGTGCTTCAGGTGGTGACGCTAAACGCATTACGTTCAAGGGTAACTATAACGTGTCACCAAGAATTTCACCGGACGGCAATACTTTGGTATATGTCTCGCGGCGTGATGGCGGCGATCAGTTGTATGCATTAGACTTGGTCAATGGACAAGAATTAAGACTTTCTGATACCAATCGTGACGAGTCGCCAAGTATTGCACCGAATGGCCGCTATGTTCTTTATGCGACTCAGTCTGGGCGCCGCGGTAGTTTAGGAATCGTTTCAACCGACGGTAAAGTTAAGCAGAAATTAACAATCCAAGCGGGTGATATTCGTGAGCCGACTTGGGGACCGTTCATGAAATAGTGGTGGTTTTGCTGTTTTAGGTTACAATTTAGCGTTAGATTTGAATTTTTACTTTTTTAATTATAGTCAGGAGAAAGAAATGCGTTTAATTTCAGCATCAAAAACCGTAGCTTTGTTGCTCGCCAGTGTTGCGTTGATCAGTGCATGTAGCACACCAGTTAAGTTGGAAGAGCCAGCTAAGATTGTTGAAAAATCACCAGAGCCAGCAAAAACGGTTGATAACCGTGCTGTAGTTCCTCAAAAAGCAGCTGAAGTTGATCCGTTGACACAAGGCGCTTTGGCCAATCGTAGTATCTATTTTGACTATGACAGCTATGTAGTTAAAGATGAATTCAAAGCAACTGTTGAAGCACACGCTAAATATTTGGTCAATAACAAAGGTCGTAAGATCTTGGTTCAAGGTAATACTGATGAACGCGGCAGCCGTGAATACAATATCGCTTTGGGTCAAAAACGTGCAGAAGCAGTGCGTAAAGCATTGGCTTTGTTAGGCGTAGCTGAAGCACAAGTAGAATCAGTTTCTTTGGGCGAAGAAAAGCCAAAAGCAACTGGTGCTGACGAAGCTTCTTGGGCTCAAAATCGTCGTTCCGACATCGTTTACCAATAATCAGTAGAAATAATCGAATTTCGGTTATTTTGCTTATTTTGTTGGTGTAGTAAGTTAAAACGGACTTTGCAGTGTCATACTGCAAAGTCCGTTTTTTATTGTTTGAAGCGTGCCTGAGCCGTGTACAGTCGTTCTAGCACTGAGGTTTTCACTGTTTATGGATTGAGGTGGTTTATGAAATTTTGGAAAATGAATAAGGGTTTGCAAGCATTTTTATTTGCTGCGATGTTGATGCCAACGATTGCTTCCGCGGGTATTTTTGATGACGATGAAGCTCGCAAGGCGATTCTTGATTTACGTACCAAGCTTGCCGCTTTGAGCACCAAGTTGGACGCCAAGTTAGAAGATAAGGCTGACAAAACCAGCGTTCTAGAGTTGTCCAATCAAATCGAGCCACTGCGTGCTGAAATTGCGGGCTTGCGCGGACAGATCGAAGTCTTAATGAATGATTTGGCGAATGCTCAAAAGCGCCAACAGGATTTCTACATCGACCTGGATAAACGCTTGCGTGCATTAGAGCCTAAGAAGCTCACAGTGGATGGGCGTGAGGTCACGATAGAACAAAGTGAGCAACGTAACTTTGATGCCGCTATGAGCTTGTATAAAGCTGGGCAATACGCGAATGCGGCTTCTGCATTTACTGCGTTTACGATCAATTACGCAGACTCGGTATTTGCCAGTCAGGCGCAATACTGGTTGGGCAATTCATTTTATGCGCAACGCGATTGTAAAAATACGATCAATGCCTTACAAACTTTGATGAAAAATCACCCTGACAATGCCAAAGTGCCAGATGCGATGTTGAACATTGCAGCATGCCAGTTAGAGTTGAAAGATAAGAAGGAAAGTCGGAAGACGCTGATGGCAGTGATCACCAAATATCCTGATACAGATGCGGCACAAGCAGCGAAGAACCGCTTGCCATCGACAAAATAAACTTCTCGTGCAATTGACAGGGGGCTAGAAACCCCCTATAATTTCGTTCTTTCGGGTCGTTAGCTCAGCTGGTAGAGCAGCGGACTTTTAATCCGTTGGTCGCAGGTTCGAATCCCGCACGGCCTACCAAAACAAAAAAGATTCAGCTTAGGCTGGATCTTTTTTTTGCCCGAATTCTCTTTGAATTGAACGCATAGTTGGATTGCGTAAGTTGGACTGCGATAGTTTTTTCTTGTTTGCTAGCTGCGAGTTTCTGTTATTTGCTGATTTTGTGTGATACTTGCATTCATCAAAGTTCCCTGAATCTGGCAATGAAAACGACGTCCGCTGCTCACACTATTTCCCCTTCTGATCAAAAACGTTTGCAAATGTCGGATATTGCCCGTCTGGCGGGGGTGTCGACTGCAACGGTGTCACGCGCGCTTAATAAGAGCCCGCTCATCAATGAGGAAACTCGGACTCGCATCGAACAGTTGGCGAAATCCTTAAATTATTCGATTAATGTAGGCGCTCAGAATTTGCGACTCAAGCAGAATCGCACTGTAGCGGTTGTTGTGCCGTTCGATAGCGCAACCCGTCAGCACCTTTCGGATCCATTTTTTCTCAGCATTCTAGGCAGTATTGCTGATGCCTTGACGGATAAAGGCTATGACATGTTGCTGACCAGGGTTGATGCAGAGGAGCTCAATGCTGCTGCTCATATTTTTGATACGGGGCGGGCAATAGGGGTGATTCTGATTGGTCAGTGGCGACACCATGATCAACTCAATCAAATGGCAGCGAGGAAGGTTCCTATTGTAGTTTGGGGCGCTCAAATGCCTCAACAACTCTACTTGACGGTGGGCAGTGATAATGTCGCTGGTGGACGACTTGCGACCGAACATTTATTGCAGCAAGGTCGTCGTCATATTGCTTTCTTTGGTGATGTGTTGTTGCCAGAGGTGGCCGATCGGTTTGAGGGATATCGACAGTCATTGCAACAACATCAAATCCCTTTCGATGAGAGACTAGTTGTGTCTGCGGTTTTCACAGAAGAAGGTGGGCGCGCAGCAGTCGCACTATTGCAGGCTCGAAAAATCAAATTCGATGCCTTGTTTGCTTGTAGTGATTTGCTGGCAATGACCGCAATTAATTGTTTTCGCCAACAGGGTATGAGTGTGCCAGCTGACGTTGCCGTAGTTGGTTATGACGATATTGAACTGGCTCGTTACTTCCATCCTCCTCTCAGCACCATTCGTCAACCTATTGTGGCGGCGGGCGAAGCTTTAGTCGCTTCTGTTCTGGGATTGTCAGAGGCACGTCAGATGGCGCCCGTCTTATTGCAAACTGAATTCGTCGCGCGCGAATCAAGTTAGTTTTCCCATGTTGGTACACGTGTAGCTTTTTATTGCTGCTTTAGTTGGTAGCTTTGGCTATGGCCTTCATAAAATACCTAGGTTTTGTGTGAAGTCCCCCCCAATTTTGTTCGTTAGAATTTATACGTTTTGCAAACGATTGCAATTTTGCTGTTTTGAAACAACATCATAAGCACCCTTCGCCACCTCTTCTGCTGTGGTGCAGCATCGGACATTTTTTTGGCTAATTCACACAAGACTTATGCTGGTAAATTTGCGTAGATCTTTGTTTTAAATGAATATTTCTTATTTCGTTAAACTCTTCAAGCATTATTTCCATATCCTATAACGCAGACTAAAACTGTTTTTGTACCGACGCTATTCATGCTGCTTCGCACAATTGAAATTTAATGCAATCGATTGCATTAAATAATTTAGGGCGACATAATGCACAACATCGGTAAAAGAAAACTGTAATCGTTCTAAGTGAATTTAAAACCAATGCTTGAAACGATGCCGTACCGGAACTTGAAGTGCCGGATGGTCGAGTGTCATAAGTGCTCGCAAAGCGTTCTTACTGAATCGAACAAAACCTTCTGACTTATGAGTCAGGGTATTGATATTGAACACCAAGGAGACCGAAATGCAAGTAACGAAAAAACAAATGACAGGCAAAATGAAACAGATGACCATCGTCGTCTCTGTCGCCGTTATCTCGATGGCGAACGCACAGGCGCAAAGCACGACGCCAGCGAAAGAGAAGGAGGGTTTGAATCTGGAGACCGTCGTGGTGACTGGTACACCGATTGGCAAATCAAAAATGAAGGCCAGCGTGTCTGTCAGCACTTTAGAGTCGGATCAGATTATGCAATCATCACCGACCAACGCTGCTGAAATCTTACGTTCTATTCCAGGTATACGCGCTGAATCTTCCGGGGGGGAGGGAAACGCGAATCTGACCGTGCGTGGGGTGCCAGTTTCGGCGGGTGGTGCTCGCTATGTGCAGTTCCAGGAGGACGGTTTGCCTGTGCTGCAATTTGGTGATATCGCATTCGTTACGCCTGATATGTATCTACGGGCTGATGGTGGGATGAGTCATCTGGAAGTTGTTCGTGGTGGTTCTGCATCGACTTTGGCGACGAACGCACCTGGCGGCATTATTAATTTCATTACGCGGAACGGTAAAGAAAAAGGTGGCAGTATCGGTATTACCAAGGGTTTGGACTTTAATCAAACTCGCTATGACTTTGACTATGGCGCGGCGATTTCAGACAAAACGCGTATGTTCATCGGTGGATTTTATCGCGTTGGTGATAGCTCTCGTCCAGCTGGTGTGACCGCAGAAGATGGTGGCCAATTGCGCGCCAATATTACGCATGAATTAGACAATGGTTATGTGCGGCTCAGTTTTAAGCACCTGGATGATAAGACGCCGATGAACATGCCTGTGCCTGTAAGAACCACGGGTGGTGTGATTTCAGAGTTGCCAGGAATCGATCCTCGTACCGCAAGTTTCTATTCTCCATATTGGGTCAAAGACATTGTGCTGGATAAAAACAATCAGCGCCTTGCCACTAATATTAATGATGGCTTGCGTGTATCCAATAATGCTTTTGGCGCGGAGGGCTCTTTGAATCTTGGTGGCGGCTGGACACTGGATGAGAAGTTCCGCAAGTCCACCAATAGCGGCCGATTTATCTCGATTTTTCCAGCCGATAATGGAAATTCACAAAAAGGCATGACTTATGCGACCGGCCCAAATGCAGGTAAGTCATACACAGGTAGCGCAATTACCGCAGCCGTCTTTAACACTTCTATCGACGACCTCGGCAGCACCGTGAATGATTTACGTATTTCAAATAGTTTTGATGTGGCAGGTGCAAAGCTCGCATTGACCGCAGGTTTATTTACCTCTCTGCAGAATGTGGCTTTAACTTGGAATTTTAATCATTACTTGCTGCAGGCGAGTGGAGATAAGCCTGCACTATTAAATTCGGCGGCGACGATTGTGGGTTCACCAGGTTTGTTGGCACAGGGTACGGATGTCTGGGGCGGATGTTGTAATCGTGCGATCGATGCTCAGTATAAAACCTCGTCGCCCTATGTGACGATAGGATTCGAAAGTGGCGCTTGGAATGTCGACGCCAGTGTGCGTAAAGACACACAGGACGCAAGTGGAACTTATAATCAGGCGGTCAATCAATCTTATAAACAAGCGAATTTAAAGACGATTGATTACACGGTAAATCACACTTCTTATTCAGCTGGTTTGAATTTCACCTTCGATAAAAATTTGGCTTTCTTTGCCCGCACCAGCGAAGGCATTGCGTTTAATGCTGACCGCATTATGTTCGGTAATCCACTCGATGGTTCTATGCCCATCAGCACGAATATCGTTAAGCAAAATGAGGCGGGCTTCAAGTGGAAATCAGGTGACTTTAGTAGTTTTGTGACTTTCTTCCAAGCGAAGACGGATGAATCTAATTTTGAAGCGACCACGCACAAATTTACCGCAAATAGCTATGACGCTAAAGGCACAGAAATTGAAGCGAGCTATCGTCTGGGCGCTTTCCGTTTGAATGGCGGAGCGACCTTTACCAATGCAAGGATCGTTAATGCTAACGACAAAACTGTCATAGGAAAAACACCGCGTCGTCAGGCTCGTAGCGTTTTTCAATTGACACCGACATGGAGCCTCGGCGACGTGGTGGTGGGGGCTAGTTTGATTGGCACGTCTAAATCCTGGGGTGACGACAATAATACTTTGACCATGCCTGGATTTACGGTCGTGAATGCATTCATTAATTATCAAATTAATGATCGCGTCAAAGCTTCAATAAATGCGAATAATTTGTTGAACTCAATTGGCTACACCGAGATTGAAGGTGATGGACACGCAGCACGCTCAGTCAATGGCAGATCTGTTCGCGCTTCTTTGAGTTACTCGTTCTAAGTTGCAGCGGAAACGAGCTGATGCTGTCTGGCATCGGCTTCCTGAACTTGTGTTTTGAATGTTGTTCTCAACGCTATAAGCATATACGTACACCTAATTTTATTGCATCGCCTTTATCATGAATCTTTCCGCTGTCTTGTCAATTTTCCCAAACCATCGTCATGACGAGATGGCGCGACGCTATGCACAGCGCATACCAGCGTTGCGTCAAAAGCTGGAAAATATTTATGGTGATACGGACGATTTTGAAAGTTGGTTTTCAAAACTTACTGAGGGCGTTTTTGTTTTGGCGAGTGAGCGAAATGAGGCACTCCAGAGGCTCGATGCTCAGAGATTACAAAATCCGGATTGGTTTTTGCAACAAGATATGCTGGGTTACTGCACCTATGTTGATCGTTTTGCTGGCGACTTACAGGGAGTTAAAAAACGTATTCCTCACTTAGCCAAATTGGGCATACATTATCTTCATCTGCTTCCTTTTTTTCGTGCCAGAAGTAGCGGAAACGAAAGCTCGGCCGATGGAGGCAATGTTGGTGAAAATGATGGTGGATTCGCGGTGAGTAGTTTTGACGAAATCGAGCCACGTCTTGGCAGCATTGCCGATCTTCTTGAGCTAACAGCAGCATTGCGCGAAGCACGAATTTCTTTGTGCGCTGACTTCGTGCTGAATCATGTGGCCGACGATCATCCGTGGGCATTGGCGGCGAAGCAAGGTGATCCACGCTATCAACACTATTTTCATGTATTCCTTGATCGCAAAATTCCCGATCAATTTGAAGCAACTCTGGGACAGGTTTTTCCGCAGACAGCCCCGGGTAACTTTAGTTTTAATCACGAGCTGCAAAAGTGGGTCTGGACCACGTTTTATCCTTATCAGTGGGATTTGAATTACGCCAATCCTGAAGTTTTTTCCGACATTGCTTTGGCGATGTTGCGGATGGCTAATCTGGGAATCGAAGCATTCCGACTCGACTCGACAGCTTTTTTGTGGAAGCGATTGGGAACCTCCTGCATGAATCAAGCGGAAGCGCATGGCTTGCTACAGGCATTGCGTGATATCGCCGAGATAGCCGCTCCGGGCGTGCTCTTAAAAGCAGAGGCTATAGTCGCCACTGCGGATTTGCCAGCTTATTTAGGTGACGCTAAGACTGGAACTGAGGAATGCCACATTGCGTATCACAGTAGCCTGATGGCTTCTTCGTGGGTGGCGTTGTCAGAGCAAAAAGTAGATTTGATTGAAGCTGTGATCCGTGCGACGCCAGCATTGCCGCCACAAACAAGTTGGCTTAACTATGTCCGCTGTCATGATGATATCGGCTGGAATGTCCTGCGTGCGGAGGTTAGCGGTGAGCAGCGCGATCCTGCATTGGCATTGAGCCGATTGCAGCTTGCGTCACATTTTTATTCTGGTCAGTCTTCGAGCTTCGCCGATGGCGAGAGTTTTCAGGCCAGCGATCCACAGGCAGTGCACGGTACAGTCGGAATGACCGCTTCGCTCTGTGGAATTAAGTCTGATGTCGCTATTGAGGAATCGCTGGCGATTCGACGCCTATTGCTGATGTACGGGCTAGCAATGAGTTTTGGCGGTATTCCACTCATTTATATGGGCGATGAGTTTGGACAGCGAAACGATCGTTCTTATCTGAATGATCCAGCGCGGAGTTTTGATGACCGTTGGTTGCAACGTCCAGTATTGGATGCCGCCGCTCTCGAACATAGCTCTGAGATGAATCTGACCTCAACTGTCGTATATCGCGAACTTAGTGCATTAGTCGGGTTTAGAAGTCAGCTGTCAGCGTTTGCAGCAGATCAACCGCGCCGCTTGATCACAACTGGCTCAGAAAAAATTCTTGGTTTTGTTCGAGGCGATACCAAGGATGTTCAGTTTGTGATTTGCCTGATGAATTTTAGTCAGGAAGAAGTCAATTTGTCGTGTGAGCTTATTTTTTCTCAGGTAGAACGATGCAGTGATATTGCGACACCGGCATTCTTTGATGTAGTCGCTAATGAGTTGATGACATCAATCATCACATTACCCGCTTACACGCAGCGATGGTTGCGTTTGGTGCGTGGATGATGGCAGACTGTAGCGTGGTGGTTATTCAATCGCCATTTGCGAGACCAGCGAAGCCTGCTAAACAATATCTGATGAATCGATAAGCTATGACCCAATTACATAATTCTGAAAAACCAAATTTACTCATTTTTGGCGAGACACTGATTGATGAGTTCCCCCAAGAAAAAGTGATCGGTGGTGCGCCATTCAACGTGGCACGCAGCCTTAGCCTGCTCGGTGCGCGACCTTTGATGATTAGTCGTATTGGTGATGATGAGAATGGTCAAACGATTGGCGCTGAATTGATACGTACCAAGCTAAGTGCTGAGGCTATGCAATTGGACAAACAGCATGCGACCGGGCGAGTTGTGGTGCATATGCCAAAAACTTCGGATCCAAGTTCACATCGGTTCGAAATTCTAAATGACCAGGCCTATGACTATATCGATGGGAAGCTGGTTGATGCGCTGATCTCCCGACATTTTAAAGAAGTACCACCAGATCTGATTTATTTCGGAACTTTAATACAGCGAACTGCTGTATCGCGCGACTGTTTATTCAGCTTACTAGAGTCTGATGCGACTGAAGGTGCGACTAAATTTCTCGACCTTAATCTGCGAGATGGTCAAGCCAGTACTGAAACAATTTCTGCTTCTTTGAATTACGCCGATATTGTCAAACTTAATGAAGATGAATTGCAATTTGTGATTCAGCACTGCTGTACGGTAGCAGATCTGCAATTGCAGCATGATCCTGAGAGTCTGCGCACCGCTTGCCAAATCTTAATGGCTGATTTTTACATGCAGGCAATTATCGTGACTCTGGGTGCGAAGGGCTATTTTTATCTCGACGCAAATGGTGAATGTTTGCATAGCTTGGATCAAAGCCAAGCGGCCATTGAGATCGTTGATACAGTTGGCGCTGGTGATGCATTCGCCGCCGTTTTTATATTCGGCTGGCAATCCAATTGGGCATTAGATAGAACATTAGAGTCCGCCAATCGTTTCGCTTCGGCGATCTGTGGCTTGCGAGGGGCCGTTGCTGACTCAAGTGATTTTTATCAAAACTGGCGGACCATTTTACATACCAGCATTAGTAATGTAGTGCCGGATAAATCAAGATAAAGAAATATAAAACGGGAGACCTAATATGTCATTGAACAAACCGCATCTGTCGTTCTGGCAGATTGTTAATATGAACTTTGGGTTTTTCGGTATCCAATTTAGTTTTGGCTTGCAACAAAGTAGCATGAGTCCGATCTATAGCTATCTCGGAGCGGACGAGGCGAGCTTGCCTTATTTGTGGCTGGCCGGGCCAGTCACTGGATTGATTGTTCAACCCATCATAGGTGCGATGAGTGACCGCACGACAAGTCGCTGGGGCCGTCGTACACCTTATTTTTTAATCGGTGCCGTACTGTGTAGCCTGGGCCTGCTTGCTATGCCTTTTAGCCCCACTTTGTGGATGGCGGCTAGTTTGTTGTGGATTTTGGATGCGGCGAACAATGTGACGATGGAGCCTTATCGTGCCTATGTCAGTGACCGGTTGAATAAGCGTCAACACTCGATTGGTTTTTTGACGCAAAGTGCGTTTACGGGACTCGGACAGACACTCGCCTATTTAACCCCTTCATTACTTGTATTTGCGGGAATGAATAAGGATGCGGTGAATAGCAGTAACATTCCTCATATCGTCATCGCAGCGTTTTTGGTTGGAGCCGTCTTTTCGTTGGGATCGGTACTTTGGACACTGAAGACCACACCTGAGCTGCCGATGAGTGAGGCAGAAATCGCATTGATCAGAAGTCAGCCGAAAACCGTAAAACATACCATGTTGGAAATAGTGACGGCGATTAAAGAGATGCCAGCGACCATGAGGCAATTAGCATGGATGAAGCTTTTCCAGTGGTACGCGATGTTTTGTTATTGGCAGTATATTATGCTGTCCTTGGCAAAAACGATTTTTTCAAGCACAGATCCTGCCTCGGAAGGCTTTCGCGATGCTGGTCTCCTAAATGGTCAACTCGGTGCCTTCTATAATTTCATCGCTTTTCTCGCGGCTTTTGCTTTAGTTCCTTTTGCGCGCAATCTCGGACCAAAAATCGTACATAGTGTGTGCTTGTGCTTTGCTGGAGTCGGTATGCTCGCGATCCCTGAAATCAATAACAAACAATGGCTTTTTCTGCCAATGTTGGGTGTCGGCCTTGCTTGGGCCAGCATCATGGGCAATCCTTATATTTTGCTGGCCGGTAGTATTCCTAAGGAGCGAACCGGCGTTTACATGGGTATTTTCAATATGTTTATTTTGATTCAGATGATCATACAAATTTTCACTTTACCCCTGATTTATCATCGATTACTTGGTGGAAAACCTGAGAATGTGATTCGTCTGGCGGGTGTCTTGTTAATGTGCGCAGCGATTAGCGTTCTGTTTGTAAAAATTAAGGATACTTCTGAATCTTAGACGAATCGTTCAGTTTGATTTGAAGCGTGGATCTAAAAGCTTATTGAAAGTAAGTTTGGTACTAGACCGGAATCGAATGAACTCGACTTTTTTGTTGAGTCGTCGTCGATCAAGTAAAATGGCAGCTTCTGCCTATCCAAGTGCAACGCGCCGAACTTATGAAATCCGTTTCTCCCAAAAAATCCAATCAAACGTCCCTTGTCAAAGAGAGTAGCCAAGAAAAGCACGAAATTCGTCCGGGGCAGTCAATAGAGTTGCTGAAAGAATTGCATATCCTGACTCGTGACGGCAAGATGAATCAGGATAGCCGGCGCAAGCTGAAGCAGGTTTATCACTTATATCAATTTATCGAACCTTTGCTGAAGCAGGTATTGGAACATAAAGGGACAGTGAACCTGGTTGATCATGGTGCCGGTAAGTCTTATTTGGGTTTTATTTTGTATGACTTGTTTTTCAAGGCGCTGGGGGCGGAAAATGCTTCCTGTATTTACGGTATCGAAACGCGTGACGAGTTGGTGTTAAGGTCGCGTGAGTTGGCCGATCGACTGGGGTTTCTTGGTATGCAGTTCTTGAATCTGTCAGTTGCGGAGTCGACCAGCTCGGCCGCCTTGCCAGCTCAAATCGACATTGTGACGGCACTTCATGCGTGCAATACCGCGACTGATGATGCAATCGATTTCGCGCTCAAGAAGCAGGCAAAATTCATGGTGTTGGTGCCATGTTGCCAAGCGGAAGTCGCAGCGGAATTGCGCAAGACTAAAGGTGATGCGGTAAAGAATAATCCCTTGTCTGAAATGTGGCGTCATCCTATTCATACCCGTGAATTTGGTAGTCAGATCACCAATGTATTACGTTGCCTGCAACTCGAATCGCATGGATATCAAGTACGCGTGACGGAACTGGTGGGATGGGAGCATTCTATGAAGAACGAACTGATCGTGGCGGAATTTAAAGGTGGTCGCAATACGAAGTCAGCGCAACGCTTGACGGAGATTTTGAACTCGACGGGCCTGGAAAATCTGCAACCGCGTTTCTTTTTGCCAGACGCACGATTACCAAGTTAAATTGCTTGTGCGAGTTTGGCTAGGCTAACATGTGTCGAAACTCGCTACCTTGATGTATTAGCAGTTGAATGTCATGCGTACTAAATTCGTATCGAAGCCTTGTCACATTCGCGTCACAATCAATGATTAATATCATTTATCCTTTTGCATTCACGATGTAAATTGTAGAGTTCATACGCTATGATTTACGTTGTCCGTATGTCGGCGCAGACAATTGTGTTTTTGCGCGCACCTCTAATCTGAAGGAATTCCCCGATGTTTGCAGCGGTTGATCTTGGTTCGAATAGTTTTCGCTTGCATATAGGAAGTTATGACGGAAGTGCGATACGCGTGATCAAAAGCGCTCGCGATCCGATACGACTGGCTGCAGGCTTAGATCAAAATGGTAATTTGACTGCTGAAGCGATGCAGCGGGCGCTTGCCTGTCTGGCGCACTTTAAAGAAGTACTGGCCGAGTTCCCAATAGATGCGGTGCGTGTGGTTGCTACCAACACGATACGTATCGCAAAAAATGCAGCTGATTTCTTGCCGGCTGCAGAGGCTGCCATTGGTTTGCCCATAGAAGTGATTTCAGGCGAGGAGGAGGGGCGCTTGATTTATCTTGGTGTTTCTAATTCTTTGGCTATTCCGGCAGAACGTCGCCTGGTGATTGATATTGGCGGTGGATCGACTGAAATTATTTTAGGGCGCGGCCATGAGATTGCCAAGGTCGAATCTTTTCCTATGGGGACGGTGAAGCATAGCGCTAATTTCTTCCCCTTAGGCCACATTACGACAGAGGGTTTTGAAGCTGCGGTATTATCAGTGCGATCATTATTGGAAGATGCGACGCCGGCTTATCAACCTGAGTTTTGGCGCAACGCTTACGGCTCTTCCGGTACGGTGCGGGCTATTTCTGATGCGCTGTATAAAAATGGTTTTGGTGATGCCGAAGTCACTCTCGATAAGTTGTTGGCGCTGCGAGATTACTGCATACAAAAAGGGGAAATCGATGCTTTGAATTTGTCCGGCATCAGACCTGAACGTGTTGCAATGGTAATTGGCGGCCTAGCGATTCTGATTGGATTATTTCAAGAGTTAAACATCAAGATATTGCATCCTATCGAGGCAGGATTACGCATGGGAGTGATGTGGGATTTGTATTTGCGATCCACTAAACGGGATAGGCGCGAACAGTCCGTGCTTGATTTTCTGACTGTTTTCCGTGCTGATGCGGGACGGGCGAATCTCGCCGCCGATATGGCGCGCTCGCTATTTCTGCAATTGAAACCCTTGAACGAAAGTCTGAGTAACTACGTGTATTGGAGTGCCCTTTTACATGAGGTTGGCATGGCGGTGTCACACACGGCTTACCATAAGCACGGCAGCTATTTAGTTGAGAATGCGGATATTCCTGGTTTTACTACGCGCGAGCAGAAGCTGATGAGTAAGTTGGTGTTGAGTCAAAAAGGAAATTTGCGAAAAACTGGCGATGCGTTCTCTGATCTTGATTTTGCTAAAGCGGTATTGGCCTTGCGTTTGTCGGTCAGTTTTATGCATTCACGCGTCGAGTTGGACTATAAAGATTTCAGTCTGAAAATGAAGAACAAGATAGAGCTTGAGCTAAAGCAAGATTGGGTTAGTTTGCATCCGACGGTGGCATTTTGGTTGCGCAAGGAAATCGATTGTTGGCGTGAAATTGGGGTTGAATTCGTTGTTCGTGCCAGAGTTTAATTTTTTGATCTTAATACCCGATTTAATTGAAACTTCGAATTGTTATTGAATTAATTGTGTAAATTGTTTATATTATTTGTGTTGTTTGGGTAATTTGCTTAAATAAGCTGCTCAGTTACGCATTTAGTGATGCGCTTAATTAGCATTTATTTAGTTCGCGAAATCAATTGCAAAGGAGTTTTAAATGGTTACTACAGTAAAAAACAAAGCGCCGCTCGAGACGAAAGCCCAGGTTGTTCCAGCCAAGGATATCGCCAGTGCGGCAGCGAAGCTTGAAGTTATCAAGCCACCTGCAGCCAAGCCTGCAGTCAAGTCTGCAGTCAAGCCAGCCACTAAGCCAGTTGCTAAGCGCGCTGCTAAGCCTGCTAGCAAGCCAGTAAAAAAAGTCGTGGCAAAGACTGCTACACCTGCAGTTGCGGCAGCGGTAAAGCCGCCGATTGCAAAAGCGAAACCTGCTGTTAAGTCTGTAGCGAAACCGGTCGCCAAGCCTGTCGCGAAAGTTGTGAAAACCAGCGTGGCAAAGCCAGCAGCTGCATCGGCGCCGAAAGAAAAGCTCAAGAAACCAAAGTTGGTACGTGATAGTTTTACAATGCCAGAAGCCGAGTATGTGGTCTTGGGTGAAGTTAAAAAACTTTGTATCGCTGCAGGTGTTGAAGTGAAGAAGAGTCAGTTGTTGCGTGTTGGTCTAGTGCTTTTAAAGGGATCTTCAGTCGCTACTTTAAAGGCAATGATAGCAGCACTGCCTCCACTTAAAGCAGGGCGTCCAAAAGTAGAAAAGTGAGAAGGATGTAGTAAGTAGCAAAGTCTTATTGCGAGAAGCCGCGATCAACATTGATGATCGCGGTTTTTTTTTTGCTTGCAAACCTTAATCCGCTTCTATTGTGAATACTGTTCTTGTGTTTTCCTTTTTTTAGTTCAGTGCGTGATCTACAGTGAAAGTAGTGGTGCTACAAAAAAAGGCCAAGTGTTTGTCGAAATAGGGGGGGGCAAATCGATTTTATTTGAAAGTTGTTTTCATTTTATTAATTTTGATGTGCGTCGTGATCAATTTTCGGAGGCTACTTTCAAGAAAAATTAAAGCGCTTTGAGAAAAATCCTAAAAAAAACTTAAAGCGCTTTGAATTTTCACGTGAAATGTTGATAACTAAACCTAATAAATGTAGTTTGACTACATAAAAAAATTCAGTTATCTGTGGTTTTCAAGCCACGCAATAGGATAAATCTTCATAGGAGAGGCTGAAAACTTCGGTGAATCTTCAGATATTGCGGTTGACACGTAATTTAGTTTTGGTACAAACTTGCTTCAAGAATTTAATTAGGACAGAACTTAACCAAGTCGAATTCTGATGCAGAAAATAAAGAAGTATTTTGTGATTCCCTCCCCCCCGTAGATTGAAGTGTTACCAAAAAAATATTTGGAGATATGAATGGAACAGAACCTAAATAAGCGCCAACAGGTATCAAGCCTGAACCGCACCATGATGAAGTTGACCCCTATCGCTGCAGGTTGCACCGTGATGCTGGCATTGGCATCTGGTAGCGTTTACGCGCAACAAGCCGAACCAGCAAAATCAGAAGCGGCAAAAGCAGAAGCCCAGCAAGGCGTTGAAACGGTCGTGGTGACTGGTATTCGTCGTGGTATTGAGGCGGCGATCTCCTTGAAGAAAAATTCCAGTTCTATCGTAGAAGCGATTTCTGCAGAAGACATCGGTAAGCTGCCAGATTCCAGCGTGGCTGAATCTATTTCCCGTTTGCCAGGTGTGACGGCGCAACGTAGCCGCTCTTCTGGTAAAGCGGCTGACATCAGTGTGCGTGGTTTGTCGCCTTCTTTTAACGGTTCTCTGTTGAATGGTCGCGAACAAGCTTCTACAGGTAACGCACGTGCGCCTGAGTTTGATTTGTTCCCTGCAGAATTGATGGGTTCTGTACTGATCTACAAAACACCGGATGCATCCTTGATCGGTCAGGGTTTGGCGGCGACGATAGATTTGAACACTTTAAAGCCGCTGGATTTCGGCAAACAAGTGATTTCAGCTGCATATCGCAAACAACGCACTGGTGTACAAACGTCTTCTGAGGGCAGTGGCGATCGTATGTCCTTCTCTTACGTCGATCAGTTCGCAGATCGTACTATCGGTTTGTCATTAGGCTTTACTAAGTTTAAAGAAGATGGCGGTGCTCAACAGCGTTTCAATACTTGGGGTGGTTGGTCGCCAGAGGTTGACTACAACGGCGCCAAAGTAAAAACGATTGGTGGTTTCGGTGCTGACACTGAAACGAGCAAGAGCGATCGTGATGGCGCATCCATGACTTTGCAGTTCAAGCCAAACAAAAACTTTAAATCAACAGTTGATTTGTTCTACTCGGCTGGTAGCTCAAGCTTGAAGAAAACTGGTTTGGAAGGTGCGATTGCAGGCTCCGCTGGTGGTTATGATCCTGACGGCGTGTTGTCGAACGCGACTATTGTTAATGGTGTCGTCACTGCAGGTACCTTCAGTAACTACAAAGGTGTAGTCCGTAATCATAAAGAATCTGCCAAAGATAAATTCACGTCCATCGGTTGGAATAGTGATTTGAAAGTTGATGCATGGAATTTGAATGCCGATTTGGCCTACTCCAAGGCGAAAAAAGATGCATCTCGCTATGAAACGACCGCAGGTCAACCAGGTGATGCTAAGAACCTCGCGTCTATCAGCTACACAGGTTTCAACGGTGGTAACTTCAATGACGTGAAGTACACAACTAGCCTGAATTTTGGCGACCGCGCTGTTGCATTGTTGACAGACGTGAATGGTTGGGGTGGTGGTGTTAATTCTCCACAAGCAGGTTATGTAGCCTTGCCAACCGTTGACGATAAAGTGACTAGTTTCCGTTTGACCGCGAGTCGTGATGTTGATTTTGGCCCTATTCAAGGCGCGCGTTTTGGTGTGAATGGTACGGACCGTGAAAAAATCCGTTCTGGTCAAGAAGGTCGTTTGGTCGTGAAAGGTACTAGTGGCTATGCTAGCGCAGCCGTTCCTGGCTCTGCAGTCGGTGTGGCAGGTACGACTGGTTTACCTATCGTTTCTTTCGATCCAGAAGGCTCATTAGGGACAGTCTATGATCTGGCTCGCTGGGTTGATGCTTCCGTGTTGGCGAAAGACTGGTCTGTGCATGAAAAAGTCACAACAGCTTATGCGATGGGTGATTTAGACGGTCAGATGATGGGCTTGAACTACCGTGGTAACGTCGGCGTGCAGTTTGTACATACTGACCAATCTTCCACAGGTAATCAAGTTGATTTGGCGAACTGTACAGGTATTACAGCAGCAACTTGTCCATCTAGCGTGGTTGCTGGTGGTACGAAGTATTCCAATGTTTTGCCAAGCTTGAATGTCTCCTTTGACTTGGGTGGCGATCAATTCTTCCGTGTCGGTGCGGCGAAAATCATGTCACGTGCCAATATGGATGACATGCGTGCAAGTCAGGCATTTGGTGTAACGACTCAAGGTAATAATCCGATCTTGACAGGTAGTGGCGGTAACCCGAACTTGAAACCATTCTTGGCTAAATCTTTGGATATATCCTTTGAAAAATATTTCGGTAATAAAGGTTACTTCAGCGTCGCTGGTTTCTACAAATCTTTAGATACTTACATCTTCCGTTCACCAACGACATTTGATTTTGCACCGTTTGTTAGTGCTAAGACGCCATTGCCTTTGACTGGTGCTTACAAGGGGTCTACGGTTGGTTTGTTGACTTCACCACGTAATGGCGAAGGCGGCAGCATCTCTGGTTTTGAATTGGCATTGAACGTACCGTTGAATATGGTCACATCTTACCTCGATGGTTTTGGTGTCATGGTCAATCATTCAGATACTTCTAGCCAGATCACATTGCCAGGCTTCGGCTTTAGCAATGTTGCAGTGAGTTCTTTGAACATTCCATTGCCAGGCTTGTCGAAAAAGGTCAGCAACTTACGTCTGTACTATGAAAAGAACGGCTTCCAAATGGCTTGGGCTGCACGTAAGCGTTCTGACTTCTTAGGTCAGGTCAGCGACTATCAAGACAATATGCAGTTGACGATGGTCAAGGGTGAAACGCTGGTTGATTTGCAGGCTTCTTACGAGTTCCAAACAGGTTGGTTGAAAGGTTTGTCTGTGTTGGTTCAAGCGAATAACTGGAATAACACACCATTCCAGGAATACAACACGGATCCTAACGTGATCACCAATAAAGTGACTTACGGTAGAACCTATTTGTTCGGCGCGAACTACAAGTTCTAATTTGAACTGACATCAGACCCCTGCGCAGCATGGCAGGGGTCTTTTTTTATCTGCTGAATTGTAAGCAATATAAATGAATCGTATTGCTACAAAAAAATTGTTGAAAAATTTTTCTTCCCTTGTCAGTCATCAAGCTGGCTGCAGTACACTAGGATCTCTTAGCCTGTGATGAAATTAAAAAGAAATTTTCCATCAGTTTTTTTAAGAGTGAGAACTCAAGATGAATAATGCATTGATTAAAGACGTAGTGATTGTCGGTGGTGGTACTTCGGGATGGATGACGGCAGCGGCGTTGGCGAAAGTCCTGCAAGGGCAATACAAGATACGTGTGATTGAATCAGATGAAATTGGTATTGTTGGTGTTGGAGAAGCGACGATTCCAATGATACAGCGCTTCAATCAAGTCTTAGGAATTGATGAAAATGAGTTCTTGCGCGAGACGCAAGGGACTTTTAAATTGGGCATAGAATTTGTCAACTGGGGCAAACTTGGTGATCGCTATATGCATGGTTTCGGCACGATAGGCCAGGATACTTACACAGTCCGCTTTGATCAGTACTGGCAGAAATATCATCAGCAAGGCAAGGCCGCGCCACTAGAGGAATATTCGATCACCCGCATGGCGTCGAAGGCAAATAAATTTATGCCAGCTAATCATGATGTGCCGAATTCGCCTTTGAATCAAATTGCTCATGCTTATCATTTTGATGCCAGTCTGTATTCTAAATTTTTACGCAAATTTGCGGAGAAAATGGGCGTGCTTCGTACCGAAGGCAAAATTACTCAAGTTAAACAAAGAGACCTTGATGGGTTCATTGAGTCTGTTGTACTAGAAAATGGCGAGACCGTTACGGGTGATTTGTTTATCGACTGCTCTGGTTTTCGTGGCTTGTTGATTGAGCAGACTTTGAAAACTGGCTATGAAGACTGGACGCATTATTTGCCGTGTGACCGTGCTCTGGCTGTGCCCTGTGAATCCGCGCCAGTATTGACGCCGTATACACGTTCCACCGCCCATAAAGCGGGTTGGCAATGGCGCATTCCATTACAACATCGTATTGGCAATGGCCATGTATTTTGCAGTCAATTCACCAGCGAAGATGAAGCTGCCGCGACCTTATTAGCGAACCTCGATGGAAAGCCTTTAGCTGATCCGCGCTTGCTCAAATTTAATACCGGCATGCGTAAAAAATGCTGGAATAAAAACGTGGTGGCGATAGGTTTGTCTAGCGGTTTTTTAGAGCCGTTAGAATCAACCAGTATCCATTTAATCCAAACTGCGATTGCACGTTTGATCAGTTTCTTTCCCACTCAAGCATTCAACGAAGTGGAGATGGATGAATACAATCGTCAAAGTAAATTCGAATACGAACGCATACGTGATTTTGTGATTTTGCATTACAAGCTGAATCAACGTGAAGATTCCTTATTCTGGAAAAATTGCGCGCAGATGGCAGTGCCCGAATCCCTGACACACAAAATGGACATGTATCGCGCCAGTGGTCGTTTGTTACGTGTTGCCGACGAATTGTTTGCCGAGATCGGTTGGTTGCAAGTTCTGGAAGGGCAGAATATGCCTGTGGAAAGCTACCATTCCTTGGTTGATTTACAGACCGAAGCGGATACCTTGGAATACCTGGAAAGCGTACGTGATGTGATCGCCAAATGCGTCAATGTGATGCCGGATCACGCTGCCTATATCGCCAAGCATTGCGCAGCGCCAAAGATGTAGTTGGCGATAGAAAAAAACCGCAGTAACAGAAACTAATAGTAAGAAATTTTGAGGGGACACTATGCAACAACTAGCAAAACCAAAGCTGTCATTCTGGCAAATCTGGCACATGAGCTTCGGCTTCTTTGGTATTCAATTTGGCTTTGCACTGCAAAATACCAATACCAGTCGTATCTTTTCCACCTTGGGTGCGGATATCGACAATTTGTCGATACTCTGGTTGGCAGCGCCGATTACGGGTTTGCTAGTACAGCCCATTATTGGCTACCTCAGCGATAACACTTGGCACCCAGTATGGGGGCGTCGTCGTCCATTTTTCTTCATCGGCTCTGTGCTAGCTTCAATCGCTATGTTCCTGATGCCTAACTCCAGTATGTTGTGGATGGCGGTTTTTGTGTTGTGGTTGATGGATGCCTCCATTAATGTGTCTATGGAACCGTTCCGTGCTTTCGTCGGCGACAAACTCGATGCCAGTCAACAGACCGGCGGGTTTGCCATGCAAACCTTCTTCATTGGTTGCGGTGGCGTGATCGCCTCTTTGTTGCCAACGATTTTTACTGATTATTTAGGTGTCAGCAATGTGCCTGTAAATGGCGCGATTCCAGATACGGTTCGTTACTCATTTTATGTAGGCGGCAGTGTCTACTTTTTAGCGGTAATGTGGACAGTATTATTGAGTAAAGAAGATGCCCCGGCCGACATGGAAAAATTCTTGGCAGAACGTGCTGCAAATAAAGGCATGGTCAATGCGATCAAAGAAATTCTCGGCGGATTTTTGAAGATGCCAAAGACCATGGTGCAACTCGCCATCGTGCAATTCTTCAGCTGGGTCGCTTTGTTTGCAATGTGGGTCTACACCACGCCATCAATTGCCGAAGTCGTGTTCCATTCTACAGATGCGCAATCTAGCGCTTATCAAGAAGCCGGTAATTGGGTAGGAATCATGTTCGCGATGTATGGCGGGGTGTCGGCTATCGCTGCTTTCTTGTTACCTGCATTGGCAAAACTGACGAGTCGTAAAATGGTACATCTCATCTGCCTGACTATAGGTGGTGTCAGTCTGATCAGTATCTTTGCGATTAGTAGCAAAGAAATGTTATTGCTACCGATGGTTGGTGTTGGTATTGCTTGGGCCAGCGTATTGACCATGCCCTATGCAATTTTGGCGGGCGCTTTACCTGCAAACAAAATGGGCTACTACATGGGGCTGTTTAACTTTTTCGTCGTGATTCCGCAGATTGTCGCAGGCGTGGTGCTCGGTGCAATTTTAAAACACTTCTTTGCCAATCAATCGGTCAAAGTATTGATGTTGGGCGGCGCGTGTATGGTGCTGGCGGGTGTGTTGACTTTGTTTGTACAGGATGAATTCGAAGCGAAGAAAGCAAAGTGATTTTAACTAATAGAGTTTTGGGCAAAATCTCTCGATAAGGCCCAAAGCTTAGTTGTCTCGGCATTACAGACCATCTCTAATCATTTCTAATCAATACCCATCATTGCCAACTCGAGGAATCACCGATGTTACGTAAGACACTGATTTGCGTTTCCTTATTAAGCTTGAGTTTGAGTCTTAGCTTCAGCTCAAACGCGGTCAGCAGCACTCCCGCGCAAAAAAAAACAAGCCCAAAAAAATCAAGCGAAAAACCCTTCTTGTGGAATAACGCGACTGTCTATTTTTTGCTCACAGATCGTTTCCATAACGCCGATAAGAAAAACGATTTGGCTTACGGCCGCAAAGCAGATGCCGCGCCATTGCGTGGATTTATGGGCGGGGATCTGAAAGGAGTGACGGCTAAAATTAAAGACGGCTACTTTGGTCGCCTGGGCGTGAACGCGCTTTGGATCACGCCACCAGTAGAGCAAATCCATGCCGGTACTGATGAAGGAACGGGTAAGTCTTACGGCTTCCATGGATATTGGGCAAAAGACTTTACTAAGGTCGATGCCAATCTCGGCACGGAGCAAGATTTTCGAACCCTAGTCGATACCGCACATCAACATGGCATACGCATTTTGCTCGATGTGGTCATGAATCACATTGGTCCAGTGACTGAGCTTGATCTTGTGTGGCCAGCTGACTGGGTACGGACTGGTCCGCCTTGTGATTACAAGAATGCTGATGGTGCGATCAAATGTACCTTGGTCAAAAATCTGCCTGACTTTCTGACGGAAAGTGATAAGCCGGTGGCGTTACCAGCGCAGTTAGTGAGTAAGTGGAAGCAAGAAGGGCGTTACGAAAAAGAAGTGAAAGAGCTTGATGATTATTTTGCGCGAACCGGATTTCCGCGTGCGCCGCGTTACTATTTGATGAAGTGGCACACAGATTGGATTCGACAATATGGGATAGACGGTTTCCGTGTTGATACCGTTAAGCATGTGGAAGAATCAGTTTGGAAAGAGCTCAAGCAGGAAGCCAGCATTGCATTCGAAGCATGGAAGCAAGCGCATCCTAATAAAAAACTCAGCGACGATGCCTTTTTTATGACGGCCGAGGCTTACAACTATCCTATCAGTGATGGATTACTGTTCCGTATGGATGGTGGTAGCAAGATCAATTATTATGTTCACGGTTTCGATAGCATGATTAATTTTGGTTTTAAATCGGATGCACACAAAAATTACGAAGCACTGTTCAGCAGCTACGCTAATTACCTGTCGCAAGATCTTAAAGGCTATTCTGTGTTGAATTATATTAGTTCACATGATGATGGCAGTCCGTTTGATCCCGCTCGTTTGCAAGTCTTCGAAGCAGCAACTAAATTGATGCTCAGTCCTGGCTCAGTGCAGATTTATTATGGTGATGAAATCGCTCGTCTGCTCAATGTGGCAGACGCGCAAGGGGATGCCAAATTACGTTCTATGATGGACTGGACGCTTTTGAAAAAGAAGCTAGCCATCCCATCCATTTCGACAGGGCAGACTTACCAGGACTTGCTCAAGCACTGGCAAAAGTTAGGTCAATTCCGCCAGGCGCATATCGCGGTCGGTGCGGGTGAACATCAACAGCTATCGACTGAGCCTTATGTGTTTAAACGTAGCTATGCAAAAGACGGTTTGAGCGACGCTGTTGTCGTTGCTTTAGATTTGCCGGTCGGAGTTAAGCATAGCATCGCTGTCGGTACCGTATTTAAGGACGGCGAGACAGTAAGAGATTATTACTCAGGTCAGACTGTGGAAGTGAAGGCGGGCAAAGTTGAATTGCCCGGTAAGTACACGATCGTGTTGTTGGCGAAGTGATTCTTTCGATGATCTAGTAAGTGATTAGGTAAGCTATGAATAAGTATTTTCCTCTATCTGTATTCGCTAGCGCCATTGCGACAGGTTTTTTATCTGCGTTAAGTGGGCAGGCACATGCGCAAAATGGACAGCGTCATATTGAGCAAATCAAGCACACCAAAACCTATTTAGAAATACGCACGAATGACGGTCAGTATCGCATCACGCCGTATTCGACCGAGGTGTTTGAGACTAGTTTTATTCCTAAGGGAGAAGTCCTTAGCGAACTGGTTCAACACTCGCATGCAGTGGTGGCGAAACCACATGCAGTAAAAATTCGTTACAGCGAAACGGCCGACAAGCTGGAATATGCGAGTGCGGGTTTAACGGTCACGATTCAGAAGTCGCCATTTCAAATTAGCTATAGTTATCAAGGTAAATTACTTACTTCGGAAAAGCTGGGCTACGAAAGAATAGAAACGGCGAGCGGCGCTAACGCAGAAAAAAATAAAGAGCGTATCAGTTTTAATCTGGATGGGCAGGAAGCACTTTACGGTGCGGGCGCTCGTGCGCTAGGTATGAATCGTCGCGGCCATCGCTTGCCTTTGTACAACAAAGCGCATTATGGCTACGAAGAAAATTCTTCGCAGATGAATTTCGCTATTCCGCTTGTGTATTCATCTAAGATGTACGGCATTCAATTTGACAATGCCGCTATCGGCACACTCGATCTCGACAGCAAAAAGGACAATTCGCTAGTCTATGAAACCATCAGTGGTCGCAAGACGTATCAAATTGTTGCAGGAAAAGATTGGGCGAGTGTGGTTGGTAATTACACTCAGCTAACAGGACGCCAGCCATTGCCACCACGTTGGGCATTCGGTAATTTTGCCAGTCGTTTTGGCTACCACTCCGAAGCGGAAGCACGTAAAGTGATTACTCAGTTCCGTGCAGAGAAAATTCCTGTTGATGCGATTATTTTTGATCTGTATTGGTTCGGTAAAGAAGTCAAAGGCACCATGGGTAATCTGGCGTTTGATAAAGACAATTTCGCCAATCCTAAAAAAATGATCGCCGATTTTAATCAACAAGGTGTCAAGACCGTGTTGATCACTGAGCCTTTCATTTTGACGACCTCGAACCGTTGGCAAGAAGCGGTACGTAAAAATATTTTGGCGACTGATAAAGACGGCAAACCATTCACTTATGATTTTTACTTTGGCAATACAGGTCTGATCGATTTGTTTCAACCAAAAGCACGCGACTGGTTTTGGAATATCTATAAAGACCTGGCAGATATGGGTGTGGCTGGGGTCTGGGGCGATTTGGGCGAACCAGAAGTTCACCCTTCCGATCTGTTGCATGCTAAGGGCAAGCTCGGCGCAGATCAGGTTCACAATATTTACGGCCATGAATGGGCAAAATTGGTGGCGCAGGGCTATAAGACCTATTTCCCGAATCAACGCCCCTTTATTTTGATGCGCGCCGGTTATTCAGGTTCGCAACGCTTTGGTTTGATTCCTTGGTCAGGTGACGTAAATCGTACTTGGGGTGGACTGCGTTCACAACCAGAAATCGCGTTGCAAATGGGGATGCAAGGTTTGGCGTACATGCATTCGGATTTAGGTGGTTTTGCTGGCGCGAATCTGGATGACGAGTTGTACGCGCGCTGGTTGCAATACGGTGTGTTCCAGCCGATATTCCGTCCCCATGCGCAAGAAGATGTCCCTCCTGAGCCGATCTACCGTGCCGAGAAAGCGAAACAATTAGCGAAGGCGGCGATTGAATTACGCTATCGACTACTGCCTTACAACTACACCTTAGCATTTGATAATCAACAGCAAGGTTTGCCTTTGATGCGCCCCTTGTTTTTTGCCGATCCTAGTGATGTTAAGTTGGCAGCACATTCAGCTTCGTATTTGTGGGGCAATGACTTTTTAGTACAACCGATTATGAACGCTGGCCAACAACAGACAGATGTCCTGTTCCCACAGGGCGCTTGGCATGATTTTTATACCGGCGAGGTCTATCAAGGTGGTGCTAGTCATACTGTTAAAGTGAGTGAGCAACATATTCCCGTGTTTGTCCGCGCAGGGGCATTTATTCCTATGGCTGCAGCTATGCAAAGCACGCAGTTTTATCAGGATCAACTACTCGATCTACATTACTACCATGATGCCAGCGTGGCAAAGGGTAGTGGCAAGATGTATGAAGACGACGGAATAACACCGAATGCTTATGCGAAAGCCACTTATCGTTTGACACAATTTAACAGCGACTATGATGCAAACAAAGCGCAATTGCAAATCCAGATTGCGCAGCATCACGGTAAGAAAATGAAGGCCTTGGACAAGCAAATTACCTTATACATACACAATGTGGTTCAGGCTCCGCAGCAAGTGAATTTACTAAGCTCGACTGGGCAGATTGGTATGGCGATGAAATTTGAATGGGATGCCAGTAGCAAGATTTTGAAAACACAGATAACTAATAAGGCGAATTCGTCAAATTTAATTCGTGTGGAATGGTAATGGACACACAGTAATTTGGCCTACGAGTTGTGCTTGTTTTGAGCTTATTTGGAACATAGTGTTAGCTTAGTTTTAGCTTAGTTTTAGCTTAGTTTTTGCTTAGTTTTAGCTTAAGGTGCAAGTCTGAAAACACTTGTACAGTCAGCGGCATAGCATTACACTTCTTTTCTTTTTGGAATGGCATATCGCGAATAGCGACGCAAACTTGATCGGCACCATGAACCTTAAAAACCTGGCACAGAATCTCGGCATTTCAGAAACGACGGTGAGCCGTGCCTTAAACGGTTATCCAGAAGTGAGTGAACGCACACGTCAGCGCGTGTTTGCTGCTGCCGAACAGTTTGGTTATCGACCTAATCCCATGGCGCGTAGCTTAGCTTCTGGGCGTACTAATGTCGTTGGCATTATTCATCCCCTGGTGGCGAATGATTTGGCCGATCCTATGTTCATGCAAATCATTGCTGGCATGGTCGAAGCATTGGAAGAACGCCAAATGGATTTGGTGATGGCGCCGGTGTCTCCCGCGAATGAATTGCGCTCATATGAACACATGGTCAAAGAGCGTCGCGTCGATGGCTTGATCGTTGGACGTACTAGACTCTACGACGAGCGTGTCGCTTACCTAGCCAAACATGGCTTGCCTTTTGTGGCGCATGGACGCACCCGCGTTAATGAGCCACATGCTTGGTTTGATTACGACAATGAAAGTGGCATGCGGGTTGCGGTGGAACATTTGCTTGCGCATGGACATCAACGTATCGCGTTAATGAGCGCACCATTGGAAATGAACTTCGCACGTCAGCGCTATGATAGTTTTCAAAATGTGATGCTCGCCGCTGGTCTTCGCCCCAATCCCGATTACCTCAAAGATAATTCGAATGACAGACGTGGCGGTTACGCCGCCATGCAGCAATTACTTGCGAGCGGTACACTACCAAGCGCCGTCATTGTCGACAATCATATGGCAGGTGTCGGCGCGATGCGTGCCTTGCTTGATGCTGGTATTGCTATCGGTAAGCAAATGTCCATTATCGTATGGGGCAAAATGGAAGATTCATTGGCCGGCTATCACGTCACAACCATAGAGCAGCCCAATCCTGATTTAGCGGGTAAAAAAATGGTTGAGATGCTGTTAGCTTTACAAAACGGTGCTGCACCGTCTGATTTGCAAGTGCTGTGGCAGCCAGTGTTGATTGCGGGTGAGACGGTTAATCAGGCGAATTAGGTATTGTTGAATACTTTTGTATCGCACAGCGCCATAATTTCAATATCAATTCATATGTCAGGCAGTCTCAATGAGAGCAGCGCTACAACAAAAAATCATCAACGTGTGTAACTCAAAAATTGCGCAAAAGGACGAAAACGTTGGTTTATCCTTTTACGCATTTTTTGCGAATAAAAACGATGACCCAGAGCTCCTCATGGAAGCCGCGACCTGGTGGATCATGACGCATCGCTTAGATCATTTTGAAAAAGCCGTGAAAATCAGACAAATGGTGGCAGCAGAAATGATATGAACTCGAGATGCGATGTAAAGAACAAGCCCCACCCAGCTGGCAGCCCATGTCATTCAGATAAACTGAAAAGCTCAAGTTTGTCGTTCCCGCGCAGGCGGGAATCTGGCGACTTAAACGCTTGGAGACACTAAATTCCGGTCCCGACTCAAGCATTCGAAGGTATGCTCTGAGCGAGAATGACCGTTCAACTTGTAGAGCTTAATTGAACCCAATTACAGCCAGCATCGCAAAAACAAGCTATACATAGTTTGATTTTTTGTGTATTCAGATTATTATCTCGTCTACGCTAGATCAATCACTTTCGTCACGCGATGCAAAATTCCTCAAATATCTATTTAATCGTGGGTGCAGGATTCACGACGATCGCCGCTCTATTGCATTTTGCTTGTATCTTATTTGGTGCGCCTTTGTATCGCTTTTTAGGTGCGGGTGAAACCATGGCTCGTATGGCGGAACGCGGACATGCTTATCCTCATGTGATGGCATTGATTGTCGGTACTGCATTGTTAGTCTGTGCGGCCTATGCTTTGTCGGCAGCCGGTGTGATTATGCGCCTGCCTTTGTTGCCTTGGATTTTGTGCGGGATCATCGCGGTATTTGCTTTACGTGGCGTGGCTTTTCCATTGTTGATGCCACACTTCCCTGGGAATAGCACCGTATTTTGGATCATCAGCTCAGGTGTATGTTTGCTGATTGGTGCTTTGCATTTTCTGGGTTTGCGTCAAGTATGGAGTCAACTGGCATGAAAAACGATCGAGTAGCCACGCTATTGCAAGATTTGAGTTTGGTCAATGAGCATAACCATGCGCTCGTGCAAGCGGTTCGTCAGTTAGTTTTGAGGTTGGGGAAAGACGTGACCGAAGAAGTGAAGTATGGCGGCATACTTTTTTCCAGGTCGCAGGCATTTTGCGGCGTGTTTGCATACACCAATCACATCTCTTTAGAATTTGGCGATGGCGCGAATTTGCCCGATGTTTACGGTTTTCTGGAAGGAAAAGGTAAGCAACGGCGTCACATCAAGCTCACCACCTTAGATGAAATAAAAGACCAGCAAATCTCACATTATGTGCAATTGGCTTATGCCGCTGCTGATTAAAACAGATAGTAGAGTAGGTAAAAAATCGCCTATGCCATTTAAAGTATCGGCCGCAATGGCAGTAACTGCATCAACCAGACTTTAAAACGTTTGCCTCGTCCGACGAATTGATCAGGATCTTCGCTTAGCGCATTCCAGCTATTACTCGGTTTCATATCTTCACGAATTGCTTTTGCCAGTTGTGTGGCGAGTTGTTCGTTATGGATGACAACGCCGACTTCGGTATTTAGATTCTCGGAGCGAGGGTCAAAATTAAAGGTGCCAATGTAAGCAATTTTTCCATCGACCACCATAGATTTTGCGTGCAGGCCAAAGACGGCTGGTTTGAATTTGTCTATCACGGGCGAGGTCAGCAGCTTGCCACGACTTTCGGCATCGGGGCGAAACTCAAAAATTTGCAAGCCCATCTTGAGTAATTCTTCACGCTGATTACGATAGCCACTGAAGGCTTGCAGATTATCTGTTGATGCCATGGAGTTTGTGTTGACGATAATTTTTACACCGCGTTTGATGGTCTCTTGAAGTAAGGCTTTTGCTTTGTCGGATAAGATCAGATAGGGCGATTGAATAATGATTTCTTTTTGCGCACCACGAACCAAAGCGGCTAAGGCACGTGAGCTATCACCACTTCCTTGCAAGCCTTCTTGATTATTTTTGCCCGGAATGTCGTGGATAAAATCGACTTTAGTCCATACCATTTCTTGTGCGATGCGTTCAAACGATTGAGGAATATTGCGTATGGCTTGTTTTAACTGTGGATCAAAATTCTCATCTTGATTCGCGTAGATATGTAACTGTTGGTAAATCGTTTGTACCTCTTTATCGCTGATATCGACGGCACTCTTCATAAAGCGATGATGTGCGAAAATAGTTTCGACCGATACGCTTAAATCATGTTTCCAAAAATTTTCAAAATTGCTGCTGACCACTTTCACCGCTGCGCCTAGAATTAGCGCATCGCGATCACGAAAGTTGGATTCGTGATGAAAGTTAAAATATTCACTCGCCATGTTTCTACCACCCGTGATCGCAACGGCTCCGTCGACCACAAATACTTTGTCATGCATACGTTGATTAGCCGATTTAAAATCAGTAATGATGTTCCATATACGTTGTCCGATATGGCTGCCCACTCTGTGCTTAGGGTTGTAAATGCGGATTTCAACCTTAGGATGTTTGGCAAGCGCCAGTAAAGTCTTCTCAGCGGCATCAATCAATAAGTCATCGACAATGACACGAACCTTTACTCCCCGATTGGCTGCGCGGATCAGCGCCTCGGACGCGAGTGTGCCGATATTGTCGGTGCTCCATATAAAGTATTGCACCTCGATGCTAGTCGTTGCGTGGTCTGCGAGCCAGGCACGTGCTAGCAGAGCCTCTATACCATTTTCTAAAATATAGGCGCCAGTTTCTTGCGGATGGGGTGCGGTGATACTGCGTAGGTAGTCGGGGAGCGACCATTTTTTTGCATTTTCTCCTGCCGGCAAAGGTAAATTGAATTCCGCACTCGCCACTGGTGCATCTACCAGTTTGACGCTTTCATAAATGGCTTTTGCTTCCGGTGTTGGTCTATCGAGATACCAAAAAAGTCCTAACAGACCGAAGACGACGAGATTGAGTTTAAGTTTATTGGCAGGCGTCATGGCGGCTATTGGCGGTATGGGCATCGTTGGATTTTAATTGACCATTTTATATTAGATTGAAGGTTTGGCGTAGTACTGTCTGTCTGCGGCATGTTCGTTCGTGAGTATCGGTTATAGATACTTTTAGGGGTGTTTTTCGTCACTTTTCACATCGAAGTTTTATTTTGTAAGTTCTGGCCTCATGCTCAAGTCTGTTTTTGCGATAGGCGGCATTGAGTCATTATGGAGACTCGATAAGTCAATTAGAAAACACCAATAAATTGATCAAATAAGGATGGGTGAACTTATGCAAACAGAGACCGTGCTTCAGAATTCCAACTTAGCGACAGAATTTGTACTACAAGCGCCGGAGACGATTAGCGTTGTAAGTGAAGACGTCGCCAGAACTGCGCTTCCTTTGAGTGTCGATATGCAAAATGCGGTGGAAGAGCAAGTTGATCGCTTTATGCAAGGGCTATTGAGCGAGGATGTGCAAAGCGATGCGTTTCGTCAGCGCCTGGACAGCGCATTCGCCTTAGGGCGTGAGGAAATCTCGATCGCCTCTAGCTTGATGCAAGGGCGCTTGTTACAAGCTAACTTTATGGACATGGAAGACAGCTCGGCATTCAAAGCGATACAAGAAATGCGGGGTCATCTTGATGCACTTAATCCCGGTAAAGAAGGCGATTTGTTTCAGATGCAAAAATTCCTAGGCTTTATCCCGTATGGGAATAAATTGCAAACCTACTTCCGTAAATATCAAGGTGCAGCGGGTCAGCTACAAAAAAGTATGCAGCAATTATATTCGGCGCGTGATGACATGCAGCGTGATGTGATCGATATTGAAGCGACACGTGTCAAGCTCTGGGATGCGATGCAAAAACTGAAGGCAGCTATCCATTTTGCAGAATGTCTGGATAGCCGTTTGCAGCAGCGAGTCATTGCTTTGAAAAATACGGATGCACAACGCGCTAAAGCTTTGGAGCAAGAAGTGTTGTTCTACGTACGGCAAAATCTGCAAGATATGCTGACTCAGCAAGCCGTTTGTACTAATGGCTATCTAGCCTTGGATGTCTTGAAAAAGACTGGCAGAGAAATGATGAACGGTTGTAGTCGTGTTGCAACGACTGGTATGAGTGCCTTAGCGGTCGCACAGACGGTAGCGCGCGCGACTGGCAACCAAATTAAAGTGATGGATGCTTTGACCGGTATAAATAGCACGATAGAGAATCTGATGACGGAAACGGGACGACAGTTGAATCAACATACCGACAGAGTCGGGCAATTTGCGCAAAATCCTATGATAGGGATCGATAAGTTGAAAGACATGTTTGATCAGACATTTAAGGCGATGGATGCGATGGATAGTTTTCGCAGCAAAGCGATTGAAGTCATGGGACAGAACAATCAAATCATTCAACAGCAATGCGCGAAAGCTGAACTCTATTTAGATAGGCATCGTCAACAGCAGGCGCGTGAAGCCAGTAGCTTAAATACCAGTGGTCCTGTGCATTTGTGATGATATAGTGAGAAGGTAATTTGTAATTGATAGCAACTGCAACTGCAACTGCAACGACAACGACTGAATGATAGATTTATTTTTGGAGAAACTGAGATGGCAACAAAATACATTATGCAACGCGATACCAACGGATGGCGCTTACAAGTGTGGATGTCTTTTGGACTGGCGATTGTGGCTTGTGGCGCGGGGGTAGTTCAATTGCCGGGGCAAGAGTTAGATCGCGCATTTTTAGCACTGGGCTTATTTTTTAGTTTGTTTGCCAGCTTTGCGGTGGCGAAAACAGTTCGCGACAATCGCGATGGTCAGATAGATACAGCATCATGGGTGATGACCGTATGGATCGCATTTTGTTCGGCAGTATTATTAACTGCTTGGGGTCTGTGGCGTATGAATATTCCAGCTTGGGAAAAAAATTATATGCTGGTTAGTTGGCTGTTTCTGATCAGCGCTAGTTTTACATTAGCAAAAACTTTGCGTGATGCACATGAGGTTGCATTGATGGAGCGATCTAGCGTACAGGTGCAAGAGCAAGAATTCAAAGTGCAATAAAGCCGCATAAATTTGCTTTAGTCCACACTATTTAGCCCTGATTTTCTCTTCTAAAAAACGCTGTTGTTGCACCAGTTGCTCAGCAGCGTTTTTTGTTAACTGCACTTCATGTTTGCTTAACTCGGCTTGTAACAGCGATAGCTGCTGTTTTAATAAATCGCTGGCAGTATGATCTGCTATGACGCGTTGACTGGAGCGCATACCGGCAGGAACGCGCAAATAACTTTGTAAGCTATCTGGTAAGTAGCGATGCAGACTTTCCCTCAAATAGTGGCGGTCATCTATGCTGCAATGCTCATCTATATTCAATTTGCTTGCGATCACTGCGATGTTGATAATCTGGCGTTTGAGTTGCAGCACTTGTTGATAAATATCTTCGTCAAGCTCCTCTCCTAGACTCTCTAGTGCCTGATCGAAAGCCGTGAGGCTGGCATCATCAAACAAGGCTGTTGTCGATATGCTTGCGCCTGACTTCCATTTTGCTTTTCTATTTGTATGCCACCACAGACCCGCTCCACAAGCGAGTCCAATCCCAGCGACGCCAGTCATCAGCGCTGATTTTTGTATCGCGGCCAGTAATCCGGTCAGCGTGGATAGAGTAAAAATGGCGCCAACGAAGATGCTTGCTGGCGTGAATTTCTTAGTGTCTTTTCCGTTTTGCGATAAGCGTATTTGTTCGCTTAAAGGAATGCCGAAGCGATGCTTGGTGCGCAATGCCGCCAGACGCTCTTGTACTACGGCGGGGACAGGCGTTTGCTCTTCTTGTAACTTCGCACAGTTGCGGCGATTGATTGGCCGGTCCGCAGTAACGTATTTGGGATCAAGTGAGGTCATGAGCTAAATGCCTGTTGAGTAATGGTCGTTTGAGTGCAATGAAATCAGATGCTCAAAATGATTCATCATCATAGCATTGATTGAAATTGCCAATTTATGAAATAGCCTGCATGTAAGTCGATTTAATCAATTGTGAAACGACGCTAGGTTCTATAAAAAATGCCGACACAGGTCGGCATTTTTTTCACACTACTTCTGTTCGTTTAGTTGAAAGTTATTCAGCGATTCCCCATTGCGACAACATCCAAGCGAAATTGAAACTGCCTTCTTTGATTGCATCGTAGCGACCAGATGCACCGCCGTGGCCTGCTGCCATATTAGTTTTTAATAGCAGGGGATTGTTATCCGTTTTATGTGCGCGCAGCTTGGCAACATATTTTGCAGGCTCCCAGTACATTACCTGACTGTCATTTAGACCTGTCGTCACCAACATCGCAGGGTAAGATTTTTTCTCGATATTGTCGTAGGGTGAGTAGCTGCGCATGTAGTCGTAAGCTGCCTTATTGTTAGGGTCACCCCATTCCAGATATTCGCCTGTCGTTAATGGCAAGCTGGCGTCCATCATCGTGTTCATCACATCAACGAAAGGTACTGCGGCATGGACAGCTTTGAACAGGTCGGGGCGCATATTGACGACTGCACCCATCAATAAACCACCAGCACTACCACCTTGGATGATGAGCTTGTCTTTGCTCGTCCATTTTTCTTGAATCAAGAATTCAGCTGCCGCGATAAAATCGGTGAAGGTGTTTTTCTTCTTCATCAACATACCATCCTCATGCCAACGTTCACCTAAGTCGGTGCCGCCACGGATATGTGCTTGCACATAGATCACGCCGCGGTCGAGTAAGCTCAGGCGAGAGAGTGAAAATGTCGCTTCGGTTGAAATACCATAACTGCCGTAGGAGTAGAGCAGGGTAGGCGCGGTACCATCAAATTTCACGCCTTTTTTATACACGGCCCATAACGGTACTTTGACACCATCTTTTGCTGTCGCCCATAAACGGCGCGCTTCATATTTGCTGGCGTCAAAACCACCGACTACTTCTTGTTGTTTCAAAATAGTACGTTCGCCGGTCGCCATATTCACATCCATCACCATAGGTGGTGTTGTTGGTGACTGGTAGGACATGCGCAATTTCTGCGCACTGTATTCTGGTGTGCCGCCGCTGCCTGCTAAATACACTTCATCGTTGAACTGTACTTGCCTCCATTGCTTGGTTTTGAAATTGTAGATGCGTGTGCGATTGAGTGCCTTGGTTTTTTCAGTCACCGCTAGGAAATCGCGGAAGACTTCGTAATTGCCGACCAAAACATCGTCACTATGCTTGACGATTTCTTTCCAATTTTTCTCTGCGACTTTGCCAACTGGTGTCGTCACGATGCGGAAATTTTTTGCGTTCTTATTGGTGCGAATGAATAAGTTACTATCACGATGATCGACGCTGTAACGGTGACCTTTAGTACGGCCGAGCACTGTTTTAAACTCATCAAGCGGGCGGTCAGCAGGAATCATCCAGATCTCGCTGGTATCAGTAGCAAAGGCCTGTAATTGTATGAATTTTTTATCGTGTGTGGTGCCGACACCTATGCCAAATTGCTCAACTTTTTCATGATAAATTTCTTGTGCTTTGCCGCCTAGTTGGACACGGAATAAGCGATCAGAGCGTTTTGTGGTGGCATCTTCTTGCACATAAAACATAGTCTTATTATCTGCAGCCCAAGCCATGCTGGTAACGCGCTCCGCAGTATCGCTTAAGAGTTCACCAGTTTTCAAATCTTTGATTTGTAGTTTGAATTGACGATAGCCCGTCGTATCCGTCATGTACGCGAGGTAGCGATCATCTGGGCTGACCAGTGTTCCGGCCACCATAAAGAATTTTTGGCCTTTAGCCAATTCGTTTTGGTCTAAGAGAATTTCTTCTACGGCTTTTTCATCGTAATTCATTTGCGCATCAGCCAGACGTCGGCAATTGATGCCGTATTGCTTGCCCGCTTCGGTGCGAGAATAGTAATAGTATTTGCCGCGACGAACTGGCACAGACAAATCAGTTTCTTTCATGCGACCTTTGGTTTCGGCGAATAACTTGTCGGCCAAAGCTTGTACGCCAGAAGTCATTGCACTGGTGTAAGTATTTTCTGCATTTAAGTAGTCGATGACCTTCGTGTCTTCTTTTTTCTGTAACCAGCGATAATCATCGGTGACGGTCTCGCCATGACGGACTTCGGACCAGGCAGATTTTGCCGCGATTGGCGGCACTGGCGCGCTGGCTGCAGGCGCGGCGGTTTGGGCGAAGGCCGATTGTTGTGTCGTAATCGCTACCATGATGGTTGCACCTAAGGTCGACCAATTTTTAAGGGACATGAGATTCCTTGTAAAGAAAACAGTGAGAGGGACATCTTATGAGAATTTCCTTTTTAATTCAATAACAAAAACGGGTGCCTAAAAAACTGATCACAGATAGGCTTAATCGTTCCTGATTAAAAATGATAATCGCCGCGCAGCATAGGTGTTTTTGCGACATAGCCTTTGCCACCAGTGTTGCTTGCTGTGTTGCCGAATTTATTGAGCCAATATTGGTAGGCAATGCCTAGGCGTAAAGTTTTAGGTTTGCTAGCGGCGATAGTACTAATATCCCACATTAGTTGCATGTCGATATTGGTCTCTGCACCAGTGTCATTGCCGACTTCGCTTTTTCCTTTACTCGCGATGAAGTTCGCAAAACCTTCAAAAGCAAGAGTCTCATTCACGGGCAAGCCCCAGCTCATGGTCAGCATGGGGTGGACTTTGTAGGTGTAGCGTCCCTTCACATTGGAGATAGGGGGAAAGGCGCCACTTGGCGCATTGCTTTGGTGAAGCAAGACTAAGCTGGTATTGAAGAAGCCAGGCACATCCCACATCAAAGTTGGCCCGAGAACTAACATGCGTTTGCGTGAGTTATAGCCGACGTCATTCTTGGTGTTCCAATCAATACCAGCGGTGATGCCGACGCCGCGCACCGCGCCGAATTTCATCTCTTTGCCACTGATTTTCCCCAAATCTAGCGTATGGCGATATACAACATAGGCCTCTTGCGCACCACTGCTTTGATTTAACGAGGCAGGATCTTTGCTGTCCGATTGCAGTAAGTCGATGTTGAGAAAATTGCCGCCATATTGATAGCCACTGACATGGGTAAAACCTAGAATATTCTTGCCTATAGCCTGAGCATTGAAAGGCTCGCGGAATTGATTGCCAGTGCGAAAACTGATGGAGGTATCACTCCAGTCCGCTGCATGGAGTGGCGTGCTCCAGCAAGTAGCGTATATGCTGCAAACCGCGATGGAAGATAAGCTAAAGATCTTGGCGTAAGCTGATTCGTTTTTCATGTGTGCCTCCATTGAGTTGATTAACGTAAGCGTCTTGCAGGTACTCTGTGTGATATCGGTTTGTAGCTCTCATTCAAGCTCGCATCAAGTTTGAATGCACTGACTACTTCTGCCAATTTGGCCGCCTGTTCTTGTAATGAAGCAGCGGCGGCAGCGGCTTGCTCTACTAAGGCAGCATTCTGTTGAGTTGCATCATCCATTTCGGTAATGGCCTGATTAACGTTGGTAATGCCTTCATCTTGCTCGTGGCTGGCGATGGCGATCTGGCTCATGAGTTCTGCGACTTGTTGTACGGAGCTGACGATCTGAGTCATCGTGGTGCCAGCAGTGTCGACTAATCTACTACCGGCATCGACTTTGCTGACCGAGTCATCGATCAGGCTTTTAATTTCTTTGGCGGCACTAGCAGAGCGTTGTGCCAGACTACGTACTTCGGATGCAACGACGGCAAAACCGCGCCCTTGTTCACCAGCGCGTGCGGCTTCCACCGCGGCGTTCAATGCCAGAATGTTCGTTTGGAAAGCGATGCCATCAATTACGCCAATAATGTCGACGATCTTGCGTGAGCTTTCTGAAATCGAACCCATGGTGGTGACAACTTGTCCCACCACATCACCACCTTTGACAGCGTAACCAGATGCGCTGGCGACTAATTGATTGGCTTCATTGGCGTTGGCTGCGTTTTGCTTTACTGTCGCAGTCAGTTGCTCCATGGCCGCAGCGGTTTGCTCCAAATTGGATGCCTGATTCTCAGTGCGATTTGATAAATCCATATTGCCAGTAGCAATTTCACTTGATGCCTCGGCGATCGTTTCGGTACTGGCGCGTACTTCGCTGATGGTGCGGTTGAGCGAAGCGACGAAGCGATTAAAGGCATCCGCCAGCATGCCGACTTCATCTTCACTTTCTACGGGCATGCGCCGACTCAGATCACCATCGCCGTCGGCGATTTCACCCAGCATCGTGGCAGCACGACCAACAGGTGCAGCAATGGCGGCGCTGATCCATAAAATGACTAACAGGCCGGTGCCACCACCCACTACGCCAGCGATGATGGCTGACCAGCTCACAGATTGCATGACTTTACCAATGACTTCGCTCTCTGGTACTTCAGCGATCACATACACATCCAATTCAGGTACGAAGGATGAGACGACGATTTTTTTTCCATTTGGAGCGGCGTAAGTTGTGTGATAAAAAGGCTTGCTACTCAAGAGGCTCTTCGCTAACTCTTCTGAGAATCCTGGTAGCTTATTTAGATTGGAGCGAGCTTCTACCAGTGCTGCATCGCGATGTATCATCAAGGTACCGTTGGCCCGCGTCAGATAGACAAAACCAGAATTGCCCACCTTATAGTTTTTAATCGCATCAGCGAGTTTGCTGACAGATAGCCCGATACCAGCATAGCCAGCTTTGCCATTGCCCGCATCGAATCGGGCATTAATAAACAGCATATAGCTGTCGCCACCTTTGTCTTTATCAATATCTAGCGTGTAAGGTTTGCTACTCGCCATTAAGTCAAAAAACCATTTGTCCGATGAGTCGGTTTTACTTAAAGTCCTCTCTAGGCCTTTGTGTGTGTAGTATTTTCCTGTGTCGCCGGAGACCCAAAAAACACTCGCAGCCTGTGTTTTGCTTTGTAAGTTTTGTGCGTAACGTTGCCATGCACTTGTCCCTTCCTCGCTCAGTCCATTGGCTTCCCAGTCCTGCAGGAAGGTGTTATTAGCAATGCCTTTGGAGGTCGCTAATGGCGCACCGATCTGACGCAGAATGTCATTGCGAATTTCGCCAACGACGGCAGGTAATTCTTGTTCAACCGCGCGTTCACGTGCGGTATTGCCGATCAAGATAAAGCTCAAACTAGTGGAAATAACCAAAAATAATAGTAGGCAGGCTGTCATACCTGCTAATAATTTTTTACGTATCGACAGATTGCTAATTAAGTTCATAAAAACTCCCAGAAGATTTTTTGAATTCAGCAGTGTTGGTGTTTGGCTTACGATACCTGTATTGGTTTCTTCACGTTTTTGCAGCGTGTTTCAGTGATGTTGATGCGTTAGATTCAAGGTGAAACTAAAATACATAGTTGATATAGATCGGACGCCAGTTGGCGAATATTTAAGCTGAGATTTTGCGACGAAAATTAACTTTGATCCTTAAAAAACTAAGCTTAAGCTTTTTGACGCTGTGGAGATTCTGATCATTGTTGAAATTTGACGTGCCAATTGTATATGGCCTGATCTTATCTTAACTGCATAAAAGAGGAAGGGAGAGCAGAAGGGAAAAAGATATTGCTTTGCATGACGAATTTGATTTGTTTATGATAATTTTTTGTTGCTTTATTCTGTCATTCGTTTTTATTCTTTGATTTGATTTGATTCGCGTTAGTTCTTTTGTCACTGAATGATTTCAGGGCGCGTATCGATGATTAATCACATCAAGATTCATCAGTAATAATGTAAAAACTGATTTTTTTGACTGCGTCAATCCTCGTACGTGCCCGATTTGATCTAATACTGCTTGTGCGAAAAGTTTAAGAGGCTCGTTCTGGAATGCGCGCCAATACCGCTAACAACAGATCCCAATATTGACCCACGGTTTTAATATTCACCATTTCATCTGGACCATGTGGGAAACGTATCGTCGGGCCGATCGATACCATATCCAAGTGTGGATAAGGCTTTTTGAATAGCCCACATTCCAAGCCCGCATGTATCACCATGATCTCAGGTTCACGTTGATAAATACTCTCGTAAGTCGCTTTCACAATGGCCATTACAGGCGAACTGTTGTCGGGCTTCCAGCCAGGATAGCGGCCTTCAAACTTAACTTCGGCTCCAGCCAAATCGGATAGCGATTGCAAGTGGCTTTCAATATTGGCGCGACCGCTATCTATTAAAGAACGCACCATACAAATGAGGCTGATGCTATTTTCTAACGTGCTGATTACGCCAAGATTTAAGGAGCTCTCTACCACACCAGCTACTTCATCGCTCATGCGCATGACACCATTCGGGCAGCTATTGATCAGATTGATTAATTGTTGCTGTGCTTTGGTATGCAAAACTTTAGCGGGGGCTACGGCATCGCTCAGACTTAATTTAAGTGCTGGCTCTGTCGCGGCGAGTTCGGCCTGAAGGACGCTTTGAAATCGCGCTACGCGTTGCTCCAATAACTCTAGCTTGTCTACTGGCAGAATAAAACTACATGAGGATTCACGCGGGATTGCGTTTCGTAGTGAACCACCTTGGAGATGACTAATGCTTAGACCAAGTTCGACAGCGTGACCCGCTAAAAAACGTGCAATTAATTTGTTGGCATTGCCGCGCCCTAGATGAATATTGACACCTGAATGTCCACCTTTTAAACCTGAAATACTCAAGCTGTAAGCCACTTGGGCTGGGTCTGCCTCTCGCCATTGCACAGCTAAATTGATTTTAGCGTCAACGCCGCCAGCGCAACCCATGTAGATTTCGCCTTCTTGTTCTGAATCGGTGTTGATTAAAATTTCGGCGTTCAGGATGCCAGCCTGCAGGCCGAAAGCGCCGGACATGCCAGCTTCTTCATCGACGGTTAACAGTATCTCTAAAGGGCCGTGCGGAATATCGTTGGCACCTAAAATCGCCAGCGCAGAAGACATGCCGATACCGTTATCAGAGCCCAAAGTCGTGCCACGTGCTTTAACCCATTCGCCATCAACCCAAGCTTCGATAGGGTCTTTGGTGAAGTCATGAACTTTGTCCGCATTTTTCTGCGGCACCATATCGAGATGCGCCTGGATCACGACGGTTTTGCGATTTTCCATACCGGCAGTGGCGGGTTTGCGGATGATCAAATTACCGACTTGATCGACGGTCACCGCTAAGTTGCGCTCTTTTGCCCACGCTTGAATATACGCGCTCAATGCCGCTTCATGTTTTGACGGATGGGGTATCGCGCAAATTTGTGCAAACCACTGCCATAAAGGCTGTGGGTAGAGCTGCTGTAAGGGAGAGTCGACGATTTGGTTCAGAATTGCGTTGGTCATAGCGTAAAGAGAAGCGCAGTGCGCTTGTAAGAATGCAGAGGGCGGTAGTTTAGCATAGCGCTCCTAAGCTGATATCAGTCGACAAATGCTCATTGAATTGAGAATAAGTCGGACGTATTGTTATAAAAAATACCTCCGAAGAAAATTTTTTACTCGCCCGTCGTTTTTTGCAAAGCCCTGAGTTTGTCTTTCTTACTTGGGCGTTTCCCTTTGATGCCACCATTTGGATCAAGTGGACGAGTTGCTTCTGTATCGGCGAGGCTTTCTGCGCTCGGTTCAAAGCCTGCAATCTGTTCACGTGGGATTCTTACACCGTGGCGTTGTTCAATCAAACGGAAATGTGCTTCGTTGGCGGCATCGGCGCAAATAAAGCTGACTGCTAAGCCTGCTTCACCCGCGCGTCCAGTGCGACCAATTCTGTGCAGATAATCATCGCTGGAACGCGGTAGATCGAAATTCAGGACCACCGGCAATTGACTGATGTCGAGTCCACGCGCTGCGACATCAGTAGCAATGACAATCTTGACACGCGAGGCTTTAAAATCAGCGATGACCTGGCTACGTTTACCTTGTGTTTGTTCGCCATGAAAAGCCTCGGCGCTGATATGGGCGCGGCGCAATTTCGTTGAGAGCAAATCAGCGGCATATTTAGTCGCCACGAATACCAAGACGCGCGACCATTTTTCACTTTCAAATAAGTGGCGCAGTAACTGTGTACGTTGTTTGGCATCGACGATGATGGCTCGTTGCAGAATATCGGGTTTGCCTTCTTCGGTGCTGGGAATATTGATGCGATGTGGATCGCGTAACAGCGCTTCGGCCAGCGTCGCCACATTCGGCGCGAAAGTCGCTGAGAAAAAACAATTTTGTCGTTGTTCTGGTAATAGCTTGAGAACCTGTTGCAATTCATCAGCGAACCCCAATGCCAGCATGCGGTCAGCTTCATCCAAAACCAGACAGCTTACTTCATCCAATTTCAAGGCATTTTTGCTGACCAAATCAAGCAAACGACCAGGTGTCGCAATCACGATATCAGCGCCACCACGCAAATGCAGCATTTGTGGATTAATGGAGATCCCGCCAAACAACACCGCAAGCTTAGGTGATTGTGGAAATGCCTGACTCAAGCTACGCAATGTATCACCGACTTGCACCGCTAACTCACGCGTAGGTACCAGGATTAAGGTCTGTACACTTCTTTGCGTCTGTTTCTTTTGCTGTAAATAACGTTCGAGTATGGGCAGGCAGTAAGCTGCCGTTTTACCCGATCCGGTTTGCGCAGTGGCCAATACATCTCGCCCAGCCAGCAAGCTAGGAATAACATCGCTTTGTATAGCCGTTGGTTGTTGATAGGCGCGAGCTTGAACGGCATTTAAAAGGGCGCTGGATAAACCTAGATTGGAAAATGGCATGATGAATTTCGAAAGAGAGGAGCGGCGCGTAGGTGCACTGCAGGGTAGGTGGATAGCAAGATTTTAAACGATATTGGCGTGGTCACGTTATCTTCGGTTGTCAGAGCGCACAAGCACGGTAAAATAGACTTTTTTAATGGTAATAGTGCATGAATCCCTATCAAACCCTTTCCTCATCGCTGTTGAACGATGCGGGTCTCAATTGTCAGGCGGTATTTGATATTGCTGACTTATCGACCGATGCACGGGCGTTGCTGGCCGAGCGTTGTCCACAGGCGCTGAATTATCGCCAGATGATTTTGATAGGACACGGTGGCCAACAGTTTTGGCAATCGTTGCTGGCAGCTGGCACGGATATGGGTACAGAGGCAGGCAATCATCCGGTCGATGATTTCACGGTGTCGGTTGTGCGGCAATTTTTTGATCTTGAGCACGCTGGTGCAGCCTATGAAATTATCTATCCAGGCGCCTATACCGTGAGCCTACAGGAGTTAGGGAAGCTAGCCGGTTGGCATCATGATTCGCCATTTATGGTGGGAATCAACACCACTTTTGGTTCTTGGTTTGCGTATCGCGCTATGATTTTAGCCAACACCAATTTGCCGCTGACCACGCCGGTAAAAACGACATCGCCTTGTCATGATTGCAGTACAAAAATTTGCATTCATAGTTGCCCTGCTCAAGCATTAAATGATGGCGAGTTTCATTTGCTTAAATGCGTTAGCTATCGACAGCAAGAAAATTCACGCTGCAAAGATACTTGTGTGGCACGCGTTAGTTGTCCTGTGGCGAGTGAACATCGTTATAGCGAACAGCAAATCAATTATCACTACGGTCGTTCTATGCGTGTGATCGTTGGCATGGCAAAGTTAAGCAAGGCAGTCCCTACATAATTTATCGGTATCAAATACGAGAAAACCCCTCAACGCTGAGACGCAGAGGCGCTGAGAAGCGCAGAGAAAATCAAAAATTTCCTTGGTTCTTCCTCTTGTTAGAATTAAGTTATTTTGAGAAAATCAAAGAGCCATTTTCCCTTCTGTTTTCGTTTTTCCTCAACGCCTCTGCGTCTCGGCGTTGAGGGGTTTTGATTTTTCTTCGAGGTCATCTATATTGATTAGATGGTAAAGAAGTTGTAGACGCCTGAAAATCCTGCAGCAGATTGTGTTGAATTAAATACGTGACACAACTCTCACCGCGGTTTCGCAATAATCTTTGAAGCCCATACGCAGATAGAGTTCATGCGCAGCGGTATTGTGGCTCATCACATGCAGAAATGGGATTTCGTCGGCGAGCAATTGACGTCGGATAATTTTGTACATTAAGCCTCGTGCCAATCCTTGCCCTTGAAAGTCCGGATGAGTGCACACGCCGCTGACTTCACGGAAAGGCGGCGCATAGCTACGCTCACCTGCCATGGCAACCAAACGCTCCCCGATGAAGTATCCGAGATATTCCCCCAGTTCTATCGTACGTAATCCAAACGGGCCAGGATTAGTCAAGATCGCCAGTTCTAGTGCCTGCCCAGCATCGGCTTTATTCAATGCACGCAGTACAAAATTCTCTTCATTGTCGTCCTCAAGAGCGGCAGGCATCGCACCATCCCATTGCATGCGGAACATGGTTTTCTCTACGTGAAGTTGCCACCCCTCAGGTAGCGCACCTTGCCAATCAGCGCAATAAAAATGTTCACCGCGATCACAGTAAGGTAACAAGGCATTGAAGTCAGGGTGCTCTGCATCTTCAAAACCGAGTATCGGCGAGAAACCTTGGGCATAACGTCGGGCTTTGCCTTCACCTGCAGCGTAACAAGCATGCGCGCCGCTTAAGCTATGCCAGAAAATATTATCGAGTGGTTGGGACATGGTTTTTTTTAGAGAAAATGTTGAACTAACATTTTTCATATTTCCAATGGCGGCGTTTGCCTTCTGCCATCCATTCAATGGCTTGCGCTAAACGCTTGTCACGTGTTGCTTCGGTTTTGGCTTCGACGTACCACATGACATATTCTTTCTTCTGAGAATAAGGAAAGGCATCAAAGGTCGTGAAAGCTAGTTTGTCTTTCTTGACGGCAGTCAGAAATGCCGATGGGATTTCTAACTCTTTTTTCTCGGTGTCTGCTTTACTACGCGCAGGGATTTTGACGCCTGCGTCATGGAGTTTGATGGCTTCCTTTAATAACTTCACAAAGTCTTTATCATTGGGCATATCCTGCAAGGACGTGATGCGGCCAAAGTCACCCATGGCTTTTTCTAGTTTGCTGTCAATTTGCAGCATCGCTCCTAACCAAAATCCTAAAGCGCAATGCTGTTTAAATGCTGCAAAATGGCAAAAAATGCCGCCTTTATATTCAAAGTGCGGCATGCTCCATTTAATGGTTTCGCTCACGTCAGGGCAATGTTGATGCACTATAGCGCGTATATGACGCAGAATAGGTTGAGCAAATTCGGCTGATTTTTCGATATAGGCATCAATACGTGGATCTTGGATTCCCATGATATTTTCCTGCTTAGGCTGATTTTTTCGGAGTTTGTCGCACAATATAGAGTGCCTTAATTATCACATAAGTGTAGCTACACCCGGCAGGGATTGTCGTATTATGTCTCGCCTACGGTATTTCTCGTGGTGTATTTTTTTTGCTCTTGTAGCTTGTAACTAATTGGCCAATTCTGTGTCCAAGCTCCTCTAATTTGAAGGATGATAAAAATGAAAATAAAGCATGCCTATGCATTTGCCCATCGAAGTCTGCGCACGACAGGATTGGCAATTTTGATCGCGAGCTGTGGCGTTGTCATCACAGCAAACACGGCAACGACAGCATTTGCTGACACCACGCAACGCGCAATAACGCCGCATGATTTGTGGGCGATTAAGCGGGTCGATAATCCATCAGTTTCACCCGATCAAAAGCTGATCGCCTTTACCGTGCAAAGCTGGTCCATAGAAAAAAACCGTCCTCAAACGAATATCTGGTTAATGGATGCACAAGGCGGCAATCAAAGGCGTTTAACGACTGCGGATTCCAACGATAGCGCGGCAGTGTGGAGCCCGGATGGTACGCGTATCGCTTTTACCTCACGTCGTGTCGACGATGAAGCGGCAGCATTGTATGTCTTACGTTTAGATGGGGGCGAAGCGGAGAAAGTGTTGGAACTACCTTACGGTGTTGCCAATCCGCAGTGGCTGCCAAATAGCAAAAGTCTGATTGTCGGCAGTAACGCTATTCCTGCCTTAAAAGGCAAGTGGAGTGCGGATGATATAGCAGCGATGAAAAAAGAAATCAAACGTCGTCGCGATAGCAAAATGACGGCCAAAGTGACCGAAGACAGAACCTATCGCTTTTTCGATCGATGGGTGACGGATCAGCTCTCTAGTCATTTGTTGCAACTCGACTTGGAAACCAAAACGCTGAAAGACCTGACACCAACTTCGCAAGAGTTATTTAACGTTGCTGGTGCTTTTGACTTCCATCTTTCGTCCGATGGACGCAATATTGCATTGAGCAAGAATACGATTCCTGCGCCGCATCAGGAAGCGGACAATGCCGATATCGTTTTGCTCGCTCTAGTTGAGAATAGCGCACCCAAAAACATCACCACCGATAATCGTGGCCCTGATGCCTCACCTGGATTTTCATCTGATGGTAAAAGTCTTTACTACACACGTACCGCAACGCCAATTTATGACGGCAGCTCCAGCAAATTGTGGCGCTATGATCTTGCCACAGGAAAAAATATGCCGGTTACCGAGGCACGCGATTATGCAATTTCTGAGTTTGCGATCAGCAAAGATAATAGTAAGTTATGGAGTGTGGTGGAGGATCAGGGCGAGGTGAGTGTTTTTGCAAGCAAGGCAGATGGCAGTCAATTTGAGCGAGTGCTTCGCGGCGCTGGTATTTCAAAACTCAAACAAGCCGGTAGTCAATTAGTCCTATTGCGTAGCAGTTTTGATCGTCCAAATGAGTTGTTTAGTATGGACGTCAATGGCAAAAGTTTGCGTCAACTCACACATTTTAATGACGAGTTGATGGCGAAATTTAAATTGGGCAAAGTAGAACCCTATACCTTTAAAGGTGCGAACGACGAACAGGTGCAAGGCTGGCTTATCCTGCCACCAGATTACGATAAAACAAAATCGTATCCACTACTTCAATTGATGCACGGCGGTCCGCACACGATGGTCGGTAATGCTTTTAATTTTCGCTGGAATGCGCACGTGATGGCGGCACCTGGCTATGTCGTGAGTTGGGTGAATCGCCATGGTTCTACTGGCTTTGGTGAAAAATTCGCACGTAGTATTAACCATCAATGGGGAGAAATGCCAAGCCAAGATGTCTTGCGTTCCACAGATTATTTGATGCAGAAATTGGGTAACATCGACGCTAAACGTATCGCAGCAGCGGGCGCTAGTTATGGTGGTTATTTGGCTGCGTGGCTGGCAGGGCATACTGATAGATTCGCGACGATTATTGATCACGCTGGTGTCAATGATCTGGTCACACAATATGGTTCGGATACGACCAATTACTCCTTTGAAATTACTTTGGGTGGCAATCCCTGGAGTAACGCCGAAACCATGCAAAAAAACAATCCTATGACCTACGCTAAAAACTTCAAGACACCGATGTTGCTTACTCATGGAGAAATTGATTACCGCGTGCCTTATGTCAATAGCACAGCGCTCTATGGCGTACTACAAGGTATGAAGATACCGTCGCGCTTGGTGATATTCCCGAACGAAAATCATTGGATATTGTCTCCACAAAATTCCATACATTGGAATTGGGAAGTGCAAAACTGGTTACAACGCTATATCGGTGGTACACCGACTTTGACGCAGCCTAAGTTTTAAATTGTTGAAGTAAGTACAGTGCGAGACCAGGCGTCATAATATTTTGTGACGCCTGGTTTTTTCTTTGTTTGATCTCTATTGGTCGCTATTGGTCTCTGCCAATAATAAGCAGATCATGCCTAAACGAATCATCAAAAATCCCAAAGCCACCCATTTTCGCCAAGCGATAAGACATCAATAACAGACCGCCGACTATCTCTATTGCGGTAAGGAGCTAGGGTCAGACATGCGTAAGTATAGTATTCCGTAGCTCAAAACAAATACGACATCAAAATTTCGTCCACATAACGGTCTTCTTTTTTGAGATAAGTAAAGTGACGCAGTATACCTTCGCGCTCAAATCCACACTTTTCATACAATGCCGCGGCGCGTAAGTTATGTACGCCGGTACTCAATTCCAAACGCTTTATTTTTTTTGACGCTGCGAGCGCAATAATTTCTTGCATCATGCTAGCCCCGTAGCCTTTGCCCGCGAACGCAGGATCAATTGCTACGCCGCCCAGGTAGGCGATATGCGAGGTGCGATGTTTGAGTTGGATCAACTTGAACATGCCAGTCGGTGATGCATTTTCGTCATTCGGTGCATTAAAGATATACAGCACGTTTTCTGACAATAGCGCTTCAAAGATGGGTAGAAAATCTTCGGCATCCATCTGTTCATATAACAAAAACGGATTGACTTCTGGGTGCATGTAAAGACGATAAATGAAATCAAAATCATCTTTGTTGGCAGATCGAATCATAGAGTGACTTATTTTCTTAAAGTGGGAATCATTAAAATCTTAGCACATGATATTTATGACTGATACTCATCGTGCATCGGTATAGCTAGCTAGCTTGATTGCTCTGCGGTTCCGTGCAATGAGCACGGTCTTGAGTATATTTCCCTATGTTCTCCTATCTCATTAACTCTGATAAATTAAAAAATCAAGAAATACGATGTGTGACGATATCAGTTGTGCTTGGTAATTTTCCTAAATGATGTCAAATTGGGTACCTAAAGCTAACAGTTGTTTAACTCTTAGCGGACCACCTTGCAGCAATCTTCCAACCAATATACGCGATAGGAAGATAGGCGAAGCCGATATCGACAACCATAAACCAGAGTGGTGCAGGAAGCATGACTGCGCTAGCAATGCCTCCTGCTAAAAACAATGCGCCTATACCGAATGCAAATCGCATCTTGTGATTGGCGGCAATCAGTGCTGCAAGCAAGGCGCCGACCAAAGTGCCCGCGGCATGCGCGATAAACGGGAAGAGAAAATGCTTAGCTTCAAATAAATGCATTGATGCTTTTAAGCCCTCCGTAGTCGTGGTAATTGCGCCTTCTGGTGGCGGAATAATGGTTCCACTCATTGTGATGAATGCCATATTCACCATGCTGCCGATGACGGCGCCAGCGATGATCGCCAAAATGTTTCTAAGAATTGGATGCATGGTGGACTCCAGCTTCAGCCTGATGTAGATATTGCATTGTAGAACGCCTGAATTCGAGATGCCAAGCATTACGAAGCTCTTCGCGATTGATTTGCCGTGGTGTGGCATCCCTGCCTGTCCTTGCACCACCGCATCTGACAATCAAAACCCCAAACTGGAACCTATATTGCCCTTTAATACCTCAATTAAACTTGCCTTGTCCCGATTAAAGTGTTGCTAAGACGATTTCAATGTTTGCTAATAAGCTCAATGTTTACATCAGCCTTTCCTGAGCCACGCCTGCGTCGAATTTGGAAACAGTCTTTGTTAGTAACCATATCAAGGTTTCTAACGCACGAAAGGCTCGCAACGCTTATAAGGATGCAAGATATGTCGAATTTGATTACATTGGGTGCAGAAGAAGAATTGCAGATTGTTGATCAACACAGTCTAGAGTTAGTTGCGCATGATTTCGAACGAGGTCAATCTGATTTCCCAGATCGTAACGGCAGCTCTTCTTGCGAACTTCATAAAGCGGTCGTTGAATTGCAGACGCCAATTTGTCATACACCTGACCAGATCGTTGCAAGCGTGAGTGACATGCGTGACATTATTCGCTTGCGAGCTCAGGCGCAAGGACAGCGAATATTGTCCGCCGGCGTGCATCCATTTTCGAATTGGAAAGAGCAAGAGATCAATAAAGACTCAGACAAGCATCAGCACTACATTCGTCTCGTGGATGAGTATGCTGACATTATGCGTAGTTTGGTGTCTTACGGTTTTCATGTGCATTTGGGTTTACCTAAAGGCATTCCACCGATGGCGATTTTCAATTCGCTACGCAATAGCTTAGCTCCCGTGCTAGCGATTTCACTTAGTTCGCCTTTTTATGAAGGTCGTGATACTGGCATGCAAAGTTGGCGTCACTCTATGCTTGACCGCTTACCACGGATGGGAACGCCCGACATTTGGCAATCGGAAGAAGCGTACTTTGATCACATAGAATTATTGCGCAAGGTCGGCACTTTGGAAGCACAGCATGGCATGTGGGAAGACTTGCGTTTGCATCATCGTTATCACACCTTGGAAGTCAGGATTTGTGATGCGACGCCGTCCTTAGAACACATTTGGTTGATCACTGCTTTACTGCAATGTGAAGTCGCAACCTTAGTGCAGGATTATCAGCGTGGGCGGCTACCAAAGCCGCTGTCACGCGCTTGCCTCGAAGAGAATAAATGGCGGGTGCGTCGACGTGGCCTGAGTGCTACTTTGATTGACTGGTATAGTGAAACACCCGTCAGCCTGCACGAATATTTTGATCAGTGGTTGTTACGCTTGACACCCGCAGCGAAGGAATTGGGATTACTAAAAGGTCTGCGCGAAAAAATGGCTGCACTGTTTATACAAGGTGCTTCCGCTGATATCCAACGAGGCATTTTCAAACGATCTGAGAACTATCAAAGCTTGGTGCAACATCTGATTCATGAGACTGAGGAAGCGCAGTTTGCACCAGCGCGTTACATGCAATAAAGCGATGGCGACAGATCACCATCCTTTTCATGCGTTAACGTTTGAGCTTAAAAAAAACGCAGCGCAATCGAAACAAACTATTCATCATTTGTGGGCGCAATTGGCGGGAACCACTCACGTGCCGACGGAACCTGTGCTGTTTTCAGAATGGCCACTGATCGCATCGCACCGTCTGCAAGATAAATTGACGCAGCGTGTTGCGGCTTTGTGCGACATCATCAAGCCGAATTTACGCGCTGAACTTATGCAAGCCAAGGGTTGGCAACACGCCAGTGCTGCCGATGTATTGACGGTCGATTACGCCATTATCTTCGATGAAGAAAGCGATGCGGATGAATGGGATATTCGATTAGTCGAATTCCAAGCATTCACTTCTTTATTGACCATGGGCTATAGACTACATCAAGCGCATAGTCAGTTGTGGCCGCAATTGGCGGATTGTCCACCGTGGCAGAAAAGAAGTGGAAATCTAGATTGGTTGCAAACTTGCCGACCTTGGTTGGCAGGTGGCGACAATCCAGCACTGTTGGAATATCAGCCCTGGCAACGCGGCACACTTTTTGATCTGCATGCGACCTCCGTGCTATGGAATTTACCCATCGTAGAACCACATCAAATTGAGATCAATGCTGAGGGACGAGTATTCTCAAATCAAAACGGTGTACGCACTCGGCACGACAAGATACTTAATCGTTTGATTCTGAGCGAACTCGATGACCATGATCCTTTTCTCAAACAGGTACAGGCTGCTAAGCTTAATTGGCATAGTCATCCTGCTTGGTATTTTTTGGTACACAAAGGCTTGGCTTCAGAAATAAACATCCCGTTTGAACCCGAGAATGTCAGGGGGCATAAATGGCGCGACTTGAACCTGTCTCCGCAGAAGCTGGTTGCGAAAAATATTTTCTCTTGTGGCGGTAAAGATTTACATATAGGTCCTAGCGAACAAGCCTTGGATCAACTAGATCAGCCGGAAAACTGGTTGGTGCAACCACGCTATCGCCCCTATCCTGTGATGACCAATCAAGCAGGTGAAAAGGTTTATGCCGAAGTACGCCTGATTGTGAAGCTCCACGAATCGGAGCAACCGTGGATCTCGATGCAAATCGTGCGCATGTATTGCGCAGAGCAGGCCTCAGCGAGTTTCTTTCAAGGCCGCGAAGGCGAAGGCGCGAACATCCTTCATAGCCCGCCGAGAGAGTAGGGTGCGCTATGCGCGCGATGCTTGATTGAGGTGGTGGGAGTTAGGAAATTGAGTGTGTTGTTAGAACTGTCGGCACCTTTTGTTTCAGATTTAAGCTCAGATTTAAACTCAGATTTAAACGCAGCTTTAAACGCAGCTTTAAACGCAGCTTTAAACGCAGCTTAATGCAACTTGATTCTAGGATTACGCACTCTGTCTATGGTCTCCGCCCAGGTCGATAACCAGGTATGGAACCAGCCATTGACTGCCACCTGATGATGCTTGTGCAGCGACCAATACATCCATTTCGCTAGTGTCCCTTCGATAAACACAGAACCGCTGGCAATCGCTCCCATCAAACTACCGACCGTGCTGTAATTGCCAAGCGAGACCAGTGAGCCGTGATCTTTGTACACAAAGTCTTTGAGCGATTTTCCGGCTAACGAACGGCATAAAGAATCTGCCAGGCAAGACGCTTGCTGGTGCGCAGATTGTGCACGCGGTGGCACATTCGGCAAACCTTCG
>CAUPNA010000006.1:0-54079 GCA_963512475.1 uncultured Undibacterium sp.
CTGGTCAAGTGATGGCGGTCGGATCGGAATTGATTCGTATTGAAGTTGAAGGGGCTGGGAATGTGGATGCGAATGCAGCCTCAACATCACCGGCTCCCGCTCCAGCGAAGGCCGCTCCAGTTGCAGCCGCGCCTGCACCGCTTGCTGAGAAGCCAGCTGCACCAACAGCAACACCTGCAAAAGCGCCTGCAGCGGCAGCAGCTTCCTCGGTAGCGAAAACAAGTAGCAGCATTCCAAGCGCAGCACGCGCCAATGGTGAAAAACCAATCGCCTCGCCCGCAGTGCGTCGTCGTGCATGGGATCTAGGCGTGGAATTGCAATTTGTTCCTGGCACCGGCGCAGCGGGCCGCATCACGCAAGACGATTTAGATGCCTATGTCGCGCGCGGATCTGCTCCGATCGCTTCCGGCGGTAACAGCTATCGCGAACTGCACGAAGAAACTGCAATTCCCGTCATCGGTCTACGCCGCAAAATCGCGCAGAAAATGCAAGATGCCAAACGTCGCATTCCGCATTTCTCTTATGTCGAAGAAGTCGATGTCACCGAACTGGAAGCGTTGCGCACTCAACTCAATCAAAAGTGGGGCAAAGAGCGCGGCAAGCTGAGCCTGTTACCACTGCTGATGCGTGCTGTCGTTTTGGCGGTCCGCGACTATCCACAAATCAATGCGCGCTACGACGATGAGGCTGGCGTAGTCACGCAGTTCGCAGCAGTTCATTTAGGTATCGCAGCGCAAACCCCAGCAGGCTTGATGGTGCCGGTGGTGCGCCACGCTGAGGCTCGCGATCTGTGGGGTAACGCGAATGAAATGGGAAGACTGGCAGAAGCCGCCCGTATAGGCAAAGCCACACGTGAAGAGTTATCGGGCTCAACGATTACGATTTCCAGTCTGGGCGCTTTAGGCGGCATCGTGTCGACACCGGTTATCAATTCACCTGAGGTAGCAATCATAGGCGTGAACAAAATGGTGGAACGCCCGATGATACGCAATGGTCAAGTCGTCGCACGCAAGATGATGAATCTGTCGTCCTCATTTGATCATCGCGTGGTCGATGGCATGGATGCGGCGCAGTTTATTCAAGCCATACGCGGGTGTTTGGAATGTCCGGCTACGCTGTTTATTGACTAGATAGCTCCCTTTCCCGCAAGCGGGAGAGGGTTGGGGTGAGGGCGGTTCAGAAATGTGCATCGCCAAAAATAGAGGAATACAGAAGGACGTGAAACCGGTCGGACTTTTTCCAGTTCACGGTTCGTCCAAGCACCCTCATCCCCTGCCCTTCTCCCGCTTGAGGGAGAAGGGAGAACAAACCAAATTAAGCTAATTTTCAGGAACACATCATGCAAACACAATCCACAACCCTAGTCGTCATCGGCGGTGGCCCAGGCGGTTACATCTCCGCCATCCGCGCCGCGCAATTGGGCATCGCCACCATCTTGATCGAAGGCGATCAACTCGGCGGCACTTGCCTCAACATCGGCTGCATTCCATCCAAAGCGCTGATCCACGCTGCCGAGGAATTTGAAAAAGCTAAGCACTATTCACATGGTTCGTCTATCGGAATACAGGTCAGCGATCCCAGCATTAATATCGAGCAAACCGTCAGCTGGAAAGACGGCATCGTCAAACGTTTAACAACAGGCGTTGGCGCACTGTTGAAAAAGAATGGAGCGCAAGTCGTCAAAGGCTGGGCGCAGATTCTTGATGGTAAAACCGTCGCCGTCATGCAAGACGGCCAAGAAGTCACTCGCATCACTTGCCAACATTTATTGATAGCGTCTGGTTCAACGCCCGTCGAGCTACCTTTCATGCCAGTTGGTTCTGGCGACGGCAAAGTCATCAGTTCTACCGAAGCTTTATCTCCGACTGAAATCCCAAAAAAATTAGTCGTAGTTGGCGGTGGCTACATCGGTTTGGAACTCGGTATAGCGTATCGCAAGCTGGGTGCCGAAGTCGCAGTCGTCGAATCCTTAGATCGCATCCTGCCTGCTTATGATGAAGACCTGACGAAAGTCGTGAAAACTGCGCTCAAACAATTGGGCGTGGAAGTGCATCTAGGTTTGACGGTACAAGGCATGAATACAGCAGGCGATGCTGTGCGTGTGAAAAACGCCGCGGGTGAAGAGTCTGAGCTATCCTGCGACAAGGTCTTAGTCGCCGTTGGACGTCGCCCACGCACGCTAGGTTTTGGCCTAGAAAGTCTGATGCTAGACATGAACGATCGTGCCATCAAAATCGACGATCAATGCCGCACCTCCATGCGTGATGTATGGGCGATCGGCGACGTGGCGGGCGAACCGATGCTCGCCCATCGCGCCATGGCGCAAGGCGAAATGGTGGCAGAAATCATCGCTGGCAAACGCCGTCATTTCACACCGACGTCTATCCCTGCCGTGTGCTTCACCGATCCAGAATTAGTCGTGGTCGGCAAGTCACCGCACGAAGCGCAAGCCGCAGGTATCGAACACATTACCGCCATGTTCCCATTCGCCGCCAATGGTCGCTCGATGACTTTAGAATCCACCGATGGCTTTGTGCGCGTAGTAGCACGCAAAGACAATCACTTAGTACTCGGTTGGCAAGCGGTAGGCAAAGGCGTTTCCGAACTCAGCGCGGCGTTTGGTTTGTCGTTAGAAATGGGCGCGACCTTAGAGGATGTGGCGGGGACGATTCACTCACATCCAACCTTGGGTGAAGCAGTGCAGGAAGCGGCACTGCGGGCTTTGGGGCATGCTTTGCATATTTGAAGCATTGCAAGAATCATCGTTTGGTGTCGACAAGACACCAAACAAGTTGCCACGACAAATCAAATCTCCTCTCCAAATTTGAACAAGCGCAAGATACAAACCGCGCAATTTCCCGTTACCAGTTTCCTCTTTATTACTTCCAATCACCTCAAAATTTTCCGCTTGCATTGCGTATTATCGTAGTGATACACTAATTCACAATGAATTACGATATCCACCCTTCCAGTAGCACACCAATATTTCGCCAGATCATCGATCAGGTGAAGCGTTTTATTGCTAGTGGGCAGTTACGTTCCGGTGACACATTGCCTTCCGTGCGGACGGTCGCTTTGCAGCATGCGATTAATCCTATGACCGTCAGCAAGGCTTACAACATGCTGGAGATTGAAGGTGCATTAGTGCGCATGCGTGGGGTCGGCATGGTGATAGCGGAGCGGCGCAATACAGCAAGAGACAAAACCAATTTAGCCATGCCTGCGATGTTGAGCGCAGCCCAAGTGGTTCATCAACTCGGTTTGGACAGAACGCAAGCGTTGAAATTATTTGAGCAGGCACTAAAAACAATAGAGAACGAGAGTAAGAAAAATGCAGACTAAGACCACAGCATCAGACACCAAGCAATTCGCGATTTCTTGCGAAAACCTGCATTTTTCTTATAGCTTTAAATCGATATTGCAAGATGTCAATCTAGCGATTCCTCATGGCGCAGTTGTCGGTTTGATTGGTGCTAATGGCTGTGGAAAATCCACCTTATTGCGCTGTCTTGTTGGCTTGCACACTCCACAACAAGGACAAGTACGTCTGTTCAATACGCCCGCATTAGAAATGGACGACACGGTGCGCGAACGACTTGGCTTCGTGGCGCAGTCCGCCGATTTATTTCCTTGGTTGACTGTTGAAAAGCACATCAAGATGATAGGTCAAGCCTATCCCAAATGGCGCGAGCGACGTGCCATCGAATTGGCGCTACGCTTACGCTTGCCTATGGGACGCGAAGTAAGTCAATTATCAGGCGGTGATCAACAAAAATTAGCGGTGGTGCTCGCGCTCGCGCATCAGCCAGATTTAGTTATTTTGGATGAGCCGGTATCTAGTCTCGATCCTATGACAAGACGCGATTTCATGCGTTCCTTGTTTCAAGATGAACGGCCATTCTTCGCTGATTCTATCGATGAAACTGATCAGCATGACGACAGCGCCAAATACGCGCCCACCATACTCATTTCCAGCCATTTATTGAGCGACTTAGAACGTGTGGTGTCTCATGTTGCCTTCATGCGCGATGGCAGAATTCAGTTGTTTGAAGAATGGGATGCGGTTTTAGAATTTGTTCGTATCTTTCCGAAGGCCTTATTCAAGCTGCCAAAATCGCTTTGCATCGCTGAAAATGCCGAGCAGCTCATCCTAGACATTCGTACTCTAAACAACTGGACAAAGATAAATCCAGCGACTGGTTTTGATATCGACGCCATCGTTACAGCGCCAAGCATCAACGGCCTCGATGATCTTTTTATCGCCTTGAATTCTTAATTCGCGATGATGACCACCATGTCTAATTCAGATAAACCACGATTCTCGTTTACTTATTCCCGTAGCCTCTCCAGCTATCTGGCGAATTTATTCCTCACCTCGCTTGCCGCAGTTTACGCGATACTATTGCTGAATAAGAATGACAGGCAGTGGTCATTTTATGCGACTATTTTTGCCAGCGTATGCCTATTCAGTTTGATGATAGGCGGCCTAAAATGGGGACGCGTTTTGCTAACTGGCGCGCGGGTTTTCCATCACTTGCAAACGCCTACCCGTTTGTGGCAAGCCTGGCAGCGCGCCATTTTGACGCGTGCAAGCTTAATCCTGATTATTGTGTTTTTCACGGTAACTACATTAGAGCTAAGCCATCAAAATTTGTTCCCTACTACTGCGTTGTTGGCAATGGCCTCATTGAGTTTAGCTGTAGGATTTTCTTTGTCATTGGCATTCAATAATTTTCTGAATAAGCGATGCTATTTGCTACTCATTGCGGTCGCTTCGTACGTGGCGTATGTCGTCTTAGGTTCTGGAATTACGCAATGGATAGAGGCGTCTTGGGCGTGGCATTTGCCTGTAATACTGACTTGGCCAGTACTAGTTCTTGGTGCACTGCTGTACTGGGAGCAACCGCCAGAAAACAAGGGGAAAGCTTTATCTTTACAATTAAAGGAGCTAGGTTTCATCAGTAAACTGCGCCACTTCCATTATCGATTTACCGACCTTGGCTCGTTGCGTGTCAGACAAAAGAAATATCGGCTAACAACACCCGACAGAATATTTAAAAGTGCCGGGCTGATATGGTTTCTCTTGTTTAGCTCTAATTTTTTGGTGGAATGGCGAGCATCGGTGACCTTAGTTCACTTGATTCTCTTAGTCGCGTTCGCCGCGTTTTCCAGCTCTTACATCGTGGTAAAAGATCTGCATTGGCGTTTTGTGCTACTACCAAACAATTTTCAACAAGGTCGCATTGCCAATCATTTACTTAGATCCAGTGTGACCTACTACGGATCCTGGGCCTTGATCCTGTTTGTTATCTTGTATGGCGCGACTATGTTCTTTGAAATGCCGACGACTTTACATCGCACGACATACACATCTCTGGCCAGCATCGCCACCTTGGTCGTCGAACTAGTCAGTGCGTTCTGCATTGGTCTCGTAATTCGGGGAAGTAAAAAACCAGAACGCAGCTTGTTTTATTTGTTTATGACTTGCTTAGTAATGGCGGCAGCTGTCATCAGCTACTTTTATTTGCAGCAAATGAATCCATTAAAAGCAGCGATCTTCACAATGAATGCAAATTATGTCGTTGGCGTGCTTACCATCGGCGTTTGCGCTTTGATTTATGCCAATAAACTCTGGACTCGCGAGCGCTTACTGAGATTTCTGTGAATGCGAATAGATGCAAACTAGAAGGCACTTACGCCCTTCACCAAATACCGATAAGTACGCTTATCAACATGAATCGAAACCACGCCTTGCATCACGCAGCTCTTGGTGGTTTGATCAATATTCAGTTTAGCCATCAGACGCAAACTGTCTTTGGCATACACTAATTGTCGCGTTCCGCTGGCACTGCATAAATCAGCGGGCAATGCTTGCAAAGCACTCAGTTTGGTCGGCACGCCCTTGAGCTTAACGACTGCCTTCTTTGCATCTGCGCTTAAAGATAAAATATGCGCGCCTTGTCCTTTGGCGCCTTCATCTTGAGAGAAACTAGCAATGCGAAACTCCAAGGGCTACACCAAAGTTTTTGCCACATCGGCATCTAGTACATTCAGCACCACTCGTTGCGCTTGAACCCTCGAGGCACACAGTACAGCGAGTGCGGCACCTATCTTCATCCCAATTATCGTCATCAATTTTCCTTTAGTAAGCAAGGCAATGGAGTGCCAATTTATGAGTTCAGTTCATGTCAATTAGCACGTCTATTCATGCCATTTATGTCGAGTCATACCTGCTTGAGTTCAAACGAGAATGAAAAATTTCTTGATGATCCAAATCGAAAATCAGGTCGACAAGTTGATCAAACCAGAAGCTACGCTCAGCACGACACAAGCATAAAAAAATAAGTGCCAAATCAACAAAGCAAGTTGATAAGTAATTTATTAAAAAAATTCTCCGAACAATCAATTGTGTATGAGCAACAACTGATTCATCTCAATCCCGATTAATAGACCTGCGCTTATAAAAATTCGGTGCTAAATTAATGCAATACAGAAAGAAATTGGGTGCGTTGCTGGCTTTATATGAAACCAATATCAACATAGTTTTTATTTGCATAATAAATTTACTAAATCGACGAGCATACGAGCATGCCATCATGGATTTCACTGAATCGGTACATCACGGCAATCCTTGTCTTGGCACTATCCTGCCTGTCTGTTTTAGCGAATGCACAAATCATTGGTGCGCCCAATATCTATAACTATGATGGCAATGTGTATAAAGCACGTAGCCAAAATTGGACTTCAATCCAAGATCAGCGCGGTGTACTTTTTTTTGGAAATTCATCGGGCTTAGTAGAATTCGATGGGCAGCGTTGGAAAACCGTAGTGACCAATGGCAAGCCGACGGTGAGAGCCTTGGCGATTGCTTCTGACCAAACAATTTATTATGGTTCTATCGGCGACTTTGGCTACTTGGCAACAAATCAAAATGGCAAAGTACATGCCATATCATTGCTGGAAAAAATTCCTGAAGCAGAACGCAATTTTAACGATGTCTGGCAAATCGAGACGACCTCTCATGGCATCTATTTTTTAACACGAAGTCAAATTTTCCGTTTCTTTCAGGGTCAGGTCACTGTCCTTAACGGCAAACTAGCTTCGTCGCAGGCCGTGGTGATCAATGATCACCTGCTTTATGTCGATAAAGAACGCGGCCTTAGTTTCATCGATGATGGAAACATCATTCCAATTCCTGCGCTTTCCCAGGTCGCTGACGGTAAACGTATCATTCTTACTCGTTTTTCTCAGCATCAGATATTGGCTGGACGTGTTTCAGGTGGTTTTTTATTGTTGGACTTAAGCTCCTTATGGGATGAAAAAACAAAGAAATATCGCCTCCGTCAAGTCGATACAATTTCTGAGATCGTGCAGAAATTTCCAACTGAGATCGATAGTTTTACTACCGAAGAAAATCTCTTCATCTACAGAATGATCCCAGTCGGCGAGCAACTGTTTGCTGTCAGCACCGTTAAGGGCGGCATCATTCTCTTGGATCGACAAGGCCAAGTACAGCGTGTTATTAATCGCAATTCGGGACTGGCTGATAACACCGTCGCAGGTATCATGTTAGACCGCTCAAATAACCTTTGGGCAAGCACCAATTCGGGGATTTCTCATATCGAGTTAAGTGTGCCTCAAAGCGTATTCTCCGTACGCAATGGCGTCGATGGCGTTTCGCTCTCCAACTACTACCATCAAGGGAAATTCTATGTTGGTAGCTTTCAAAATATTCTGGTTGAAAGTCCATTCAAATACGATCTCAAAAACGACATGCCACGGTTTGATGTCGTTCCCAATAGCCCGGGTGAAGTCTGGCAATTTGAAGAAGTCGCTGGTGATTTGATGATTGCTTCAAGTCGCGGGCTATTTCGATTGCGCGACGAAAAAATTGAACGCATCGCTGGTTCTAGTGAGGGTGGTTACACTCTCGGCACGTCGCCGCGTTGGCCCAATCATGTATTTATGGGAAAAATGGACGGACTAGAATTATTTCAGCGCGACAAAGACGATTGGAAATTCGTAGGAAAAATCCCACAGATTCGTGAAAGCATCCGACGCATTACTACCGACGCCAGCGGCGACCTTTGGTTGTCAACTGAGGTACAAGGTCTGATACGCCTGCACTTTGCCGGCGACGATCCACAACAAATCAAAATCCATCGCATAGGAAAAAACCAAGGGCTACCTGAACTTACTCTCAATCGAGCCAAATTTATCGATGACACGCTATTTGTCGCAACAGCCATGGGACTGTTTAGTACTCAGATCGCCGCATGGAACGACATTACCGAGGCCACAAAATTTACGCCAGACTCACGCTTTGGCACGCAGTTTAGTAATGGCAGTATCGCTGTCACTACGGTGGATAAAGATCCGCAAGGTAATTTTTTGCTGCAAACGTCAATCGGAGTTAAATTTTTCAACAAAGACCAAAGTGGCAAATATCAAAACAATAGCCATGCTTTTCGGGGCATAGCTACTACCGATAAACCGCTTTTTTTTCATCCCAATGGGAGTATTTGGATTACGGGCGAGAGCCTTTTTAGGGTCGATCTAGATACGAACAAAGATTTCACTACAGCTTTTTCAACTTTAGTCCGAAAAGTCGCAGTGAATACAAATGAAGTTATTTTCGATGGAAGCTACAGCACAAATAATGCGCGCCTCCCACAAGCTGAAACCGTTTTTCTAACAGATCAAACATCGACACAAATACCAACATTGGCTTATAAGAAAAATGCATTAATGTTTGAATTCGCTGCAAGTTTTTATGAAAAACCTGGCACCACGCTATTTCAATATCAACTCGAAGGCTTTGATAAAAATTGGAGCGAATGGAGCGTCGTCAATTCAAAGGAATATACCAATATCCCAGAAGGTCAATATCGTTTTCGTGTGAAAGCAAAGAACATCTATGGAACACTAGCTAATGAAGCAAGCTACCAATTTACGATCCTCGCGCCTTGGTACCGAAGCTATTGGGCCTATCTGCTCTGGTTTGTATTGGCGAGCACCACGCTATGGGGACTGATCCATCTCTACACTTTGCGCTTACGTGCTAACAAAAAGACACTCGAACAAGAGGTGATTGCCCGCACACGCGAGGCATTCATGCAGAAAGAATCTGCAGATGAAGCACGCCACAAAATTGCACTTCTGGCAGAAATGGGACGACAAATTACCGCCTCGCTCGAAACCCGGGCCATTCAAAAGAGTCTCTACACTTATGTGCAAGAACTCATCAAAGGAAACACATTTGGTATCGGTATCGTCGATTGGGAAGGTGGTGTGATCTGCTTTGACTTTGTCATTGAAAATGGCAAACCAGTACGCCCCTACCGACGCAGTCTGGAAGCAAAAGAGCAACCAGCCACGCAATGTGTATTGAGCGAGAAAGAACTGCTCATCAATAACTTAACGCTAGACACGCGGGAGCTAGACAGTTTCCTCAGTATTGACGTCGGCAGTAAAAAAATCATCCAAGAGGATGGCAGCGCTTCCCCTTTGCCGCGCTCCGCGATTTATGTTCCGATAATGATAAAGAACAAAGTCATGGGGGTAATCGCTGTGCAAAATGATGACATCGATACGTATAACGAAAATGACATTACGATCTTGCGATCCTTAGGCTCATATGCTGCTGTCGCGTTCGACAATGCCAATTCCTATCACCGCCTGCAACTCACCCAAAGCAAACTCGTGGAACAAGAAAAACTGGCCGCACTAGGCTCACTGGTGGCAGGTGTTGCGCATGAACTCAACACCCCGATCGGCAACAGTTTACTAACGGCGAGTTCGCTCGAAGAAATGACGGATCAAATGGTGGCAGAAATTCAGTCGGGTAACATCCGCCGATCGAGTATCGACAAATTTGGCGTACAAGCCAAAGCCGCCTGTACCTTATTGATGCGCAACCTAGCAAATGCAGCTAACTTGGTTACCAGCTTCAAACAAATTGCAGTCGACCAAACCTCAGATAAACGACGCGTTTTTAATCTACATACCGTCACCAGCGAGGTCGCAGCAACATTAGGTGGGAGAATGCGTCGAGAAGAACATCAATTAAGTATACAAATTCCCGACAATATCGTCATGGATAGCTTCCCAGGACCATACGGACAAGTCATCACTAACTTGATATTGAATGCATTGATACACGCTTTTGACGGCAAAAAAAATGGTGAGATAAACATTGCCGCCGAACGCATCAATGAGCTACAAGTTAGATTGATCGTGAGCGACAACGGTGTAGGGATTAACGAGAACAACCTCAATAGAATTTTTGAGCCCTTCTTCACCACCCGCATGGGGCAAGGTGGTAGTGGTCTAGGTTTGCACATCAGCTACAACATTGTGACGGCGATACTCGGTGGAAGCATACAAGTCAAGAGTCGTGTCAATCGCGGCACCAGTTTTGAAATCACACTACCGCTGACCGCACCTGAGGTAGTGCCAGAGGATATGTATACAGATAAGCCAATCTAAAGTCGCTTCTCTGGTCGTATCTGCCGCGTAGTTATTACTGACTATTCAATTCACATTGGCTTAGCTGCTTCCTCACGATACTAATCACATCAAGACTTTCGCTCATTGATTGAAAGTCTTGTAGGGCGGGTGGATAGGTCTAGTAATTCGGGGAAGTAAAAACCAGAACGCAGCTTGTTTTATTTGCTTATGACTTGCTTAGCAATGGCGGCAGCTATTACCAGCTACTTCTATTTGCTGCAAAAGAATCCATTAAAAGCAGCAATCTGCACCATGAACGTAAATTATGTAGTTGGCGTGATCATCATCGGCGTTTGCGCTTTAGTTTACGCCAACAGACTCTGGACTCGCGAGCGTTTGCTTGCCTATTTATAAGAGCAAGCGCTGCTGCCTTTACAAGCCACTAACCCCTTTGACCAAATAGCGGTTGGTGTGTTTATCGGTACGGATAGACACCAATCCTTGCGCCCAACAGGCTTCAGCGCCCGCCTTCAATGTAAATTTCACTGTCAAACGTAACTGATCTTTGGCATAAATCTGCTGGCGCGTCGCGCCCGTCACACAAGTTGGTGTCGTAACGACTTGCATCGCCTGCATTTCAGTACGCACGCCTTGCAGATTAATAATCGCTGTCTTGGTATCGTTACTGATTAACAGGACCAAAGCGCCGCTACCATACGAACCTTCGTCTTGCGCAAAACTAGCGATGCGAAATTCATAAGGTGTTTTTAGTTTTTTGGCTTCTTGCGAGTCAATTGGCTGTAGTGCCGTTACTTTCGTCATTTCTTGGGCGCACACGCTACCAGCTAGCAATAATCCTAAACACACACCCTTCAAACTATGTTTTTGAAAACGCATTTTAATTCCTTCTCCTTTGCAAAATATAAATAGCATATTAAAGCCTTTTACCTTGAAGTAAATGTCGATTTTTTATGCTTGATGGAATAAAGAAACCGCCAACACATCCAACAAGAAACACGTTGGAAGGCTTCAGAGATACTGTCATCAGTACGATCCCATCGGACAGTGCTGCTTCAACAGTAAGTGTGCAAGATGCCAAGCCACTCGACAAAATCTTGCCCTTCATACTCAATAATGGAAAAACTAGCCTTACGTGATCGCTTGTTGGCGACCTTATTTTTGCATAAAGAATTCTAAAAAACACAAAAAAACTACCCTGTCGACGCCAAGCAATATTTTTGCACTGGTCATGTAAGGAATGCGAAGTGCCGTCGACCAAGAGTAGTACAGCCGATAAACCGCGCATCCCCTACTCTTGTAAATGCTTAAGCATATCGACCAAAGCCGATCTCACTATGAAAAATGTCACAGATAATTCCCTGTCGCATCACTGCTTTTCTCTGACCTTGTTACGAATGAAAAGGGATAAGGCGCTTGATATTGGCGGCCACACCGCGCCGGTGACACACGCCGAGCTGGGTCCAGATTGCAGCGGTCTTTCTGCCCAGCTCGCACTTGATCTTGCTAATTGCTTACCATTTCTCGCTTGCGGCGAAGAGTCGGCAGTGCATGCGTTTAGCCATAGCTTACTCAAAGATATTAGCTCTGAGGAGGCAAAGGAGATGCAGGCTATCGCCGAGGATGAACTACGCCATGCCCGTTACTTAGAAAGCTTGCGATGCGCATTACCTGCACCCAGCATACACTTGCCTGTTGACGCCACGTCGCGATTTTTTCGGCGCTTATTGACTAAGAATTCGGCTAAGCACTTTGCACAAATTGCGGCCTTAGATTTAAGCGTGTGCCGACTTCTCGCTCCCTTATTGCATCCGCACGCTGGATTAAGAAATGCGCCACAGGTGCGTGAAATTCTCGGCGCGATCACGCGGGACGAAGCGCGACACGTCAAAGTTGCGCGTGAGATGGCTTTCAAACTAGGTTGCACGCCCTTCGCGTTCGCGGGCATACACCAAGATATCGAACAACAACTAGCCACCCTCATCGCGCCGATACGCGCTAGTCACGATCGATTGGCTAGGCAAGATCACCACGAGGGGATAGCACTAGCGACATCACAGCGAATATCACTGAAACCAGCGAACGGTCAAACACACTAATGAGCAAACACCAGCCCAACTTCGGACGGCCAATCATTCAGCAAGACCGTCGCCAACTCTTAGGTCACGCGACTGCATTGCCAGGAGATCCGATTAGCACGGAAGAATTATGCCAACTCGTGTCGCGTCACTTTTCGATCCCGACGCACCGCCATGTGCGAGTCATCGCGCCCCGCCTCGGTGTGCATCAGCGACATCTGTGTCGCGATTTCAAGAATGCGCAGGAAGCACCGCGCCCTGGTTCGCGCAATCCGGAGTTAGCCGCACAAGCGATTTCGGCGGCCTTAGACAAGGCACAAATGCCAGTCTCTGCGCTCGCCTATATCATTAGCCATACCGCAACGCCAGCACAATTGCTTCCCGGCGGCTCTGGAGAGATTGCACGCTTGCTCGGCTACGAAGGTCCACACGTCGAGCTGCGACAAGCCTGTACGGGTTTTGCCAATGCCCTGCAATTCGCTTTTGCGCTCACTGCACACCCCGATGCGGCTCCGGTCGCGATCGTCGGTGTCGAAACAGGTTCGGTTTATTTCTCGCCTGAGGTTCTGCAAAAAGACAGCAGTCAGTGGGTCAATTTTTTACAGATGGGCGATGGTGCTGCTGCGGTAATTGTTGGCCCCAATACTGGTCCGAACCAAACGACTGACGCTCCCTCAAAATGGCTGAGTCATGCCTACTTTGGACAATGCCAACAAGCGCCCGCCGCCGGCTTGTGCCTGCCCTATGGCGGCTCAGATCGCTCTGCCCCGCCTGCTGGACCGCTCTTGTTTGAACACGATTTCACTTCAGTCGCAAAGCATGGCGCGATGCTGTTAGATGCAGGACGTACAGTGTTAGCGCAACACGGCATTGACATCCATCAGGCCGATCACATCGTGCCACATCAAGCGAGTGGCGCGGTTGCACCTTGGCTGGCCAACTATTGGGATATTCCCTTAGAAAAAATCTCACGCCACGCGCAACAAGTGGGCAATCTCGGCAGCGCCAGGATTTGGGCAGCGCTTGATCACGCTATCCGCACAGGTTCAGCAGCTGACGTAGTAGCAAAAAAACGCATCAGTATCTTTTTAGGTGCCGAAGCCACGCAGTATTCGTATGGAGGATTCGTCCTTGAAGAGTGAAGCGAAGGTCGAATTAGCCCAAGTCAGCTTGCATCATGGTCAACATCCCATCTTGCGTGATGTCAGCCTGCATCTAAGCGATGGCGTAACGCTGTTATACGGTGCGAACGGTGCTGGCAAATCAAGTTTGCTGAAACTAATCGCGGGCTTGCAGGGCAGCGCCAAGATCACAGGTCAAGGGGAAGTGCTCAATGCAGCGCTCACACCACGAGCAGCCGTTGATCGTGCCAAGATCGGCTACATGCCGCAGCAAGGTGGCCTCTATGACGAACTCACCGCGATGGAAAATCTGCGATTTCGCGCCGCGATGTTAGGCGTGCCAGACCCGACGGCGCTTTGCCTAACAGTGAGCGAGACCTATGCCTTAGCGCCCATCATAGCGCAACGGGTAGAACAATTATCTGGCGGATGGCGGCAGCGTTTAGCCTTTGCTTTGACCATGTTAGCGCAACCGAGCTTATTGCTATTAGACGAACCTACAGCAGGCGTAGACCTTGATGCCAAAGCGCGCATCTGGGAGCAAATCGATCTGGAAAAACAGCGTGGCACACGCATCATCATCAGCTCACACGATCCGCACGAAGCGTATCGTGCGGATCATCTGATTCATTTGCATCGTGGCAGCATAGAATACAACGGCGCACCGACCGCGCTATGCGCACATTTTAATTTAGAAGTCATGCAGGTATCACGTCCTGCAGATCCAGCGCTTTTGCAAAGTCTGCTTGACACCGTCGCCAGCCAGTTTTCAACGCTGTTTACCGACATCAGCCACGACACATTACGCATCGTCATCAAAGATGCCGATGCGCAAGCAAACGCGCAAGCGATGCCATCGATATCGGTTGGCGAGTCAACACATCTTGTACACTGGTCTGCACCCAGCCTAGAAGATGGTCTACGTGCGGCACTACTGATCTCCGACCGCGAAAAAATCACGCAAACGGCGACGATATGAAAACTATGTCATCGACAAAAGCAACTTGGCTCAGACTCAAAGGCATAGCGACCAAAGAGATCTGGCAATTAAGTCGTGATCGACTCACCGCTATTTTGCTCATCAGTGTCCCGATTGCCCAGATTCTTCTATTTGGTTTTGCCATCGATTTGAGCCCCAAAAATTGGCCTAGTGCCTGGGTCAGCACGGTGCAAGATCCGCATACAAAAACCGACCCACAAGAAAATGAAATTCAATCACTCATCATTGACAAAATCAATCAGTCACAACTGATCGCCCTAGGCCCAAAGCCCATGAGCGAGCGCGAAGCCAACGCTGCTTTGCAAAGGGGTGAAGTGCGTTTTGTTTTACAAATTCCTGCCGCCCCTAGTCACTATCTGGGTCAATCGCTAGCGCTGCCGATCAAGCTCAAATTTGACGGCTCTGATCCCTATGTAGCGATGACAGCAAGCATGGTCACATCCCACCTACAAACGGCTTTAGCACCAACCAATTCGAACGCAAAAACCAACGCTAAAACCACCTACCAAGCGCAATCAATACTGCAAGCCGCATCAACAGAATTCCCCTTAACGCAAGTCACACTACAATCAGAATTAGGCCAAATCGAGCTAGCCAGCCAATCGGCATTCTTGCAACCCATGAGTAGCGGCGCTTACTTAGTGCCCGCCTTGGTCGGCGTCATCTTGACGCTCACACTCACCTTGATGGCGGCGTTTTCGTTGGTCAGAGAACGCGAGCGCGGCACTTGGTTGAGCCTGATGAGCACGCCAGTCAACGCCAGCTTAATCGTCTTTGGCAAGCTCGCGCCATACGCCGCCATTGGCTTAGTGCTATTCGCGCTCTTACAAATCGTGGCACACCAACTATTTCAAACCCCGTGGGCAAGTCTGGCGCAGTGGTTCGCCGCCTGCTGCTTTATCCTCGGCCAATTAGGTCTCGGCGCATGCTTATCCTTGTTTGCCAAAACCCAAATGCAAGCGATGCAATTGGGCGTGTTTTTTTACCTGCCTTCGATCTTGCTCTCGGGGTTTATGTTCCCGTTTCACGCCATGCCAACTTGGGCCAGAAACGCAGGCGATTTGCTGCCACTCACCCATTTTTTACGCGTGCTACGAGCCGACCTATTTCGGCAAGCCGAAGCTGCAGCCTTAATCGAATTAAGCTTACCCATTCTACTTTTTGCCACCGTTATGTTAAGCCTCGCCATTCTCGGCTATCGCCGCCAAATGCAATAATTTTTTACCGGAGACCAAAATGAAATCAACATCAGGAAAAATACGACTCGTGCTCATGTCCTTGCTGTTCGCACTCGTACAACTAGCCCAACTAAGCCAAACCGCCCACGCGCAATCGCCGATTTACGGCGCTAAAGACGGCCCCGCCCTAGAAGGATACGACACCGTCGCCTACTTCATCGACAACAAACCCGTACTCGGCAAAGCGAGTTTATCTTTCGAATGGCAAGGCGCCACATGGCATTTCGCCTCAAGCAGCAACCGAGAGTTATTCATCGCCAATCCAGAAAAATACGCGCCACAATATGGCGGCCACTGCGCCTTTGGTATGTCCAATGACAGCTACGCATCAGGCGATCCGCACCGTTGGAAAATGGAGAATGGCAAACTCTATCTCAACACCAACAAATTCGCCCATTGGCTTTGGGAGCGCGATATTCCAGAAAAAGTGAAATCGGCAGACGGCTATTGGCCAGAAAAGAAGCAGGCTTTGCTGCTAGTGAAGAAGGAGTAAACACTAAGGCGAGCGCTACAATTAGGCTCGAAGTTTGCAGTAAGTCTTGTAGGGCGGGTGCAACCCGCGCCGCCTATCCAATGTCTATAGTTGGTCGACCGATACACAGCGCGGGTTGCACCCGCCCTACATGATGGAGGTTGAATCGATGGCGGGAAATTGGTACAACATTGCGCTAAGTTCAGTGGATTATTCGCATGGAATTTTTAAAGTCTTGTAGGGCGGGTGCAACCCGCGCCGCCGATCCAATGTCTATAGTTGGTCGACCGATACACAGCGCGGGTTGCACCCGCCCTACATGAAGGAGGTTGAATCGATGGTGGGAAATTGGTACAACATTGCGCTAAGTGCAGTGGATTATTCGCATGGAATTTTTAAAGCAAACGCCTGAGTTAAGCCGACTTGCCTAGTTAAGAAAAAAGACGATGACGCTTTTTTGTAACCGCCTTTTGTGGAAACGAGGCAAGTTCGACTTGAACGAACATTCAGCCCTGCCCTTAGGGCTGCGCAGCAATAACGCTTTCGATCCACTCTTTGTAATGGCTTAGGCGGACGTTGCAACTGATCTGGCCATACCGCCCGGGCGTCCTAATGGAACTTTGAGGATCTACCCAGGAAGTAAGTCCGGCCAGCAGCCATTCCTTTTCAACCCGCATTAGGATAGGCCCGCCGCTGTCACCACTTCCCGACGCACCCTCAAGGGGAAGTGCGTCCGAAGGCTGGTCGAATACATAGCAGAGCCAGCGGCCGTGGGCGCTGGTTGCTTTGTTATATGCACGGCGAAGGTCGGTACGATGGGAGCTCCTAAATTCGTAGCCAGTGACGCCGTTCCCCGTAGCGCCTTTTCCAATGATCGTGATCATCTGGCCGAACTCACCATCGCCCTTGTTGATTGCGACAGGAGACACGTCGGTAACGGGTCGCGTCAACTTAACAAGTGCGATGTCGTCGGAAGAGGAAAGCAGCACTCTAAAAAGCGTCCAATCCCAAGTGGCCAGCGCCTGGTCAAGTAACTGTTGCGGCGGCTTTTTGTATCCTGGGTGTATCACGATACGTTCAACGTCCCTAGGTACTCCGTTAATACTTACCTGCTTGATTTCAGATTGCCAAGTGATGGCATGAGAGGCGGTAATAACCCATTGCGGAGCAATCAATACGCCATGCCCCTCGCCGGGCATGTCGACAAGGGCAGGAAACTCAGACGCAGGAATTCGATACTTGGCGTCCTCAACGTCATGTCGAATAACGATTGCACTTGAACTGAAGGACATCACAAGAAGTGCTAGCAAACAGAGTCGAGTCATACTTGAGCCTTTCGGGGAAGTGTTTGACGGGGCTAGCGTTTGAAATAAGCGGCGAGCTCTAGCGCGTCCGGCATCGAAGGCGCGAAATTGACTGAATTGTTATGTGCTTTTTTCATTTTTTCGTAGCTCTTTTTTTATAAAAATTTCTACAGCTACAAAGGCGAATGGAACAATGGATGCCAAGAGAACAAGGAGCCACGCGACGACAGACCATGATTGTTTATGCGAAGCCAAGAGTGAAAGTACGAAATACAGAAAAAACAATGCACCGTGTGCCATGCCTATGGTGAATACAAGTCCTCTGTCAATAAGTCCAAGTGATACGCACAATATAAGAAGGTATGAGCAACCTTCTAACAGGCTGGCAACTCTAAAAATCTTTAACATTTAAAACGTTTCCTATTCGTTGGTGAAAGCACATAACGCATTACTAATAGGCTGCCGCAGTGTAGCCTAGGCAGCCCCGTGTAGATCACGCTGTTAATGGCCGGAACAAAATTAAGCAACTTGTTATGTGCCACTACTCGTATGCCGTGAGTGTGTCAAAAATATCCTTTGACAGAACTCTAAATGAACTGTGAATCGATTCTGATAGCTTCTCAGCATCATCAAAATCAGGCTTGGCAAGCATTACTATCTCAAAAATTGACCATTCTGGCATTATATTTTCGTTTACCCACTTCGTGCTTTTCAATTTTTCCCAGTAAGCAATCTGAACGTCCTTTGTTTGTCCAAGCAGCCATAGCTCAAAGTGTGCTTGGCGGTGATTAAGTACGATAGCTAACTTAAGTTTGTGCTTTTTGAGGTAGTCATTTTGCAGATAAAAATAAGTGAAATCTATATAGCCATGCAGCACGTTTGCTACTGAGTACTCACCTGTATACGTTTTGGAAAAATCAGTTCTAAGATTTTGAACAATACCGACCAAATTTTGGTAAGTTTTTTGTATCTCTCCGCTCGCGAAAGCATCTCTATAAGCAGATATTCGAGTATTTAGACTTTTACCTGACATTATCCGTGTCCTCTAACTTCATCTGGCATATAGCGTTGAATTGAACGGCTGGCCGCTCCGTGAAATAAATGAACCGACGGTTTTACAGACCAGTTCGACTCGAGTGCTAAGTTAGAGCGTTTTATCATGTGACAAGCTCGAATTCATTCGAGGACAATCCTAGAGAATGGCTCATAGTTTGGCCTTTCTTATCACCATCCCACCATTGTTCAATCCAAACAAGGCCGTATTCATCGATCTCATAAACAGCAAAATCATTACCAATCATTTGCTCAATTTCGGATCTCTCGTCGTCAGGCAATTGATCAAGAAAATCGGGAGAAAGTTCAACCAAGCGTACCTTTGAACCAATTTTTACGGGCGACTTATTTTTATCTACGGCACAAATCATTGACGAGCTCTAACGTGATTTAGTTTTACAAGTTGAAAAGATAACCGGACATTAAAAATAAAGCAATTTGTTTCAACTCTCTTCAAACCCGCAAGTAGCTTGGATCAAATTGTCTATACCCAATAAAAACTAGGTTTCCCCAAATCGGCAAAAGATGCAGATTGCATGGCTTGAACAAACCAAATTTCAGTTTAAAAAAATCGCAGTAAGCAAGCTAAATATGAGGTTGTTTTTTTATGACTGTGAAAATAGCATCTAGCCGGACGCAAAAAAAAGAAATGTACAACGCCTTTTTCAGTATGAAGAACTTCCAACTCAACCCATGCGATTACGAAAAAAATGGGGATAGCATCCACCGCTATCCCCATCTCAAAACTAATTCTCAAACCAAATCACATCAAAGCGAAATCGCCCAATCAGGTAACAACTGATTAGCGTAAATCTCTAATGTCTTATCTAAACCCACGAGTATCATGCCGCCGAGCACAATGAGTAGATAGCCCAACACCATTTTGGCACTCGACACGCGGCTAAATAAGCCTGGGCGAAGGCGCTTCAGCACCTGCCCTGAAACAAAAGCTGCCAGCAATAAAGCCGAAGCTGTGCCGATACCAAAAGCGAACATCACCAGAAATGCCTTACCCATGTCTTGGCCTATCGACGCCACGGCAATCGCTGCGCCTAAGGTAGGGCCAACGCAAGGCAACCACACTAAGCCCAGCAGTAAACCCACACCAAACTGTCCCAGACTATTTGAGCCACTGCCAATATCGAAGCGACTACTGAGCATGGACATCTGCTGATTGATCCAATCGGCTAAAGGTTTGACTACCAAGATCAAACCCACCAATACCATCAACACCGCGGCGACGGAACGGAAGGCATCGGGGTTCAAACCCAGATTGAGCAAGATAAAGGATAAGAAAGCACCCGCAATGGCAAATGACAAACTCAAACCAAGCGCCAAATAAATTGGCCCTAAGCGACTTTGACCACTGGCGGACGTCATCACGATCGGGACCAAAGGCCAAACACATGGTGATAGGACACTAAGCACACCAGCCACAAGGGCGATGGTAACGGAGGCGAATTCGAGTGGCATAGAATTAATTGTAGTTATAGTCGATGGCTTTATTGATCTCTGCAGAAATCACTTCAAGACGAGTTTCAGCAACGGCAAACCAATGTTGTTTGTTGCCGCGATACAGTAACAAGGTAGATTGACGGGGTGCTCGGAATTGACGCACGACGTCTTTGTCCTTGTCATAGTCGACCACTAAAATCGTGAATTTTTTTTCTGGATTCGCAGCGCGGAATTGCTCAAATACTTTTTGCTGTTGTTTGCAAGTTGGGCACCATGGCGCATAAATATCAACCAACACAACAGCGCCTGAGGCTTGCAAGGCATCAAAACGCGCTTGCGTAAACGGCTCTTTATCTAAGGCATGCGCATTTGAAAAAACGAAGAAAAGCGCGAAAGCGGAGAGGATTTTTTTGAGGAAGTTAGTCATATCGGTCTCATAATAGTTAAGGATTAGATCAATGCGCCTGTGTCACCTCATTGTGTTTTCAAGTGAGTGGGATTAAGCGCATTGCCGATTGGTCGAACGAGTTTCTGAATCCTTACAGTGCACTCAAATCTGTTCAGCAATAGTGAACTTCTAAAAATAGAGCAAAAGCAAATCCTTTAACGCGGAGGCGCCGAGGCGCCGAGGCGCTGAGCCGCAGAGATGCGCAGAGGAAAACCACGAAATGCTCGCTTTTTCTCCGATTTTACGATTGCGCTTCAAAGTGAGAAGTCGAAGAATACTGTTTTTCCTCGTCGTTAAGGTTTCCCTCCGCGCCTCTGCGTCTCGGCGTTGAGGGGTTTGAATTAATAGAAGTGCGCAAAAGTAAACCGACATCCGACGCTTTTGTTTCCATCAGCGTCTTAAGTGAAAAATGAATCGTCCATAAAAAAACCCTCCAATACATTCACGAATGAATACATTGGAGGGAAACCTTAAACAACATGGTGCTCCTCAAAAAACGCTTTACGACTTCAATTCATCGCAAAAATTAACGCGGTAAAACTGATTCACCCATCAAGAACACATCCACTTCACGCGCACATTGACGGCCTTCGCGGATTGCCCATACGACCAGCGATTGGCCACGGCGCATGTCGCCTGCTGCGTAGACTTTTTCTACATTGGTTTTGTAGCAGCCTTCGCCATCAGTCGTAGCACGGGCATTGCCGCGTGCGTCTTTGTCGACACCGAAGGCGTCTAAGACTTGAGCCACTGGTGAGACGAAGCCCATCGCCAACAGTACCAAATCGGCTTTCATTTCGAATTCAGAATCTGGCACTTCGGACATCTTGCCGTCTTTCCATTCGACACGACAGGCGATCAGTTTTTCTACTTTGCCGCCCTTGCCTTCTAGACGTTTAGTCGCCACTGCCCAATCGCGATCACAGCCTTCTTCGTGTGAAGAAGATGTACGCAATTTGGTTGGCCAGTATGGCCAGACTAGCGGTTTGTTTTCTGTTTCTGGTGGTTGTGGCATCAGTTCAAATTGGGCGACTGATTTTGCGCCATGACGATTGGAGGTGCCGACGCAATCGGAACCTGTATCGCCGCCACCAATGACCACGACGTGCTTGCCACTTGCGGACAATTGGTCTTTGATCTTGTCTCCTGCATTCACCTTATTTTGCAATGGCAAAAAGTCCATCGCAAAATGTACACCTTTGAGTTCGCGACCTGGCACAGGTAAATCACGCGGCACTTCGGCACCACCTGCGACGATCACGGCATCAAATTCTTTCTTCAAATCATCTGGGGAGACGGTTTCTTTCGCCCAGTTAGTGATAGTCGATGGAAAATCTTTGCCAACCAAAACGCTGGTACGGAAAGTGACACCCTCTGCTTGCATTTGTTCAACGCGGCGGTCGATGTGGGATTTTTCCATTTTGAAATCAGGGATGCCGTAACGTAGCAAGCCACCGACACGATCATTCTTTTCGAAGACTGTCACATCATGACCAGCGCGAGCCAACTGCTGAGCAGCCGCCAGACCTGCTGGACCTGAGCCAACGATGGCGACTTTTTTACCTGTTTTTTGTGCAGGAATTTGTGGTGTGACCCAACCGTTTTCCCAGCCTTTATCGATGATGAAATGTTCTATCGATTTGATGCCGACTGGCAGTTCGTTGATGCCGAGTGTACAAGCGGATTCGCAAGGTGCCGGGCAAATTCTTCCTGTGAACTCAGGGAAGTTATTTGTTGAATGCAGGACTTCCAAAGCTTGTTGGTAATTGCCGTTGTAAGTCAAATCATTCCAATCAGGGATGATGTTATTGACTGGGCAACCGTTATTGCAAAAGGGGATGCCGCAATCCATGCAACGTGCTGCTTGGATCTTGGCTTGACCATCGTCCAGATGCATCAAGAATTCTTTGTAATGCTTTAAGCGTGTCTTAGGCGCTTCGCTCGCTTCTTGCAAGCGTTGGTATTCCATAAAACCTGTTACTTTTCCCATGATAAAACCTCAATCTAGCTAGGCGCAATGCGCGTGTTTTAACTTTTTAGAACTTCTCAATTCAGAGACATTGAAACCAACAGAAAATAAATTGACAGCAAAACTAGTTAACCGTCACTCCTGAGTAGGCAGGAGTCCAGCGGCGTTCGTTGATCAACTAAAGTCACTGGATTCCCGCCTACGCGGGAATGACATGATCAACTAATCATCGCTACTTTGTTTTTCTCCTGCCGTTCTCTCTATCTCTGCGCCTCTGTGTTGAGAGGTTTTAGATCCCTTAAGCCGCTTTTTCCAATTTCACTTCAGCCTGTTTCGCCGCATACATCTCACCCAAAGCACGCTTGTATTCATGCGGGAATACCTTGACGAACTTGGCACGGCTACGTGCCCAATCGTCCAGCAAATTGCGTGAGCGCGTGCTGCCTGTGTGTTTGAAATGACGTTCAATTGCGTTACGCAAAATCGCTTCGTCGGTTTCTGCATCACCACCACGTGTCTTGGCGTGCCATTGTGATTTCGGAATCGTTTTCTCTTGCTCGTCACCCGCCAATACGGTTTCCAAACTGACCATGGACATATTGCATTTAGGTGCAAACTCACCATCCGGATCGTAAACATAGGCGATACCGCCAGACATACCGGCTGCGAAGTTACGACCTGTTGCGCCGAGGACCACGACTGTACCGCCCGTCATGTATTCGCAGCCATGATCACCAGTACCTTCGATGACTGCTAAAGCACCTGAGTTACGCACTGCAAAACGTTCACCTGCTACACCATTGATAAAGGCTTCACCTGCGATCGCGCCGTATAGAACTGTATTGCCGCAGATGATATTATCGACTGCCCAACCACGGAACTCGGTGTTCGGACGAATAATGATGCGGCCACCTGACAAACCTTTACCTACGTAATCATTGCCTTCACCAACCAGATCCAAAGTCACACCACGCGCTAAGAATGCACCAGCAGATTGACCTGCTGTACCTTGCAATTGGATGTGGATCGTGTCATCTGGCAAGCCTGCATGACCGTAACGCTTCGCCACTTCACCAGACAACATCGCGCCGACTGTACGGTTCAAGTTTTTGATAGGCTGGATGAAGGACACTTTCTCGCCTGTTTCCAAAGCTAATTTAGCTTGTGCGATTAACTTGTTATCCAAGGCTTTATCCAAACCATGATCTTGCACATCAACGTGACGCGTTGCGACATCCGCACCAGCATCAACTTGATGGAAAATACGGCTGAAATCCAAGCCCTTGGCTTTCCAGTGGGTAATCGCTTTAGATTTATCTAAGAGATCAACACGACCGATCAATTCATCATAAGTACGGATACCGAGTTGCGCCATGATTTGACGCGCCTCTTCAGCGACGAAGAAGAAATAGTTCACGACGTACTCAGGCTTACCAGAAAATTTCTTACGCAATTCTGGATCTTGTGTCGCGACGCCAACTGGGCATGTATTCAAATGACACTTACGCATCATGATGCAGCCTTCGACTACCAACGGTGCTGTCGCAAAACCGATTTCATCGGCACCGAGCATCGCGGCGATCACCACGTCACGACCTGTTTTCATTTGACCATCAGCTTGTACACGAACACGACCACGCAAACCATTCAAGACCAAAGTTTGCTGGGTTTCGGACAAACCGAGTTCCCACGGTGTACCTGCATGTTTTACTGATGACAAAGGTGATGCACCAGTACCGCCGTCATGACCTGCGATCACGATGTGATCGGATTTCGCTTTGGTCACACCAGCAGCAATCGTACCGACGCCGACTTCCGACACCAATTTCACAGAAATCGACGCACGTGGATTGACGTTTTTCAAATCATGAATCAACTGCGCCAAATCTTCGATGGAATAAATATCGTGGTGAGGTGGCGGAGAAATCAAGCCCACGCCTGGTACCGAGAAACGCAATTTCGCGATATAGTCCGACACTTTATGACCTGGCAACTGACCACCTTCACCTGGCTTCGCACCTTGTGCCATCTTGATCTGAATCTGATCAGCGGACGTTAAGTATTCTGCAGTCACACCAAAGCGACCCGACGCTACTTGTTTAATACGTGAACGCAGGGAATCGCCATCTTGCAAAGGAATATCGACTTCGACATTTTCACGTCCAATCACGGAGGCCATGGTCGCGCCCTGCTTGATCGGGATGCCTTTCAACTCTTGCGTGTAACGCGCTGGGTCTTCGCCACCTTCACCGGTGTTCGATTTACCACCGATGCGGTTCATTGCAATGGCCAAAGTCGCGTGGGCTTCGGTACTGATAGACCCCATGGACATCGCACCAGTCGCAAAGCGTTTGACGATTTCTTTGGCTGGCTCGACCTGATCCAGCGGAATCGCTTTGCTAGGATCAATCTTGAATTCAAACAAACCACGCAAAGTCATGTGACGCTTGGATTGATCATTGATGATCTGTGCGTATTCTTTGTAAGAATTAAAGTTATTCGAACGTGTGGAATGCTGTAACTTCGCAATCGAATCAGGCGTCCACATGTGATCTTCACCACGGATGCGGAATGCATATTCACCGCCTGCATCGAGTGCATTCGCTAACACTGGATCATTGCCAAACGCAGCTTTATGCAAGCGCAATGCTTCTTCCGCGACTTCAAACACGCCTATGCCCTCGACATTTGACGCTGTACCTTTGAAGTATTTGTCGACCAGTGATTTATTCAAGCCAACGGCTTCAAAAATCTGCGCGCCGCAGTAGGACATATATGTTGAGATACCCATTTTCGACATGACTTTATGCAAGCCTTTGCCGATCGCTTTGGTGTAGTTGTAGATAGCTTTTTCTGCGTCGACATCTTTGAGTTTGTTCGCCATATCAGCAAGCGTATGCATTGCTAAGTATGGATGGACAGCTTCAGCACCATAGCCTGCGAGCAAGGCGAAGTGATGCGTTTCACGTGCTGAGCCAGTTTCGACCACCAAGCCTGTTGTGGTACGCAAACCCTTGCTCACTAAATGTTGATGCACGGTCGAAGTCGCCAACAAAGCTGGGATCGCGACAAAGTTCGCATCCATCTTGCGATCGGTAATGATCATGATGTTGTGACCGGATTTCACCGCATCGACGACTTCTGCACAAATCGAAGCCAAGCGTGCTTCGATACCGTCTTTGCCCCAAGCGACTGGATAGCAGATATCGAGTTCGTAGGATTTAAATTTACCGCCAGTGTTGGCGCTTATGTTACGCAGTTTCGCGATATCGGCAAAATCCAAAACAGGTTGTGAGACTTCCAAACGCATCGGCGGATTGATGTTATTCGTGTCGAGCAAATTTGGTTTAGGGCCAATGAACGAAACCAGTGACATCACCATCGCTTCGCGGATAGGATCAATCGGTGGATTGGTTACCTGCGCGAATAATTGTTTGAAGTAGTTATACAGCGGCTTGAGTTTATTCGACATCACCGCTAAGGAGGAGTCGTTACCCATAGAGCCAATCGCTTCTTCGCCGGAGACCGCCATTGGTTCCATCAAGAATTTGATATCTTCCTGTGTGTAACCGAAAGCTTGCTGTCTATCTAACAGCGATGCCGCCTCTGGCGTATTGTCTTCTTCACCTTTGAGTGAATTGAGTTTGATACGCACAGAATTAATCCATTGCTTGTAAGGCTTGGCATTGGAATAGGTGTCTTTGATTTCTTTGTCGTCGATGATGCGACCTGCTTCCAAGTCGATCAAGAACATCTTGCCTGGTTGCAGACGCCATTTTTTGATGATGCGCGCTTCTGGAATCGGCAACACACCAGATTCCGATGCCATCACGACCAAGTCATCGTCAGTAATGATGTAACGTGCTGGACGCAAACCATTGCGATCCAAAGTACCACCGATTTGACGACCATCGGTAAATGCCATCGCTGCTGGACCATCCCATGGCTCCATCATCGCGGCGTGATATTCATAGAAAGCACGACGGTTGTCATCCATCATAGTGTGATTTTCCCAAGCTTCTGGAATCATCATCATCATGGCTTGCGCGATTGGGTAACCTGCCATCACCAAGAGTTCGAGCGCGTTATCAAAACTCGCGGTATCGGACTGGCCTTCAAAGATCAGCGGATAGAGTTTTTGCAAGTCGTCGCCCAACACTGCCGACTTCATTACACCTTCACGGGCACGCATCCAGTTGAAGTTACCTTTAACCGTATTGATCTCGCCATTGTGCGCAATCATGCGGTATGGGTGAGCCAATGGCCATTCTGGGAAAGTATTGGTAGAGAAACGTTGATGCACCAAAGCTAAAGCCGAGACACAACGTTCGTCTTGCAAGTCTTTGTAGTAGACGCCGACTTGATCGGCCAGCAGCAAACCTTTGTAGACGATAGTACGCGCCGACATCGACGGTACGAAATATTCTTTGCCATGCAAGAGGTGCAAAGCCTCAATCGCATGTACTGCCGATTTACGGATCACATAGAGCTTGCGTTCCAGCGCATCGGTGACCATGATGTCAGGACCTCGACCGATAAAGATCTGGCGTATCACTGGCTCTTTTTCACGCACGGTGGGCGACATCGGCATCTCGCGATCAACCGGCACATCGCGCCAGCCCAAGACAACTTGGCCTTCCGCACGTACTGCGCGCTCGATCTCTTGTTCGCAAGCCAAGCGAGAAGCATGTTCCTTAGGCAAAAAGATCATACCCACGCCATATTCACCCGGCGGCGGCAATTCCACACCCTGCTTCGCCATCTCTTCGCGATAGTACTGATCCGGAATCTGAATCAAGACACCCGCACCGTCACCCATCAAGGCATCGGCACCCACCGCGCCCCGGTGATCCAGATTTTTTAGAATCAACAAGCCTTGTTCAACAATGGCATGCGTCTTCTTACCCTTGATATGCGCAATAAAACCGACACCGCAGGCGTCTTTTTCATTGCTTGGATCGTATAAACCTTGTGCTTGCATAGCTTTCTCCTACTCTACGTGATACCGAAGTACCTCAATCTGCTTGCTGAATAATTCCAAATAAAGTTTTGGAAATCACCCAATCGACAATAAAAAAATCAAACTTGGGCTCAAGAATAGTGCAGCGCAAAAGATTTCACAACAAGAATAAATAGGGTCAGAGTTTATAAAAACTGGTCTTGTTTTTTGATATTTTTTATTAGGGGCAGAGTAATTTTAATTACGCAAGCTGCGTACTATGAAAATGAATACGGGCTGACGTTTAGACAGAAGCGGGCTATCGAGAACTGGTGTTTTGACATACCTATGCTCGGTAGTAGTGAAGTCTCGGTTTTTTAGTTTTGTAGTTGCATTTATCGAATCTCCTAACTTAAATAATTAATATTAAATTATGCATTTTTGGATATTTATGCTAACTTCGCTTCTTAGAGCATCAATCCAAGCTGAAAATTTTTCTACCATCTTCCAACTTGACTTAACAATTTTTGTAAATACAATGTACGTATGATTAAATTCGAATGGGATGAATCCAAGGCGACAGCCAACTTCAAAAAACATCAAATCTCATTTGATGAAGCCAAGACCGTATTTTTTGATGAAGTTGGTGTTCAGTTCTATGACGAAGATCACTCTTCAAACGAAGATCGATTCTTGATGCTAGGTATGAGTTCAAGCGCAAGACTGCTCATCGTTTGTCATTGCGAACGAAGTCACGGTGCAATTATTCGCATCATCTCAGCCCGCAAAGCAACCAAGCGCGAAAGCGCGCACTACCAAGGTGAACGAAAATGAAAGATGAATACGATCTCTCTCAACTAAAGTCCAGAAAAAATCCCTACGCGTCTAAGCTGAAGAAACCAGTCACTATGCGGCTGTCGGAAGATGTCGTGGACTATTTTAAAGGTATGGCTGACGAGGCTGGTGTGCCATATCAGAGTTTAATTAATTTGTATTTGCGGGACTGTATTGCTAGTGGTCGGAAGGTGGAGATTAAATGGCCGCAGGGTGTTTAAGATATGTGATAGAGCCCCGTATCGCATCGCGATTCTGACTCCTTTGAATTTGAAACCACGACCAGATTATGACCAGTTTTTACCAGTATTACAGCCTCAAACTTAAACTCTGATGGTATAGCATGCTCTTTTTATTGTATGCTTTTCTAGCGCTATTTTAATCCCTCGCTATGAGGTTTGTTTTATAGAGGCGAGCTCCACATAGAAATAATCTAGGAATGAAGGAGTAAAAATTTGGACAATGCATTAAATAGAATATGGAAGGATCGGCCAGAAATTATTCGTAACTACTACGATATGTTCCCCATCCACCAAAGACTTTGTAACGAAATTGAATACATCCTTCAGAAGAAAATAAACTCTTTGGATATTGAAATTGGACATTTAACTTCCAGAGCGAAAACGTTAGATAGTTTTTGCGAGAAAATAGAGAGAAAAACCTACAAAAATCCGTCTAAGGAGATCACGGATCTCTCTGGAGTAAGAATTGTTTACTTATACGTTTCCGATAAAAATCGATTAGAACAACTTATTGAAGAAGAATTCGAAATACATGAAAAAGTCGATAAAGCCAGCGATCAAGACATAGAAAAATTCGGATATGGTGCCCTTCATTATATTGTTAGCTTAAAGAAGCAGCATGCTGGAGCAAGGTACGACGACCTAAAGGGAGTTAATTGCGAAATCCAAATTCGGACAATTCTCCAGGATGCTTGGGCAATTGTGGCACATCATTTATCGTATAAACATGAAAAAGATATTCCAGATAAACTGAAACGGAAGCTTCATGCACTCACAGGCTTATTTGAGACAGCGGACGATCAATTTGAACGAATCAACCATGCAAGAACTGAATACCAAAATAAAATAAAGGAATCAATTAACTCCGATTCTAAATTATCCTTGGAAACAGATGTAAATCTTGACAACCTACTGGGATACATGTCTTGGAAATTTCGAGACAGAGAGTCATCTTCTCAAGAAGCGGCAGCTGACTTGTTGGAAGAGTTAAACCAATTTGGATACAAAAAATTAAAGAACATCGATGACGCAATAAATAGTTCTTTGAACGCTATTCTAGCTAGTGAGAAAAAATATCCTCCTATGAATCAAAATGAAGACGAGCATGGAGAATAGGGTGGGGTAGGACTGATAAGGGGAGCATTAGAATTTATGGATGAAAATTATCTTGCGTCTAAGGGCTCTTTCTTTTCAAGGAATAGAGTTGCTGAATTTTCACAACTACTTGAATAGACCATCAATGCAAAATAATTTTATCGTTTCTTCTAACGGTCTAAAACCAGAACGGGGTCAAACTATCTAATTCCAGCATCCAGAATTTTGCAAAGCAGAGTTTGTCGAAAAAAAAGAAAGGCGTATTCATTTCACTGGCAATGCAATTTCAAGGATCGATCTATACTGTAGATTCAAGCAATCATTTCAGAAGCCCACAGGTTTTGAGGTAGCCTTATTCTCGCAATTTCGAGGAGCGTATCTCTCTTTGCTAACCTTAAGCTATGTTCACTGCAACTACCGATAATTCTGAGGATAGGCACCATGACAAAATACCTAATCTCCTTTCCAAGCGCAGCAATGCAAGTGCCAGAAAACGAATTGGCAGAAGTTGGTCGCGACGTGCACGCTGTCATTGATGAAGCGAAAGCAGCCGGTGTTTATGTTTTCGCGGGCGGAATTGACGAAGGCGTCCCGCCAGTGCTGGTTTCTACCAACGGCACGGTCACTTCAGGCGGCTATCCTTGGGCACCAACGCTGAATGGCGGTTTCACTGTGTTGGAATTAGCCTCGCGTGACGAGGCCATCGTTTGGGCGGCACGCATCGCCAAGGCTTGTCGCTGTGATCAAGAACTGCGGGTCTTTGGATTAGCCCCTCAGTCCTGATGGCGGTAACAGAATGGTGTAGCGAGAGCGCCCTGCTTACTACAACAGTCTTATAGCAACAAAGCCAGTCTAATGAAATCCAACGTCGAATTCTCTTGACGCACAACGCTTGCACCGAAAAATTAATACATCTACACAAACTAATCAAAACGCAGGTCGAAGTAGATCTTTTCCTCATTCACCGCGATCCAAACGCCATTGCCGAACGCGATGTACCGAAAGTCGTAATCGGGATAGGGCGAAATCTTCCAAGTGATGCCATCTTGGCTAGTCATGAGATTGGACCTGTCAATCGCGACAAATTGCCCGTTGCCAAAGCCTATCGAGCGGCCCCATAGATTTCCTCTAGCCCTATTTTCACGAAGCGTCCAATTTGAAAGATCTTCGCTAGTGCTTATTTGGCTGTCCTGGCTTAAGAGCAAATATTTAGATAAGCCGTAATTCAGATCTCGATAAAAATCAGTTCCAGCCTGATCCTCCGTCCTTTCGACCGTCCAAACAATCCCATCGTTGCTGCCTACGATAACTTTATAAAAAGCGACGAACTTACCATTTAAGAACTTGATTTTATCGATTCCGCTGAAGGAATTGCGCCATGTCCATGTCCGACCATCCGTACTACTGTAGATGTCAGAGTAGTTCGCATCCTTCGTCGTGACCAATGCGACGAATCGGCCAGCACCGTAGCTAATCGCCTTGAGGTCTCCACTAAAAGGTGAACGTTCTTCTTTCCAATTTTCTCCGTCGTTGCTAGTTAAGACAAAATCGGCCCACATGGATTCGGTATTAAAATTACCTGTGCGCTGTCCAAAAACAAAGAATGTTCCGTTACCGTAGCTGAATTTGCGTGCTAAAAATCCAGGTGCTAGCGGGTAGGTTTTCCATAACTTGCCATCGATGCTGGTCAGTAATTCTTCCTGTCCCAGCAGGTGAAAAAGCCCGTTCTCAAAACTGAGTTGACCAGCGTTCAATTCATCTGCCATGTCTGCACTTTTCTTAAATTCGAACTTTTGATCGATGCTTAAAAACATAGATTTTTCATAGGAATCGGCACGAATAAAGAAACGGTCATTAACAAAAATCGGAGCTTGCGCCGTCGTGCCCGGTATCGTTACCAGTTTTTGCCAATTGATGCCGTCAGTGCTACTTTCAATAAACTCTATGCCCGCGCCAATTTCGATTCCAAGCCACTTGCCATTATTAAAGCTCACGAAGCTTGGACTGAATTCGGTTTTTGGAACGATGCTCCAGATTTTTCCATCGGTACTGTGGCTATGGGTTGTTAGGCGATCCGTGTTAGTCGAGAACAGATGTAGTCTATTATTTGCCGAGACCACGGAGTAGATCAACCCTGCGATGGGTGACTCATTCTCAACCCAATTAACGCCATCCGAACTGATGAAAATGTCATTGCAATAGGAAAGCTTCGACCCTTCAAAACTAACCACTTCACACTGCTTGGTATCTTTTCTTAAGCTTCCCAAGACGGTGCTATTCACATATGCAAAATACTTTCCGTCGTTATAAGCGAATCTGGCTTCGGTGAATGGTGCAACCTCCTTCGAGAAGGTGCGTACATTGGATGTCGACCAGTCAATACCATTGGCACTGCTTAAATGTATGCTTCCCCAAGTGAAGATACGATTACCCACGATGTTCAAACTTGGGATCACTTCAGATTGTTTCGGCATGCTGCAGCGCGCCCGCCAGGTCTTCGCATCTTTGCTGCTAAGCAAAATATGCTTGCTGTTGGCGTTCCCAGCACGCGTTATTCCGACGAATGTGCCGTCTTTAAATTCAATCGCAGCCAAGGAAATCGGTAACTGCGTTTGCGTCCAATTGACGCCGTCGCGACTGCTTGCGATTTGCCCATCAAACAAGGCGTAAAATAAGCCATCGACAAAGATCAGACTGCGGACATCTTTGATTTTTGGGTCGATCAGCCTTCTTTGCCAGTTGACACCGTCAACGCTGAACATTTCGGTTCCGGGGCTGAGATACATGCCGTTGCCGAACACAAACTTTGTATGATTGGTGCGCTCGGTACTCCGCCTATCCTCCGCTTTAAAAATGCGAATTACTTTTGTCTCGACGTTAGTTGACGTCGTGGTTGTACTCGACTTCACAGTGACCGCGTTGTAAGTGTCCGCTAAATTGCAAGCCACAAGATCGTTTAATGGATCACGCTTCTGCCCCGCGATCGGCTCCTCTACTTTAGGGTTGGTGGGCGCAGCTCCCCCACCGCACGCCTGTAAAAGAAAAGATGTAAGGCCACACAGCAGTAATGTGAAGAGTTGTTGTGGCATATTGTGTTTCGCTGTACGCAGTTTGATCAGTGTTTTATGAGTTCGAGACATTGTTGAAAATCGGTGATGACAAAGTAAATTAATCGTTTAATGGCGCGCTAGTTTTATATAGATTTTTTCTCAAATTATTCAAAGTATCCTAAGCAATTTTTCGGATTAACCATTCCAGAGGTCCTTGCTTGAACCAAGATAACCAGTAGAACGAGAAAATGATGGCTACGAGACAGAACAGTAAGGCGCTTCCGACTGCAAATGGCAGTGATTGATTCGTCAGTCGTCCTAGCGCTTCCAGGCTACCCATTCCAACCACGATATGTGCCACATATAAAGTGAGCGCCATTTGTCCTGTGTAAATTAAGGGTCGAGACCAAGCGGTGTTTTTCCATGATTCTCCTGCGTGAACACACAATGCGATGATCGCGATAGCGCTACTGCTTGATGAGAGAAAATACAAGGGCAATGGAGGTATAGGCGTTGTCGAGAAATAATAATGTACAGCCGGACTGACGCCACCTTCGTGTATTGTTAAAGTTCGAAGTACAAGTCCGAGCAACTCGAGCACAGCGGTCGCCGATACGCCAAACCAAAATACCTTCTTTCGGAAAACTGAGTCACTCAAAGGCATTCTTCCTAGCGCCATACCAAGAATCAAGAACGCTGACCAAGGAAATACCGGATGGAAACCATTAAAAAAGAGGTTTCTCACAAAGCCAATTGGCGACCAAAAATCAGCATAGGCCAAACTCTCCCAATTCCATGCTGCGTTGTAATCCAGATAGCTGTATAAAAATGGGAAACATGCGCATATCGATAACGCAACGAGCAGCAACTTCTTTGTTGATAAGCTGATCAACAAGGCCGCAATGGCAATATATATTCCGTAATAATGGAGGATGTCGGCCGGCCAAATGAAGACAAACGAAAGACCGATAAAAAACAAAAATGCTGCACGCCTAAGCAGGTGAACTTTGGCCTGATGTAAGCGAACATTATCATTCGATAGTCGCGCTGCATTCGTCACTAGTGTGATACCCACTCCAGCGAGGATGACAAAAATTGCAGATGCCCGTCCATCCAGAAGATTAAAAATGGACATCCACCATACATCTTCACTTTTGTTGGTGTGCATGACCGTTTTAAAATTCACAATCACCATGCCAAAAATAGCCAGAGCTCGCGCTATGTCATAGCCGTAAATTCTTTGATTGGACACGTATACTTCCTGACGGTTGAAGATGGCTCGGCAAGCAGAGGCTTCATTTCACACGCTCTCTGCTTTGGTTACTTAGCTTGCAGAGGCAAAAAAGATAGGGTCTTATTCACCCACCTTACAGCGCAAGCTGATCATCTTTATTTATAGAACGGGAGCTACTATAGTAGCATGTTGCAAGTGTAGCACTGAGTCATTTACTTTGACAAGCCTCGCAAGCAGGCATCTAGAATTGACAGTCTCTATTGGCTTTTAAAAACGAGAGGCATCGCGGTCAAAGAAAAGTAGAATGTACATGGTAACGTCTGCCTCCAAAGCACTCTCATAAAAAGACACCTAATAGCTTTCCGAAAATCTACCAATATATCCGCAGTATCCACATCAGGCGCAGAACGCAACGAGCGATCATATCCTCTGCGAACCTCAGTTTATGGACTCCTGCTGCTTAACGACTACTTAGATCCAGTAAAAAGTAGAACTCATCATGTCATTAATTATTTGGCACTTCGCGTCAAACGGTGTCATTGAATAGGATGATTAAAACTTGCACCAATTAGTTAAGGACATCTAATTTGGCACCGTATTTTCGATTGGGTAAAGAATGATCAAACCAAGACTTATTTTCTTTGCCTTCCTTGCACTCGCCTCATTCAACGCGGCTAGTCAAACACAAACCAGTATAAAAACGATGGAGACACTGGGTTTCAAAATTGGCGATACGTCAGCTCAGGTTGAGAAGTTCATCATTAGCCAAGGCTATGTCGCCAGTGAAAAATCAAGGTGCCCACCCAGTTTAGGTTTGACTGAACGTGTTGTCAGTAAATACGCCCACAGGTGCCAAACTATCGGAAACCAAATATCAGCGAGTTCGGTCTGACATTCAATTTGCGATTCGGATTTATAATCGCCTCCTGACTTCCCAATAATCAAAAGGATTTTCTCTATGCCATTACCGACTTTCTTCTCTAGACCAGCACAATCTCTTTTATCTCTGAGCATGCTGTTCATCTTCGCTTTGCACAGCGATCCGATATTTGCGCAAGAAGACGTAAAGGCAATGATCAATGCAATAGAATCACCCCAAAAAAATGGCGAGAATGAGCTTGACAAACTAAGCCTGGCGCAACTGATGGAGAAATTCCACGTGCCCGGTATGAGTATCGCGGTGATCAAAGATTTTAAACTGCATTGGGCCAAGACCTATGGCGTGAGCGATGCGCAAAGTGGCAGGGCTTTGAATTTGCAAACCCGCTTTCAATCCGCGTCAATTAGCAAACCAATTACCGCAATGGCGGCCATGCGCTTGGTTCAAGAAGGCAAACTCAATCTCGATACTGACGTCAATACGTATTTCAAATCCTTGCGTATCCCTGCAAACCCCGCTTTTCCAAATCAGGTGATTACACCACGCGCCCTTTTTAGTCACACCTCAGGTGCCGCGGATGGTTTCGGTTTCCCTGGATACGAACCAGACGCGAAGCTGCCAACGACAGAGGAAATTTTAGAGGGCAAACCACCATCGAATGTAGGGAAAATCTTCTTCACACAAGCTCCATACCAAGTTTCAAAATACTCCGGCGGCGGCGTGACCTATATGCAATTGGCGATGAGTGATGTGAGCGGGCGCCCCTTCGCCGATTTAATGCAGGCGACCATGCTCACGCCACTTGCGATGAATGACAGCAGCTTTGTGCAAGCAAAAAAACTGGAAGACAATCCGAACGCCGCACTTGCTCACGATGAAGCGGGACAGCGGTTTGCAGCCCCCTGGCATGTTTATCCTGAACTCGCAACCTCTGGTTTGTGGACGACGCCGAGTGACTTAGCGAAAGTGATCATCGCTATGCAAAATGCATTGCTAGGAAAAGATGAGAGCCTACTTACTCAAAAGTCGGCACGCGAGATGATTACGCCAGTCAGCGTGGGTCGATTTGGCATAGGCTGGTCTATCAGTCAACGCAACAATGGATGGTATTTTTCCCATAGCGGGGCCAATTGGGGCTACCGCGCCTGGGCGATTGGGCATATCCGAAAAGGCTATGGTTTAGTGGTGATGACCAATAGTGACAGTGGCATGTCGCTGATTAATCAAGTCGCAGATCGCGTAGAAAGTGCTTACGAGTGGGACTCGCTTCAAACAGCTAATTCACGTTGAATATCGTCCTGCAGCGCAGGTCAAACTAACACAACAAAATAAATGCGCCAGGCATGTGTAAAATTGATCGCACACTTACATAATAAGGCAGCTAAAGTGCAAGCTCATGTCAGAAGCATCAACACATCGACATTCATGTTTCGCCAAAATCATCAAGAATTTTGGTCTTTCCTCATTATCTTTCTATTGCATGCATTAGCACTAGCAATGCTGATGCACGACCGTATGTCCCTGCATAATCTAAGGCCCTCTGCCCCAACAAAGTTCATGGTCTTTATTATCGATTCTGGTCAAAAAGATCTTGCAACTGCAAAATCCCAGCGAAAAAGCGCCACGCTGGAGCAGGCTCAAACACCCAAATTGGCCACGCTCATTCCAAATCAAAAAACAATAGCCAAGTCAGAGAAACCGCTGGAGCTAACAGCTGCATTACCAAACAATGACAATCGCCAGGTAATTGACCATCTCGCGCCCCCGCAAGCTGAACCATCCAAAGCGATCAACTTCAGAGATCAGGCCAAATTAATCGCCAAAGAAATGGCCGCGGATATAAGCGATAAGGATCGCGGCCAATACGAAATTTCAGGAGAATATTACGGCACTTATGATGGTGATGACACGGGGAGCTTTTACTTCAACTTGGATAAATCTGGCAATGTACTTGGATCAGGGACGTCAAGAACTGCCCGTAGCAATTTCTCCATCACCGGAAAAATTACTTCCGATGGCATCATTCAACTATTAGGGAAAGGATTGGCAGGCACCGCCAGTTTTGATGGAAAAATTCAAGCTAAAACAGGTGCCGTTAGTGGCACCTGGTATTTAGCTAAATTTGGTCGTGGCAAATTTTCTGGCAAGCGAGAATAAGACATCGATTTAGCTGCAATAGTAAGCGCGTAGCATCTGACGAGAAAATTTTCTTCCACACTTCGCTTTATTTCAACAAGCTACTTTAATCAGAACATCCAAATTGGCGCCATCAAAATACTCACCACATTCACGTCGCCATCCTCTAGCTCACGCCCTTATTTCTGCAACAAATCTATCGCTGCCGCAGTCATGGCTTTCACGCCCACTTTTAAAGCAGGTTCGGCCATCGGTGCAAACTTGCTGGTGTGGGTGCCGGGGACGTAGGCTTTGCCTGCACTAGCTTTGGCCAATAGTTCTGGATCAATCACACCCAAAATAAACAGTACCGTTGGAATCGGGCGTTCAGGCGGCAAACTGTATTGGGCGAAATCTTCGCTGCCCATAATGCCAAAACCATCGGTAACTTTGTCGGCACCAAGTGCACCAGAAATCGCTTTTTTGACGCGAGCTGCCAGCACGGCATTATTGATATTGCTGGGTCCTGTTTCAGATTCGATGATTTTGACGATAGGTTTGCGGTCTTCTGCCAGGCCATTACTGACAGCGACACCTTCAGCTGCACGATGTATGCCGTCTACGATGATTTTCATGGCAGCGTCGCTACTCGCCCGGGTTGTCAGTTCAAGTTTAACCTCGTCGGGAATAATATTGCGTTTGGTTCCTCCGTGGATACTGCCGACAGTAACGACAGCGGAATTCATTGGATCTTGATTGCGGCTAACAATCGTTTGTATCTGGTTGATAAATTGGGCTGCCATCATGATGGGATCTTTACCGCGATGCGGTGCGGCACCGTGTCCGCCAATACCGCGGATAGTCACATCGATTGAGGTCACTGCCGCATGAGTCGCACCAGAAAAGACACCGACCTGACCTGTCGCCAGTCCAGGAGAATCGTGCATGGCAAGTGCCATATCGGGGCGACCGAAGCGTTGATACAGTCCATCACGCAACAATGCTTGCGCACCATCTAAAGTTTCTTCGGATGGCTGCCCCACCAGCACCGCAGTGCCGTGCCATTCTTTACGACGGGCTGCCAGTTCACGCGCAGTGCCAAGCAAAGTCGTCACATGAACATCATGACCACAAGCATGCATGACACCGACTTCTTGCCCAGCAAGATTCTTGGCCTTCACTTTGCTGGCGTAAGGCAAACCGGTTTCTTCCACGATCGGTAATGCATCCATGTCGGCGCGTATCAGTAAGCGCGGTCCAGGACCATTTTCTAATACAGCCACGACGCCATAGGCACGACTGCCGTCAGCATATTTTCCAACTCGCTCTGTCACTTGATAGCCAGCTTTACGCAACTCTGCAGCTAAGTTCGCAGATGTATTGATTTCAAAATGCGACAATTCTGGATTGGCATGCAGACGCTTATAGTAATCAAACAAGTCATCGGCCATTACAGCGCCGGAAAACATAGCACCTATGAGATAGGCAATAGGATAAGCGATGAGTCGAGCATTCATAGGGTCTTCTTTCGTGGGAAACTGAATGATGGCGGGAGATTAAGCGCTACGATGGCATACCTTACTACGAAACCAAGCCTTGCCCTGTGAATTATTGGCGTTTTTTATCAATGCCAATACGGTGGTTGAACTGAGCACTTCAGATCTGGCACTTTGTATGCGACAAATTGAAAACAGCGTGTTGTCATCAAACACAACACCAGATCTTAATCCTCAAGTACTCAGATAAATCCCTCAAAAACCTTACAAATATTCATCAAGATCGCCCAATATTACTTAAGGATTTTATCGATCTCCTTTTTTGCCAAAACACCCGCATATTTTGGAATACCATTTTTATCGAGTTTGGCGACATGAATGGTCCAAGTGACTTTTTTGTTGGCATCAAAGACTAATTCCAAGGCCCAACCCGTTTGTGACTCTTCGGTATCAAATCCGTTAAATACAAAGTTACCCAAGCTATAAAAAATCGGCTTACCTTTGTAAATATCGATATTTTGCGTCACATGAGGATGTCCGCCGACGACGGCATCGGCACCCGCATCTATCATAATGCGCGCTAATTCTTCTTGATGTTTTGAGGCCTGCGGCTCGTGTTCCCAGCCCCAATGTGGATAGGTAATGACGATATCGGCACCGAGTTTTTCTCTCGCATGGCGAATATCAAAAGCCACTTGATCGGCATCAGCCCACGCCACACCAGGTCTATCTTCTAAGGCTTCAAAACTACGCGGAAAGAAATTGTCGTAACCTAAAATAGCAATTTTGTGCCCATTCTTTTCGACCAGATAGGGTGCGTGTGCAGAGCGCAAATCACGCCCACCACCGAAGTAAGGAATTTTTTCCTTCTCCAATAAGCCCAACATCGTCTCAAAGGCTTTTGGACCATAATCACCACTATGATTATTGGCTAAAGACACAGCCGAGAAATGTGCTTTCACAGTTTTGAGAACCCGTGGGTGAGCCAAAAAGGTAAAAGGCTTATCTTCCTTTTTACCATTCAATCCAACCACACACTCCAAATTACCAAAACTCAGATCTGCCTGTTTGAATTGTTTTTGAAAAGCCGCGAATGGATTTTTTCCTTGTGCGATGACTTTTCCGGGTAATTCATCGAGCATGATATCGCCGACAAACAGCATACGCACATCTTGTTTTTGCGCATATGCATTGAAGATCAACGCCGTGCTGCAAATGAGTGCTAAGGAAAGTTGTCTAAATGAAGAAAGAGTGCGATTCATTGTTGTACTCCTGCTGAACAAATAGTTTTGCAGCTGAAGCTCAACTCGCGTTCATATTTATGTGAATACACGCGTTGCAAGCCAAATTCTTGCGTCGATTTTTTTGGGCTTGTACAGATAGCTGTGTCTAGCATATTTTCACTCGCATGGATCAGAACATAACGATCTTTGGATTCGTGATAGGTGAATGTCTTTAATTTACTTTGCTTAGTTACAGCATCTTGCAAAACTTGACCGCTAAACCGAAAGCCGCCTTCCAGATTAAGCGTACTCAAAGCATAAGGATCTTGAGTCGCTTTCATGTTTACTGTATTTTCAGTGCCAGAAACCTTAATGACACAAAGTGTTTCTTGAGCAATGGCAGAACAAGTACAAAAAAGCAGGGGCACGACAAGGATGTTCTTCATTTTTTGCCTGAATAGTGAGTGGGCTTTAGACATGGTTTGCATAATCCGAATGAAAAGCGCAAAAAAGAGCGCAAGGAAAATTGGGCTACGAGTGATTTTTGACTTTTGGTGTCGCCAATTGAATAAGCTAGGTTCAAAAATAGTCCCACAGTATTGCCGAGTTAAAGCTTTTATTCAAGATTTCAAAGTAATGAGCGCACGGAATCGGAACTTTCTTGCGCGAAACTACGTCATTTCGAACAAGGAACACCCTAGGGAGTCCCATTGCCAGTTCTCCTACGCAGGTTCCAGCTAATTCAAGCTAGCTTACAAAAATCTAGGAATTTAAACATTTTTAACAAAGCTGTCATCGCGCATCGATCTACAGACGTTTAGGCGACAGGAGCTAAGTTTAAGTTTGCTCTCAGATTTAAAGTGAATAGTTGGACATTTAAAAATTGGGTAAGCACAGACCGTCGTGACACCCAATATAAATTCAAAATCTCGGAACGAGTGGAGTTTTATATGGCATACATAGATGGTGACGGCAGTTATTTCGACGAGAGAACCAAGGGCTTTGATTCTACTGGCCTCAGTTCTACTTTTCAGGTGCAACGTGGCATGGTGTCGTTCGGCAAATTGTCTGCGAATGATCAGACTGACTGGTATCAATTAAATCTCGATGGCCCAGGCAATTATTCTATTCTTGTGTCGACCGATGCGACGAATAACTATAGCAACAGCAATGACTGGCGCGCCACGTACAGCGGCATTAAGCTTGTTATCACCGATAGCTACGGCGTTCCATTAAGTGGCGTTGACACCAGCTTTGCCAATATCGATACCGATGGTCGCATCGCTTTTAATTACACTGGTGGCTATTCGCAAGGCGATTTCTATCTACGTGTCACCAATCTCTCCTACTCGGCCACTGACTATGTGATTGGCTTGCAAGCCAGTACAGTCGCTGGATTGAACGTCTATGGTACCAATGCAAGTGATTATCTGCGTGGTAGTACAGGCGACGATAATATCAATGGCTATGCCGGCAGCGACACGATAGAAAATAATGCTGGCAATGACTACATTAACGGCGGTAACGGTCTGGATTTTCTCATCATGTCGGGAAAAATCGACGAGTATTCCATTAGCGGCAGCCTGAACAACTTTGTCATCAAAGATAAATTGGGCGACGATGGTGTTGATAGCGTATCGCAAGTAGAACGTTTGCTCTTTGATGATTACGCTTTAGCGTTTGATCTTGATGGTGCCGCTGGCCAAGCTTATCGTTTATATCAAGCTGCGTTTAATCGCGAGCCGGATTTAAAAGGATTAGGCTACTGGATCGAGAAATTAGATGATGGCATGAACCTGACGAAAGTCGCTGCGGAATTTTATCGTTCTGACGAGTTCCGCTCAATGTATGGCAGCTTTCCAACTGACGCTGCATTTATAACGACACTGTATCAAAACGTCTTGCATCGCGCACCGGATGTTGGTGGTTTCAATTATTGGAACAATAAGTTAAGTAGCGGCTCATTTTCTCGTGCTGATGTGCTCGTCAGTTTCAGCGAAAGTGCAGAAAATCAAGCGCAAATTATTGGGCAAATTCAAGCAGGTATTGAGTACATTGAATGGGGAAATTAAGTCTACAAAAAGTCAACAGAACAGCGCGCTTGGTTCTAACATTCTTGTAGTCGGACAAAGTTTCTATTCCGGACAATAATGTTAGAACTTCGCTCAGTTATTCAATCGCCTTAGTATGACTGCGCCGACAGAGCCGAGCGCTGATGCTCTCTTCCACGTAGGATGACCTGCTCTATCGTATCGTACGCCCGCACATCCAGTAGCGGATTGGCCGACAGTAATAACAGGTCTGCTTGTTTGCCGACTTCTACACTGCCTATGTTTTTTTCCAAACCCATTGCGCGGGCATTTTTCATCGTTAGCGCAGTAAATAATTCAGGCAAACTCATGCCTGTTTCCAGCCATCTGTCCATTTCCCAACGTCCATTGATGCCGGGGAATTGTGTATAAAACGGGCCACTAGGGGTATCACTTCCAAACAATAATTGCGCACCATTTTTATGTAATGCAGCAGTCATACGGCGTACCGTGGAAAGCGGTTTTTGATACATGGTTTTTACTGTTTGGTATAACTCCGCTGGCGTTTTTGTCGCAGGCTCAAAGTCTGCCGCCAGAATATTTTTCATCCATTGCCCGGCTTCGGTTTGATACCACGCCATCAATCGCTGCGGAATCGCCTGCGCCACCAGTGGATTTTTAAAGAAGTCAGGATTTAATGCTTCATGTTCGCCGTACAAAACTTGCATCGTCGGCTGCACAGAAATACCTGCTTTGGTAATCTCATCTGCAATCTGTTTGAGTCTAGCTTGATTGGCAAATTGTTCTACGTTTTTGGCTTCATGCCACATGCCATGCACCAAAGTCGTAATACCTGCTTTTAAGGCAAACTCGTAAGAGGCCTGAGAATTGCCATGTAAATACACTGACATATTCAGGCTCTTAGCTTGTTTAACGACTTCCTGTATCAATGCAACCGATGGCACAGGCAGATTTTTTTTCGGACCAAACCCCGTTTCGTAAAACACCTTGATGCAATTGGCACCATCTTGTTTCGCTGCATTCACCACGGCTTGCGGGGTGTGATCATCGGTTTTGAAGTTGGCTGGATAAACATTCGGCTGCGCAGGATCGAACAACATATACTTAGTTGCAGGTACTTGAAACTGCAAATCCTTATCCATCCACGAAGCTGGATAGCCGTTGGGTATTGTGACGGGCATACAAAAATGTGCCTGCGGCCCAGTGGGCTGTGCATTCCATTTCGCGACGAAGTCGGCATCGCCGGTCAGATCTAATACGGTCGTAAAGCCAAAGTAGGCGTAACTACGTGGCATCTGTACTCTAGCCTCTTGCAACATTGCGGCATCTTTTGGATCATCGCCGGCATAACCCGGCACGCCATCGAGATGCACATGACTATCGATCAGACCAGGGATCAAGAAGCGCCCACGCCCATCAATCTGAACGGTCGCTTTACTTGCATGCCTACTCAAGTTTGCGGCGATCGCCTGAATCTTGCCATCACGGATTAACACGTCGGTGACTTTGGAGACTTTAGCTTGATCGTCGCTCACACTATTAATAATGCGAACCTGCTTAATCAGTAAACTGTCTGCCTGGGCAGGGGGCACCAATAAAGACATTAGCAAGCTAGACGCAACAAGGAAACGAGTGGAAACTATCAATTCAGAAAACATCATGAAATCCTTTTGAGCTGGAAAGGACTTCAGTGTCATCGCGCAAAATCAAATTTTCGACCTAAAACGCGATGAAGGACGGGCGAAACCTATTTGAGGACATTTAAATACTCATTTCTCCCCACTTTTACAAAATAGATACGAAATTCCATGAGCTCCAAGAAAACGACCTTTCACCCAAGCATTGTTTGAATCAACGCTGCAACATCGTTTATGATGACAAACATGCCATCCATCATCAGCCACCTACAAATTGCCAACGCCGTCTTGTGCCTGTTATTAGCAGCTCAATTGCTCGCCATGAGCGCCATGCGCCCCATCCCAAAACGACTCTTGGGTTTAAATTGCCTGCTATACGCCCATCAAAGTATTGCGCTCGCTGCCATACTTAACGGACACACGGCGGTTTTTGCTTTCACCCGCCCCCTACTCGCGATGTTGCTTGGCCCTTGCCTCTATGTGTATTTCTTGTGTGTGCGCCGACAAGATTCCCGATTCTTAAAAAGGGATCTTTGGCACTTCGGCCTCGGTGCCATGATCTTCATCCTACTTAGCCAAGTCAAACCACTAAGAGCTTTGATCGATGTCGCCATCCTTGCCAGCTTCATCACCTACACCACTCTGATCGCACTACAAATGCGATCGGGCCAGCAAGCACTCGCTCACCTCGGAGGCTACGCGGTGCCGGCTTATCGCTGGTTAATGAGTCTGATGTTACTGGCGCTAGTTAACATCCTGCTAGAAATCGCGGTCAGTCTGGAAATGCAAACGGGTGTCGCTTTACGCGATTCTCTTTCCCTATTGGTCGCTAGCATCGCTTTCTTCTCCATCAATATCAGCATCATGTTAGCCGCCCTCAAACGCAGCGACTGGCTAGAATGGATGTACCAATTTGGCGAACAGACGCTACAAGTCACGGCACCAGCCATCGCCCCCGATGTGGCGCAAGCACTGTTTCAGCGTTGGGAAAATCTGGTCAAAACCGAACAACTGCACAAACAAGAATTCGGCATCACGCTACCGCAAGCCGCAAAAAAACTACAAGTGCCGGCACGCCAGTTATCGAATGCGATCAATCAGATTTACGGCAAGAGTTTTTCGGTCTACCTCAATGACCAACGCATCCATGAAGCCCAACGCCTCTTGATCGAAGCACCTGAGATGACTGTCATTGAGGTCATGCAGGAGTCGGGATTTAGTAGTAAGTCTAATTTTAATAAAGAGTTTTTGCGAGTGACCGGTTTATCGCCTTCTGGGTTTCGGGAGGCAAAATTAACCTAGACTTAATACGCAAACGCTCAGTCGTAGCTTATGCATGACACGCGCTACTTCAGCTACTTCAGTATTCACATACCGACCTAAATCTCAAATAGCTCAATTAAAGGAACACCAAAATGATGCTCAGCTTAATCCCCAAGCTCTTTTATGCCGATATCCAAATTGGCTTAGATCTATTCATCCGTGGCCTTGGCTTTGAACTATTGCATCAAGACAGTAGCATTTCTGTCTTAGGCCGCGACCAAGTGAAAGTCTATTTGATGGAGGATGCAAAACTGGCGGCCTTAGATAGGCCGGAGATCGCTATCGAGATTGATAATATTGATGAGATTCATGCAGAAATCGCGGCGCGCGCACCGGAACTTTTGCATCCTAATTTGCCTACCGTGCAATTGCGTCCATGGGGCGCAAAAGAATTTGCTATGATAGATGCGAGCAAGGTATGTATCGTTTTCCGTCAATGGTAATTGAGATTCTTGGCGGGTGATTCCCGTCGTAGATTCATCCACAATTTCAACTTCAGTACCTACCAACTGTGCCGCGTATATTCCCAGTTAGCGGTGCACTCTTCGTTATTTACTTTTAAGTGAAATCTCTTGCAATACAAAATCCACAAAAGCACGCACGGTGGCTGACATCAAGCGATTTTGTGGATACAACATAGAATACGATCGAGTTTGTCCATGCGTGTAGTCTTGCAAGATTTCGACTAAGCGCCCTTGTCGCACATCTTCTTCCACGATGTATTGAAAACTCTGACAAATCCCACCACCACTTTTCGCCAGGCTGACGCAGCCTAAGACATCGTCGGTCACGCTGATACTAGATGTGAACGCGTATTCTTGTTCTTGGCCGTTGATAGTCACCAACCATGGGAAAGGACGTCCCGTACTGGGCAATAAAAATTGCAGGCAACGATGCTGCTGCAGATCTTCCGGCGTCTGTGGTGTCCCATACTGTGCCAGATAAGCAGGCGATACGAAAATGCCCCGTTTCGCGTCCTCCAATTTGCGCGCCACCAAACGAGAATCTTCTGGAGTACCTAGACGAATCGCGATGTCATAGCCGTCTTCAACAAAGTCGATATTGCGGTTAGAAATATTAAACTCGATCTTAATGCGTGGATAACGTTCAAAAAAACGCGGCATGATGGGCAGCAAACGATGATGGCTATATGTGGTCGGCGCGCTGATGCGCAAGATGCCGCTGGGATCACTATGCTTCCCACTCAAGGTGCGCTCAGTTTCGCGTATTTGGGTAAGTGCTTGTGTGCATTGTTCGTAATACAGTTGACCTTCATTAGTGAGCCGAATCTGTCTCGTCGTGCGTGCAAATAGCTTAACTTGCAAACGCGCTTCGAGACGCGCGATAGAACGACTCACGGCAGCTGGTGTTAAGCCCAAAGTCTGCGCCGCCAAAGTAAAACTACCAAGCTCGGCAGCTTTGCAGAATAGCTCGATCGAACCTAGTTGTACGGGATCAAAATCACGGGTAATGCGTACCATAAGCAACTCTATTATCTCTTCGAGACTCAAACATTAATTACTCAGTGTAACAAATAATGTGAATTACAGCTCATTTATCAAACAAAAAATCAGGCGTAGACTGTTTTCATCGTGAATTGATCTTCACTTTTTCAAAAATGAATATTTAGTCCCTAAAGGAAAACATTATGCAAAACACTGTGGAACAAACTGCGCAAAACACACAAAAAGCCGTCCGTATTCACCAATATGGCAATGCCGAAGTCTTGTCGTATGAAGACGCACCTATGCCTGTCATCGAGGCCGACGAGGTCTTGGTCAAAATCCATGCAAGTAGTATCAACCCGGTTGATTGGAAAGTACGTGAAGGCTATTTGAAAGATTTTATTCCGCATACTTTCCCACTGACATTGGGCTGGGATTTTGCAGGTGAAATCGTCGCGGTCGGTAGCGATGTCAGCAACTGGAACGTGGGCGCTGCCGTCTATGCGCGTCCCGACATAGGACGCGATGGCGCTTATGCGCAATATATCGCTGTACGCGCCAATGAGATCGCCGCCAAACCCGCCAGCATCAATTGGCAAGAAGCTGCAGCTGTGCCGCTGGTCGCCTTAACTGCCTGGCAGTCTTTATATGAAGGCGCGAATATACAAGCAGGCGAACGCGTTTTAATTCATGCTGGCGCTGGCGGTGTTGGCACTTTCGCGATTCAATTAGCCAAACTGCGCGGTGCCTATGTGATCACGACGACTTCGACAAAAAACGTGGAACTGGTCAAAGCCTTGGGTGCGGATGAAGTCATCGACTACACGCAACAAGACTTCTCTACTTTACGTGATATCGATGTGGTGTTCGACACCATGGGCGGCGAGATACTGGACAAGTCTTGGCAAACTTTAAAACGCGGCGGTCGTTTAGTATCAATCATTTCACAACCCTCTGAGGAAGCTGCAGCACTAGTCGGTGCCACGCCTCTGTTTTGCTTCGTACAACCCAGTGCCACGCAATTACAAGCTTTGGCTGAATTGATAGATGCAGGTAAAATCCAGATCATTATCGACAGCGTGTATGCACTCAAAGATATCGCCGCGGCGCATGCTAAAAGTGAATCGGGTAGAACGCGTGGCAAGATTGTGATTCAGGTTAGTGAGTGAGTTGATGTCATTAGCTCTGTACAATTAGCTTAATTTTTTTTGTACAGAACAATTTAAGCAAGGCAGTATCAGCAATTCGTAGGGCGGGTGAAACCCGCGCTGTTCGGGTGCTTCTTGGCTTGGCGGCGCGGGTTTCACCCGCCCTACAATTTTGAACACTGCACTTAATGACCATTACCTTCTTGCTCGAAGACTATGGGCTTCTTGTTTTTCAGTAATCTAGCGACACATAAATTTTAACTACAACAATCTTAATCAACGACCATGACCAGCAAAACAAGCATAGCCAACATCAGCTTCCTAGTCCGTGACTACGACGAAGCCTTAGCATATTTCACCACAGTGCTGCGCTTCGAACTCCTCGAAGATCGGCAAATCAGTCCTGATAAACGCTGGTTGGTAGTCGCACCAGCCGGATCGACAGGTGCGAAACTATTGCTAGCCAAAGCCTCTACACCTGAGCAACTAGCACATGTTGGTGACCAGACGGGCGGGCGGGTATTTCTATTTTTAGAAACTGAGGATTTTTGGGAAACCCACGCGCATCTTCAATCGCATGGCGTGACTTTCACCGAAAAACCGCGTGAGGAAGTCTATGGCACTGTGGTGGTATTTTTGGACTTGTATGGCAACAAGTGGGATTTGATTGGGCGTAAGTAGGACAATTTACCCAAATCTTTTTTAACACTCTTTTCCAACTAGAGTGGATAGGATGGAAACTCAACAAAAAATATCGCGCCACCGAGCGGGTTGGCATAAAAGCCGATATTCCCGTCCATTTTTTCAACCATTTCTTTGGCGATAGTTAAGCCTAGGCCGGTACCATCTTTTGCGCGCGTATCCGAGGCATCCGCCTGGGAGAATTTCTGAAAAATACGATCAAAAAAACTCGCAGAAATGCCAGGGCCGCGATCTTCGACCTGAATTTTGACATAGTCATTATCAAGTTGGATAAGCCGTAATTTGACCATGCCACCTTCAGGTGAATACTTGCAGGCATTCGACATCAGATTTGCCATCACCTGCGCAAAACGATCGGCATCTATCCTTAAAGCGAGACTAGGTATCTCGCTATCTAACAGCAGAGAGACGCCCAGTTTCTGCGCAAAAGCCTGATTCGATTCCAACACATCTGCAATCAGTCCCGATAATGGCAAACGCTGAAAATTAAAATCCATCATATTCGCTTCAATTTTTTGCATGTCGAGTAGATCATTAATGAGGCGTGCTAATCGTTCTGCATTATTGAGTGCGATTTGTCCAAGCTTGGCAGCCGCCGCTGGTAATTCACCGGTCACGCCTCCCACCATCAAACCAAGGCTACCGCGAATTGCGGTGAGCGGTGTACGCAGTTCATGACTCACGGTCGAAACGAACTGTGTTTTCATGCGCTCGACGCGTTTTTGTTCAGTAATATCACGTACGATTAAAATAAATTTTCTTTCGCCCGCATCGGCAAAACCACTCAGTGATAACTCCGCAGAAAATGGTGTGCCGTCCGCGCGGACTTGCTGCACCTCCATCTCACTATGTCCTTTTTCTAGGAAATCAGAGCTGCCTGTGTGCTGCAACAAGAGCGGCGTCACGTCTTCATTGCACAGCTTGATAAACGAGACTCCTTTGATTTCAGTTTCATTCCAGCCGAATAACTGCAGGCCAGCGCGATTACACGATTCTATGGTCCAGTTCTTGTCTGTCGTCAAAATCGCATCTGCCGCATTTTGCAAGATCGCTTGCATACGCTGTGCGCTGTCGCGGTTGACTTGTTGTTGCGCAATCAGCTCTTGCAAACGCACCGCCACCAATCCTTCTAAGCGCAGTTGATCACGGGTCAAATGCGCCACCCGCCAGCGATAAACACCAAACAACAATCCCACCGTCAGAAAAAAGACAAGCCAGCGAAACCAAATAGTTTGCCAATACTTAGGCGGAATCGCGATCTTCACACTGGCGATATTTTCGCCCCATAGGCCAGTATCGTTGCTTGCTTTGACTTGAAAAACATAATCACCGGGATTCAGATTGGTATAAGTTGCGTTGCGGTGTTCTGCATCGACTTCTACCCAATCTCGATCAAATCCTTCGAGACGGTAAGCGTACCGATTCAGTGTGGGATTAGTAAAATGCAAGGCAGCGAATTCCAAAGAAAACACCGATTCCTGTTGCTCTATGCGTAATGATTTTGGTGCGGTGATAGAACCCGTTAAATTCACACCCGAGGAAGCTTTTCCAGACTTGAGCGAACGATTAAATACACTGATATCGGTAATCGCAATCTGTGGCAGTGTGGAAAAACGCTGCACTAACTCCGGATACACTGCGCTCATACCTTTCGTACCACCAAAGTACAAGATACCCTTGCCATCACGAAAAGACGCACCAGAAAAATTATCCGACAAACCATCACTGGCGATATATGTTTCAAGCTTCGCTGCATCAGGATCAAAACGAATCAAACCATTGACGGTACTGAGCCAGAGCTTGCCCTGCAAGTCACTTTCTATCGCCACAATTTTTGCTGGGCCTACGCTGTCTCTTGCAGAAAAATGTTGAAATCGTATGCTGCCATCCTGATCAGTGATCACATGATTTAAACCATTCACCGCACCAACCCAAATGCGACCTTTAGCGTCTTCGTGTATGGAGGAAATATTATCCGCACTAATACTGGTAGGGTTCTTAGGATCATGTCGAAAATGTCGAAACTTACCCGTCTTTTGATCCAGCAAATCAAGGCCGCCACCAACCCATTCAGAGCCCGCCCACAAGCGACCACGACTGTCTTGCAAGATGGTGGTTGTTCCCTTGGCGCTGCGGCTATCGGGATCAGTCGGGTCAGAAATGAACTTACGGTGCGCACCTGTGACTATGTCATAGCGAATTAAACTATTACCGGTTCCTAACCACAAAATCCCCGCATCACCAGCGGCAATCACATTAATGTAATCATCGGCGATGCTCCCAAAATGCATCACTGTAAACACCCCATCGGGAGAGTCTAGCCGATTCAAACCGACTGAAGTGCCTACCCATAATGGCCCGTTTACTTGCTGGTGCAAGCTGTAGACCAAATCATTGCTCAGCGCATTGGGACGTTTTTTGTCCGCGCGAAACTGCTTGAGTACAGTCCCGTTGCTCGGATCAAATAAAGCCAGTCCACTATTATTCGCCAACCATAATTTTCCGTCCGGTGCGCCAACGATGCGCCCTATAGAATTATTCGGCCTGGGATTTTGGGCGTCGGCATCAAATGGAATAATGCGCCGAAAGCCTCGACTATTCAGATTCGTCATTGCAATACCGTCGGTTAAGGTGGCCACCCACAACATACCGCCACGATCATGCAAAATCGCCCGCACATCATCTGAAGGCAGACTGTAGGGGTCAATCGCTTGCTTCACAAATTGTGTAAATTGTTTGGTGTCAGTATTCCAACGCAGCAATCCGGCAGATAAAGTCGCAGCCCACACCACGCCATATCGGTCAGCGTAGATATTATTGACACGACTAGCGGGCGTATCTAGACGGCGTCGACTTGACCAGTCACTTTCACTTTGCCACAGCACCACACCATTTTCTGTACCTATCCACAAATTTTTTTTCGCATCCAAATACATGGAACGCACAATATTTAATTTGGAATCTGGCGCGCTGTCGTCATCAATTCGATAATGCTGGAAGCTCTTTGAACCAGGTACCAGATAGTCAATCCCGGCAGGCCAAGTGCCTGCCCAGACGCCACCACGTGGATCGACCGCAATCGCATTCAAATCATTGCTGGCTAGACTGTCAGGTCGACCCGGATCATGTGAATACAAAGTAAAACTACCGGTGACAGGATCAAAATGTTGCAAGCCGCCCCAGGTCGCCAGCCAGAAACCAGCTTTACCGTCGGAGACGATCGACTTGATGATGCGTTGATTGTTGACACCGGTACTCGGGGCAAATCGCGTGAAGTTATTGGTTTCTGGATTAAACCGCGCCAAGCCATTTTGCGTACCAACCCAAATTTGACCATCCTTGTCTTCAAACAGCGCCGAGATACGGTCATGCGGCAAACTCGCCAAATTGCTCGCATCGCTTTGGTATTTATCACTTTGGTATCCATTAAAGCGATACAAACCAGCATTGTTGGTACCTATCCAAACAAAACCTTGTTTATCCTGCAGCAATGACAAAGTAGATAGTTGATCGGTTCCCAGTGCAGACAATCGTTGGAAACGTAATTCAGAAGTGGATGCCTCAATCGAAAAAGAAGAAAACAACAGCAGAAAGGCACACAAAATGTCTGCAAGGCCAATTCGTTCGAACCTAATCCTGTTGAAATTTTGCAAAAAATCACCTAATCAAAATAACACGTCATGCTGCAAGCATCCATATGTAATCTACTTTGCCAAGTGAGTTACTCACTGTCAACACATTCCCCTAATAAAACCCCTGCTTATAACAGGCGAGACAATAAAACTGGTTTTTTACAACAGAAATCAAAGTAACTTAGTGGCATCTTTCGGGCTTACTTATAGGTTTGTAAATCAAACTTTTAACGTGTACCACACTGCACGATATTCGCCGTCAAAACACAATTTACTTTACAGTGCAATTTGCCACGTTGCTGACCGCTCCTTGTTGCTTGAGCGTTCATTGTTAAACGAGCGAAATCAATGGCGTTTTGGCTGGATTTTTCGACCTCATCAACGAATTGTTGAAGGCTAGTCGCGATCTTGTTTGCACTCTCATTTTTTTCCGCGATTTGTCTTATTTGTGAAATGGGCATTGCTTCTTTTTTGCGGGCTATCTCGATTCGCGCCTGAACGTGAATTTGTTTTTGTTGTTCCCAATGAGCTCACCGCACGAATCGACGAACGCCAAAGACGCAAGAACACACCATGTAGTCTTGATCGACATAAGGCGAATCCAAAGATACTTCATGAGCGAACAGGTTTTCCTGATCTTAGCAGTAAAGGAATCAGAACTCCTCGAATTATGAGCAAAGCTAGTTGCCGCTATCATGGCTTAGATCTCTGTGATCGCTAAGATCTCGGCTATCATGTCCACTTCTCTCAATTTTCAACTGAGCTCGCACCATTCTATGAACATCATCAATCCGAACGAAGTCGAATTTAATGCGATTCGCGCACAAGGCCCAGGCGGTCAAAACGTGAATAAAGTCTCCAGCGCAGTTCACTTGCGTTTCGACATTGCACATTCATCCTTAGCTGACGAGATCAAAGAACGTCTGCTCACTTCGCGCGATCAACGGATTAGCAAAGATGGCGTGATCATTCTCAAAGCACAGCAATCGCGCAGTCAGGAACAAAATCGCAACGATGGATTGCAACGCCTGCAGGAAATCATTGATAAAGCAGCGGCACTACCCAAAGTCCGGCGTGCAACCCGGCCTACGCGTAGTTCACAACGCAAGCGGCTCGATGGCAAAAGTAATCACGGAATACAAAAAGCATTGCGCGGAAAAATACAGGAAAATTAGAAACTTGTTTTGCTATCCCACAGAGGCATAGAAACACGGAAACACAGAAAATTTCGTAAATGAAGACAGTGCAAATTTTGAGGAGCGCAGTCATCAACCATCGGTTGAGCGGGTCAGTCTGTCACGTTCATGCATCGCGCAATATCTAAATATGGCGCACTCAGATTAAATCGTACGTGATCTTTTCAAGCTTACTTTTTCTTCGAAAGCTTTTTTTAATTAGCTGCGTTACACTGCTCACATTTCTATCATTTTAAAGCTCTCAAAGGCCTATCAATGTTCAAAAACTCAATTAAAAATACCACGTCATTGCTAGCCTTGCTTGCTGGCGGATTGTTCACTTTACCGAGCAATGCGCAAGAACTGGTCACCGTACCAACAGACATGGGCGACCAATCTACAAAAGCATCACAAGCACCTTTAGTGAAGGATGTCGAACCACTACCTTTATGGGAATTTGGTGCGTCCGCATTTGCTTTGAGCCAGCAAGCCTATCCTGGGTCAGATACTTACGTGAATCGGGTACTGGCAGTACCTTATTTTTTATATCGTGGCGAACATTTTCGAGTCGATCGTGGCAACACTGGCTACCGTGCCATCAAGACGCCACGTTTTGAATTCGACATCGGATTTGCTGGCGCACTTGGTTCCAGTTCAGATAAAGTCGCTGCCCGCCGTGGCATGGAAAGACTAGGAAATTTGATTGAATTTGGCCCTCGTTTTAAATGGAATCTGAGTGAACCAGAAGCGAATGGTCGTTGGCGTTTTGAATTGCCACTACGTGCCGTATTTGATTTAAGTAATAGCTTCAAACACAAAGGCTACACACTCGAGCCAGAAATAGAATTTGAACGCCGTGCTTTTGGCGGCTGGCGCTACAGTACCGGCCTATCGGCAGTCGTTGGCAATCGCCAAATCGCAGAAACTTTTTATCAAGTCCGACCAGATCAAGTACTTCCTGATCGCGCCGCGTATCAAGCCAAACAGGGATTGATTTCATGGCGTATGTCTGCATTTATTTCACACAGCTATACCAATAATTTCCGTGTATTTGGCGGGCTACGCTTGGATAGCGTCGTGGGTGCAGCAAATGAAAATAGTTCTTTAGTAAAACGCAAAACCGCACCTTCCGTATTATTCGGCCTAACCTATACTTGGATGCGTTCGGATCGCCCTGAAGTCGATTAAATCAAGCTAACAATCCGGGCTGACAATCTGAGCTAGCATCAAAAAAATGCGCTTCCTATACTTTA
>CAUPNA010000007.1:0-52986 GCA_963512475.1 uncultured Undibacterium sp.
ACGTAAATTCTCCCCAGTTGATACGAGTGCTAAAGTCGCAAAGCCATCCTTTTCCAATTTGGGCTGCAAGGTATCTTCCATAGCATCCATTCGTTCACGTTCTTCGACCGATGGCATTCCTTTTTCCGACTGATATTTCCATGCGATTATTATTCGAATAGGCTGACTAGTTCGATTGAAGTTAGGGGTAAATTTTGAAACATAGCGGATTATGATGACTCTACCGGTACTTTGATTCGATGAAGTGGCGGTCGACCATTGTTGCGCGTGTTGCGCGAATGTCGCTGTACTCATTAAGCAGCACATTAGCAGGAGGAAAAGCTTACTATTCATTAGATAGATAACTGTGGAATTAACAGGCACCTTTGCTGGCTCTCAAACCGGTACGCCTGCTAATTTTGGTTTCAAAAAATACGCTAGAGTGGCGTAAGCAATAATTCTGCGATGTGTGCATTGCCATTTCACGTAGTAACAAACCGAGTGTGAATTGCAGCAGTGCTAATAATGTTATTAATAGAAATATTTTCCTGAATTGAAAAACTACTTAATCCAATCGTTACTCCCTAGTTCGCCTTATTCCGCCATCTTCTTGAGTTCCGTCGCCAAAAAATCAAACACGCTACGAATGCGCTTACTGCTTTTGAGCTCTCTATGGCTGGTGAGCCATATCGGCAGGTCTGGCATGTTTTGTTCTGGTAAAACGGCGATCAAATTCTTTTCTCTTTTCGCTAACCAACGCATGGCGATGCCGACGCCGACGCCACTGAGTAAGGCTTGCCAGTTGACCAAGTGGTTGTCTGAGCGAAACTCAAAAAAGCTTTTGTCGACATGAATTCCTGCTGCACGAAAGCCGGCAATAAATTGGTCTGACTGATCTAAACCTATCCAGCGGTACTTTGCCAAGGCATTGAGGTCTATCGATGGTGCGGCGACCGAGGTGCTTGCGGCAGGCAGGCTGCTCGACGGCTTCGCTGCTTCTGGCTTTGCTGATGTTGTTGGCGTTGCTGTCACACTGGCGAGGTAGTCTTTGTGCGCATAAAAGCCGATAGGCCAGTTGCCTAAATGGCGGGCGATGAGGGCACTTTGCGTTGGACGTACCATGCGAATGGCGATGTCGGCTTCGCGCTCCAGCAAATTACTGATTTGATTGCTGGCCACCACTTCGATTTGTATTTCGGGGTGCCGTATCGCTAGTTGCCGTATTAGATCGGGTAACACGAATGCCGCCACTATCTCGGTAGCGGTAATGCGTACTGTGCCTTGCAGGTCAGTATCGTGCGAGGCTGCGGCGATTCCCAAGCTCCGTGCCGCCGCCATCATGTGGCGAGCTGGCTCGACTAAGTTTTCGCCGGTTTCCGTTAGTTGCAGACCGCGGGCGACCCGTTCAAATAGGGGCGCACCGACGGTCTTTTCGAGCTCGGCGATCTGGCGCGATAAGGTGGGCTGGCTCAGTCCCATGGTCGTTGCCGCACGGGTTAAAGAGCCTTGTTCGACTACCGCCACAAAACTACGAATGAGATTCCAATCGGTCTGACTTGGGTTGAATTGAATTTGCGACATGGTGGTTTCCTAATATTCAGGAATGAATACCATACCTCAACATATGTCGATTGTAAATGTGTCGCCTCGATGCATAGATAGGCGATGGATGCACCAAACCCTAAAATGGTTTGAAGCGCTACCATCAAGTCGTGGGCGTCCTGCCGTTCAAATCGATTTTCAACCGTTCACCACGACAAACTTCCACTCACATAATTCGCATGGCTTGCGAAATGGCCTTCTTCTATTCTATGACCTGGTAGTGAGGTTTCGTGAAGTATCGCCTAACCTCTTTTGACAATTTCAGCCAGGAGTGATCGCCATGTTATCCATTAAAAATCTCAATAAAACTTATGCCAATGGCGTACATGCCATCAATCAAATTAGCTTGGACATTCCGAAAGGTTTGTTTGGCTTGCTCGGGCCGAACGGCGCGGGTAAATCATCTTTGATGCGCACCATCGCGACATTGCAAGATCCAGACAGCGGCAGTATCCATTTTAATGGTGTCGATGTCTTGCAGAATAAAGATGCATTGCGACGTCAGTTGGGTTACTTGCCGCAGGATTTCGGTGTGTATCCAAAAGTGAGTGCAGTTGATTTGCTGAACCATTTTGCTGTGCTCAAAGGTTTAACCAAGCGCGCGGAACGCAAAGAGATGGTGGAGGCCTTGCTGCAGATGACGAATCTGTGGGAAGCGCGTAAGCGTGGCGTGGGTACTTATTCTGGTGGTATGCGCCAACGCTTTGGCATCGCGCAAGCCTTGCTCGGCGCGCCCAAATTGGTGATCGTCGATGAACCAACGGCTGGCCTCGATCCTGATGAGCGCAATCGCTTTTTGAATCTCCTAGCAAAAATAGGTGAAGAAGTCGTCGTGATCTTATCGACGCATATCGTGGCCGACGTGACGGATCTGTGCCCCCGCATGGCGATGATAGGTAAAGGTCAGGTGCTAGTCAGTGGAGAACCGAAGAACGCGATTGCTGAACTGAATAATCTGGTGTGGCGTCGCAGCGTGAGTGAAGCCGCTTTAGCCGACTTTGAAAAACGTTTTACGGTGTTGTCGACCCGCTTGGTCGGTGGCAAGCCCGTCATCAATATCTTTTCCGACACTCAGCCTGATGACGGCTTCATTCAGGTCGAACCTGATTTAGAAGACGTCTATTTCCTGCAATTGCGCAGCACGCAAACGCGTTTAGCGACTTAAGCCAACGAAGCCAACTGAACTAATATTAAGGAGTTTGCTATGTGGTTAGAATTTTTTAAATTTGACCTGCGCTACCAACTGCGCCAATGGATGTTGTGGATTACGACCGTCCCCATGATGGCCATTGCGTTTGTCAGCGCCAGCAGTGATGGTGCTCGCATTGGTGGTGCGATCGGTAATATCCATTTGAATGCACCAATGGTGATTGCTAATCAGTTGGGTATTCTGAGTATGATTGCGATGTTCTTGGTGACGGTATTCATTGCCGGTACGGTGCTACGCGATCAAGAGGTGGGGATTGCAGATCTTTTGTTCGCGACACCAATGCGGAAAGTTGATTACCTGCTAGGCCGCTTCTTGGCGGGCTTCTTAGTTTGCCTAGTGATATTTGCTTTAGTTGTGCTGGCGATGTTAATCGGCTCGACTATGTCTTATATCGACCCTGAGCGTTTGAGTCAATTTAGTGTAGAACCTTATCTCTGGAGTTTCTTTGTCTTTGTCGTCCCGAACTTGTTATTCGTGTCGGCCTTGTTGATGTTACTGGCTGCGACTACGCGTTCGCTCATTCTGGTGTATGTCGGTGTGTTGGCTTTTATGGTGTTGTGGGTAGTAGCAGGTGCTTTGCGTAGTTTTCCCGGCGCGCAAGACTTAGCGGTGATGCTCGACCCGTTTGGCGTGCGCGCTTTGGCGGAAATGACCAAGTATTTCACAAGCGAGGAATCGAATAATCTGGTTCCTAGTTTTAGCGGCATCTTGCTGTTTAATCGTGTGTTGTGGTCGTGCGTCTCTTTAGCCTTGTTTGCAGCGACGGTGGCCTTCTTCAAGCCGCAACGATTGGGAACGGGGAGCGCTTGGTTCGGTAAATTGTGGTTTGCCAAGAAGACGAAGGAAAAGCCGGTCGTCGCTGTCAAAGTATTGCCTCGCTATATGCCACACTTCGATCTATCGGTCGCATGGGCGCAATGTTGGAGTGAGATGCGCTTCGACACCAAGGGCGTGTTGAAGAGCATTCCCTTCCTCGTCATGTTGTTACTGGCATTGGCCAACTTTATCGCGAACTACATGATAGGCGGTGCACGCTTAGATAGTATGCCTTACCCTTTAACTCGTCTGATGTTGGAGGAGCTTGCGGGCGCGATTAACTTCGTGTTGGCAATTATTTTATTGTTCTACAGTGGTGAGTTGGTTTTCAAAGAACGACAAGCGAAGATTGCGGATTTACGTAATGCCATGCCAGTGCCCAACTGGGTGCCTTTGGTAGCAAAATGTGGCGCTTTGATTGCCGTTGTTTTTAGCTTTCTATTTGCCGGCGTGCTCTTAGCGATTGCCATTCAATGCTTGCGAGGCGGCGCTCCTATCGAGTTGGGTCTGTATGTGCAAGGTACAGCCATCAATGCCATGTATTTTATCTTTATCGGCTTGGCCATGTTGGCATTACAAGTGCTCGCCAATAATAAGTATGTCGGCTATGTGCTGGGTTTGGGCTTGTTGGCCTTAAGTAGTGCTTTGAACAGTCTTGATATCAATCTTCGTCTTTTCACCTTTGCCTCTTTGCCGCCGTTGGAATATTCGGACTTAAATGGCTATGGTCACCTCCTCACTGGATGGTCGTGGTTCGCTGTGTATTGGAGTGCTTGCACACTGGCTTTGCTGTTTGTTGCTCAAGCCTTTTGGGTTCGTACATCCAGCCAAAACTGGCGCGCCAGATTGGTATCTGGTTCACGTGCTTTGTTTTCATTACGTGGTGGCGTGGGCATCGGTATGTTCGCAAGTGTGATCGTTTTCGTCGCTACCGGCGCTTGGATCTATCACAATACGACGCAATTAAATCGCTACGAATCGAGAAATGCCGAGCGTGATCGTCAAGCCGATTACGAGAAAAAATTCCGCAAATATCTTAGCGTGGCGCACCCAAGTATCACCGCTGTTAAAGCCGATGTAGACATTTTTCCGTATGAGAGAAAAGTGACGATTCAGGCGCAATACACGATGCAAAACAAAGGCCAGAGTGATGTCGAATTATTGCAATTAAAAACGGATCTTGATGCACAAACCAGTTTTCAAAATTTGCCCGCGCATCAAATGGTAGTCGATGATAAACGTCATGGCTACAAAGTGCTGAAGTTGAGCGAGCCAATCAAACCAGGTGCGAGTTTGGCCTTGCAATTTAAAGTGGATGTGATCCGTCGTGGTTTTACCAATAGTGGTGCGACGGACCCCATCAATGAGAATGGTACTTTGTTTGCATTCGAAAATTTCTTCCCGCGTATTGGCTATGATCAATCTGGCGAAATCCAAGATAAGGCACAGCGTCGTGAACGTGGATTGGGCGCGCAAGCGGGTGTGCCGAAACTAGAAGATCAGCAGGCGAAGAATTATATGTTCTGGAAATTATGGGGATTTGATGCTGACTTGATGGATTTTGAAACCACGGTATCGACTAGTGCAGATCAGGTGGCGATTGCGCCGGGTGATTTACAAAGAAGCTGGGAAAAAAATGGTCGCCGCTATTTTCACTACAAAATGGATAAACCGATTTCCCCTTTCTTTTCCTATCAATCCGGCAAATGGGAAGTGAAAAAAGCTGATTGGAAAGGCGTGGCGATTGAGGTCTATTACGATAAAAAGCACCCTTACAATATCGATAGTATGGTGAGCGGTGCGCAAGCAGGTTTGGAATACTTGAGTTCGAATTTTGGTGCGTATCCACATAAACAAGTGCGCATCTTAGAGATTCCTTTGTACCAAACTTATGCGCGTAGTTTTCCGAATACCATTCCTTTTTCAGAGTCTTTGGGTTTCATCAACGACTTGCGTGATAAGAATTTGGTGGATCATGTTTTCTATATCACAGCGCATGAAATTGCCCATCAGTGGTGGGGTGATCAGGCGATCGCTGCCAACGTACAAGGTAGTGGTATGGTGACCGAAACGCTTGCCGAGTACTCAGCCTTGATGGCAACGGAAAAGAAGTTTGGTGCGGAGAGAACACGTCATATATTGCGCTCCGATTTAAATCAATACTTGAACGGGCGTGGCAGAGAGTTGAACGAAGAGCAGCCTCTGTTCAAAAATGAAGGACAGATCTATCTGCAATATCGTAAAGGCAGCATGATTATGTATCGTTTGCGCGAAGAGATTGGCGAGGCAGCGGTGAATCGTGCATTAGCAAAGTTCATGGATACGTATCGTTATCAGACACGCCCTTATCCAACTAGCGCCGATGTGATTCGCTACATCCGTGAGGAGACACCAGCAGACAAGCAAGAGCTCATTACCGATATGTTTGAACGCATCGTTCTGTACGATAACCGTGTGCTCGATGCTAGCGCTAAGCAAAAAGCCGATGGACAGTGGGAAGTGACGATGAAAGTCCAACTGGCGAAATTAGAAGCCGATAGTAAAGGCAAAGAAAAGGCACGTGCTTATGACGAAGCCATCGATGTAGCCGTGTTCACCCGTAAGGAAGGCGCACCAGAACGTGAAGAACGCGTGCTGTTGCGTGAGAAGCGCCAGCTGCCTAGTGGTGAGTCTGTTCTGACTTTCACAGTCAAGGAAAAACCGTACGAAGTGGGCGTTGATCCTTATCATTTGCTGATTGATAGAAAGACCGAAGACAATCGCAAGGTGGTCAGGTTCTAAGAATTTAAAATCAAGGTGTAAGAGCAAGGCGGTAAATTATTTTGCCGCCTTTTTTTTTATTGGATAACGGCTTCGATGAAAAAACGAAGTGGAAAATATCTACAGACGATTTGCTTGTTTAAACTCAGCAGCACGCCTGCGCGACATGCTGACTTTGAGATCGCCTTTTAAGGTCAGTGTCATACCACCAGAAGTATTGGTGACCATGTTTTCTACAAAAGCCATGTTGACGATTTGGCTGCGGCTGACGCGTAGGAATTTATTCGCGTCGAGTCGGGCTTCTAATTGATTCAATGAGCGCAGCATCAATGGTCGCTGTTGATCGAAATAGACGCGCGTGTAATTGCCTTCTGATTCAAACAAAGCGATTTGATCTAAAGCGACAAACCAGCAACGCTCACCATCTTTGATAAATACTTTTCCATCGGATGCTAGGGGCGTGGTTTGCTCGTCATCTGGTTTAATTTTAACGAGCGCTTTCTGCACGGATTGCGCGAGGCGCGCTGGCTCTATGGGTTTGAGTAAATAATCGAGAGCGCTGACATCAAATGCGCGAAGCGCGTATTGATCAAATGCGGTGGTGAAGATGACTTCAGGGGTGTCATCTAAACTTTGTAATAAATCGAAGCCAGTTCCACCGGGCATCTGTATGTCTAAGAAAATCAAATCAGGCACAGTTTTGCGGATTAATTCTTGTGCCTCGACCATGTTGGCTGCTTCTGCCACCACTTCTAATTCTGTGTGTTGCTTGAGCAAACGCTTTAATTCTTCGCGAGCCAAGCGTTCGTCGTCGATGATCATGACCTTCATACGGAAGCCTTTCTGTCGAATCGCGTGTCGTCAGGTAAGTAAATGCGCGCCTTGACGCGATCGTCCTCTTCAAAAAGCTCACATGAGGCCTGATCACCGAACAGCAACGATAATCGTTTCCTAGCGTTTTGTAGCCCTAGCTGGGTGGATTCGCTGCTGGTGCTGAGTTTGCCTTGGTTGGCGATGATGATTTCCACGCCAGAGGGAATACGTCTGGCGAGTAATTGGATTTCGCACGGTGTCATACTGGCTTCGACACCATGTTTGATCGCGTTCTCTACTAAGGTTTGTAAAATCATGGGCGGTAAAGCCAAGTTCTCCAACGACGTGTCGATCTGTAAGGAAAATTGTAAGCGCTCTTCGAAGCGTAATTTTTCCATTGAGAGATAGGCTTCTACTGCTTTGATTTCATCTGCTAGTCTGACTGTTTGTGCTTGGCCAGCAGTTAAACTGTGGCGCATCATGCCGGCTAGTTGGCCGATCGCATGGGCTGCTGCTTGTTGATCTTGAAATACCAAAGCACGAATGGTGTTCAGACTATTAAAGAAAAAATGTGGATTCACTTGTGCCTGTAATGCCCGCAATTCTGCATCTTTGACGTTGAGCTCAAGTTGGAGTTTTTCCAATTCAAACTGGACCAGTTTACGCTGGGAATGGGCAATCGCGTAGCACAAAGTCCAAACCAAGAAAACCACGAACCACAAAAAAATCAGGAGCGAAGTCAGTAACCACCAGGCTTCGTTGCCATTAAAAATATCGCCGTTTCTGAAGAACCAGTCGGCAAATATCACAACGCCAAACTGGATGGTGGAAATAAGTAGAAGGCCAAAAAATATTTTCGTGATGGGAAAGGCTTCCTTGCGCACAAACCAGCGTTTCTTTTTCAGATAGGCACGCCATTGATGTGATAGCAGAAAACCTACGAAGGCGCAGAATAATTTGGCAACGGTAAAGGAAATGAAACTGTCGCCTTTGTTGCCGGACGTGGTCAATATCATGAAGACACTAAACACCGTCCAGCCGATAGCTTGCGCCAGCCAGTAGTTGCGCGATGAGCCGCTAAACATGCTTTGCTCCGCAATCGTCATCGCAATTGCATTGGTTTTGGCATTATTTTGTGATGTTTCCATAAGGCGCGTGCAAGCTGGCTTGGTGTTGTGATCGCTCATAATGAGGCATTTTCAGCAAGAATTGAAGATACCTTGATGAACCAAAAAAAAGGGGAATAACCGCGATGATTATTCCCCGTTCTCTACAAGTTTTTCTGGTGATGACAATTACTCAGCGGTTTTACGACGTGTTGTCGCTTTCTTCGCTGCCGCTTCTTTCGATGACGCGGTTGCAGTCTTAGTAGACGCCACTTTGACACGAGCACCAGTAGGGATCTTCGCTGCACGTGGTTTCTTCACTGCAGCATCGCCGGTCGCAGAAGCACGTGGCTTACGAGCAGGTTTGTCGCCAGCCAACTCAGCAGCTACTTTGCTCACGCGTGGTTTGCGCGTAGGTTTCTTTTCATCTTCCAAGGTCGTCTGTGTTGCCATCATATCTGGCGTCACTTCAACTGGCGCTGCTTTTGAACGTGAGCGTTTTGGTTTCTCTTCATCCATTGGGCCAGCTGTCATTTTGCTAGTGGTGCGTTTAGCTGCACCCATTTTGACTTCTTTGCCGCCCCACAGTTCTTCCAGGCGGTAGTAAGCGCGGATCGCTGGTTGCATGATATGAACGACCATATCGCCCAAATCGACCAGTACCCACTCACCCGTGCCTTCGCCTTCCATACCGATGATGTTGCCACCATTTTCTTTGACCTTGTCACGTACTGAAGCAGCGAGCGCTTTGGTTTGGCGGTTAGAAGTACCAGATACCACGCAAACGCGGTCAAACAAGCTGGTGATTTCAGTGGTGTCGAAGACTTGTATGTCTTGACCTTTAACGTCTTCTAATGCGTCGAAGACTAATGTTTGCAGTTTTTTGATATCCATAATGTCCTATTTGTCCTATCTATGCTGTCTTTGCTGTCTATGCTAATTTCTTGTAATCCTGATGGCTACTTCATCGTGAGTTTAAAGCAGCTAATACTAAGGTTGATGGTTTGCGCTAATTGTAAATTTGATGCACTTGAAGGTAGTCTAACACCTTGCGCGGAATTAGCGAGGTGGTTTCCTTGGTTTGCCCTTGTTGCTGCAATTCGTCGCGAATTCGTGTTGCAGAAATATCCCAAGCTAGATCAGTTTCTAGCCAGGTTTTGCCAAAAGAGCATTGCTTAAGATCTTCAATAGCGCCATTTGCTTGCTGCCAGAGCGCGGCAAATTCGCTGGGTAATGTGTCGAGTTGCAAGCTGTAGCCTGGTCTTGCGGCAACGACGATATGTGCCAATTTAAAAATTTGTTGCCAGTTTTTCCACGTTGCGAAATTGTGAAATTGGTCGGCACCAATTAGCAAAATAAGCGCGATCTCCTCATTTGACTGAGCATTACCCCATTGAGATCGCATGTTAGTTAGAGTTTCAACCGTGTAGCTGGGAATCTGCTCAGCGGCACGTTCAATCTCTTGTTGGTCGATGCTGTAGGGCACGGACAATTGCTCGTCAAATGCCAATTCCAACATCTTAATTCTTTGTTCGGCGCTCGCTTTTAAGCCCGCTTTTTGCCAAGGTTGGCCTGCTGGGACTAAGCGCACTTCGTCGACTTTGAGCAGCTTCGCAAAATGCTGCACCAGTGCGACATGTCCATTATGGACGGGATCAAAACTACCACCAAAGACCAACACCGAGCGTCGGATATTAGTTGTTGCGGCAGAATTGGAAGGAGGGGATTTTACACCCATTCCTTGTGTACCAAGAAATCAGTCGCCAATTTGGCTTCTGCACTACCAGCTTCAGGCTTCCAGTCGTAGCGCCATTTCACGATCGGAGGCATCGACATTAAGATCGATTCGGTACGACCACCGGATTGCAGACCAAATAAAGTGCCACGATCAAATACCAGGTTAAATTCGACATAACGGCCGCGGCGATAAGCTTGGAAGTCGCGCTCGATTTCGCCAAAAGCGAGATCTTTGCGGCTTTCAAGGATCGGGCGATAAGCTTTCACAAAGCCATCGCCAACGCTCTTGGTCATGGCAAAACTTTGCTCAAACGATTGTTCATTAAAATCATCAAAGAAAATGCCGCCCACGCCGCGCGCTTCTTTGCGATGTTTGAGATAAAAATACTCGTCACACCATTTTTTAAAGCGAGGATGTAAATCCGCACCAAACGGCGTCAATGCATCTTTGCAAGTTTGATGAAAATGTTTCGCATCTTCTTCAAAACCGTAATACGGCGTCAGATCCATCCCACCACCGAACCACCACACCGGATCTTTACCTTCCGCATACGTGGTGAAAAAGCGCACATTCATGTGGACTGTCGGCGCGTACGGATTGCGAGGATGGAGCACCAAAGAGACGCCCATCGCTTCCCATTGACGACCGGCTAATTCTGGACGACTTGCCGCTGCTGATGGTGGAAGACTTTTGCCCATGACATGGGAAAAATTCACGCCACCGCGTTCAAAAACATTACCTTCTTCAATTACCCGCGAAATCCCGCCACCACCTTCAGGACGTTCCCAGCTATCGGTGATAAAACGGCAGCCATCAACTTCTTCCATAGCTGCGACGATGGTTGCTTGCAAGCCTAGTAAGTATTCTTTAACGGAATTAGCGTCGGTCATAAATTAGATCATTAAACATTAAAAAACCCTCACCGCCGAGGCGCTGAGACGCAGAGGAAAAATAGTGAGAGATATTGACTCCTCTCTTCTCGCCTTTCTCAGCGCCTCTGCGTCTCGGCGTTGAGGGGTTTTGCAATCAGTGCTTTCTATTAAGTGCACGCCATCCAATGTCTTTACGATATTGCGCACCTTTGAATTGAATTTTTTCAATGACATCATAAGCATGTTTTTGTGCAGTCTTGACTGAGTCACCCAAGCCCACTACGCATAGCACACGACCGCCCGTCACGCTGAGTTTATTACCCGCTAATGCGGTACCTGCGTGGAAAGTGATGCAATCGGCTGTTTCTGCCGGGATGCCCGTGATGTCTGCACCTTTTTCTGGTGTGTCAGGATAGCCAGCTGCGGCCATCACTACACCCATCGCCGTGCGTCTGTCCCATTCTAATTCTATGGTGTCGAGCGTGCCATTGACTGCGTGTTCCATGACAGTGACCAAGTCTGTCTTTAGACGCGACATAATCGGCTGGGTTTCTGGATCGCCCATACGGCAGTTAAACTCCAGGGTTTTAGGATTGCCCTGATCATCAATCATCAAGCCAGCATACAAGAAACCGGTGAACACGATGCCATCCTTTGCCATACCTTGTACCGTAGGCTGGATAATTTCGCGCATCACGCGTGCATGCAATTGTGGTGTGACGATAGGCGCTGGAGAGTAGGCACCCATGCCGCCTGTGTTCGGACCCTGGTCATCGTCGAGTAGTCGTTTGTGATCCTGGCTAGTCGCTAATGGCAAAATATTTTTACCATCGACCATCACGATAAAACTGGCTTCTTCGCCCGCTAAAAATTCTTCTATTACGACGCGGGCACCTGCATCACCTAGCTTATTGTCAGACAACATCATGTCTACAGCTGCATGTGCTTCTTCGGCTGTCATCGCAACGACGACGCCTTTGCCAGCTGCCAGTCCATCAGCCTTGATGACGATAGGCGCGCCTTTTTTATTCAGGTAATCGTGAGCAGATTGCAGATCAGAAAAAGTTTGGTATTCCGCAGTCGGAATGTTATGACGATGCATGAAAGCTTTGGCGAAATCTTTCGAGCTTTCTAACTGTGCCGCTTCTTTAGTTGGACCAAAAATTTTCAAGCCTTTGTCACGGAACAGATTGACTATGCCCGCAGCGAGAGGAACTTCTGGACCAACAACGGTGATGCCGATGTGCTCTTGCATTGCGAATTCGGCCAATGCTTGTGGATCAGTGATATTAATGTTCTTGAGATTTTTATCTAATTCCGTACCACCATTGCCAGGCGCAACAAACACCGTTTGTACACGTTCTGATTGTGCTAATTTCCATGCCAGTGCATGTTCACGACCACCGGAGCCGACTACGAGAATTTTCATTTTTTTACTCTTGAACTTAAGTGTCAATTGATCTTGATCTGCAGCGCCATTTTCAGGCAGGATGCAAAGCCTTAGTCTTCTAGGATGGCATTCGTGAAAACCTCTTGTACGTCATCCAGGTTTTCTAATGCATCAATAATCTTTTGCATTTTGATCGCATCGTCGCCGGTAAATACCGTTTCAGTTTGCGGCTTCATCACGACTTCTGCAACTTCCGGCTTAAAGCCTGCTTTTTCTAAGGCATCTTTAAGCGCAGACAAATCGTGCGGTGGGCAAGTGACTTCGATACCGCCTTCGTCATCAGTGACGACATCGTCAGCGCCGGCTTCTAAGGCTGCTTCCATCAAGGCATCTTCATTCGTGCCTGGTGCAAAAAACATTTGACCGCAATGGGTGAACAAGAACGCTACTGAGCCTTCATTTCCCATGTTGCCACCGAATTTGCTAAATGCATGACGTACTTCAGCCACAGTGCGTACTCGGTTATCCGTCATGCAATCAACGATAATCGCTGCACCGCCGATGCCATAGCCCTCATAACGAATCTCTTCATAGTTGGCGCCTTCCAAAGTACCCGCACCGCGTTGAATCGCGCGTGTGACGTTTTCTTTTGGCATATTCGCATCGAATGACTTATCGACTGCTAAGCGTAAGCGCGGATTGGAGCTGACATCTTCGCCACCCATTCGAGCCGCAACCGTGATTTCTTTAATCAAGCGTGTCCAGATCTTGCCGCGCTTTGCGTCGGTGGCTGCTTTTTTATGCTTGATGTTGGCCCATTTACTATGTCCTGCCATGATTGCTCTTTCTAAAATTGGCAATTCTTTGCACTTATTTACACTTACTTGCGGTAATTTTTATCATTCGCTAACAATTCAGACATGTCGCGATGGAAACTTTGCAAAGGATTGGTTTTATAATGAAGACCGCTATTCTAACATAGAGCACTTACGCAAAACCGTCTCTGCCTTAGTCAGGCAGTGAGCTTAGGCTAAGTTTTTGGTGCAGATCTGAATAATTCTCTTTTTTTACGCATTTTCAACCCAGGCAAATTATGTCAAAACCACTCTTAGTCGCCAAAACCATTGCGAAAAATCAAACTTTTGATCTTCATTTGCTCTCTGATTGGGCGAATCGTCACGGATGTATAACCGGTGCAACTGGTACTGGTAAGACCGTTACTCTGCAAGTCTTGGCGCAATCCTTCTCCGATATCGGTGTGCCTGTGTTCATGGCGGATGTCAAAGGCGATTTGTCCGGCATGTCTCAAGCAGGGCAATTGTCACCCAAGATGCAGCAACGCTTAGACCTGTTGGCGGTAGATGCTCCCGCTTGGCAAGCTTGTCCGGTGACTTTCTGGGATGTCTTTGGTAAACAAGGTCATCCGGTGCGCGCGACAATTTCTGACCTCGGCCCTCTGTTATTAGGCCGCATGTTGAATTTGAATGAGACACAAGAAGGTGTATTGCAACTCGCATTTAAGATTGCCGATGACAATGGCATGTTGTTGCTGGATGTGAAAGACTTGCGCGCGATGTTGCAGTACCTGGGCGATAACGCATCGGAATTTCAAACCGAATACGGCAATATCTCGGCAGCGAGTATAGGTGCGATTCAACGCGCTTTGCTGGCAATGGCCGAACAAGGTGGTGAAGAATTTTTTGGCGAGCCTATGCTGAACTTGGACGATATGATGCAAACCGATACTAGCGGTAAAGGTTTTATTAATATCTTGGCTGCCGATCAGCTTTTGCAATCACCTCGACTGTATTCAACATTCTTATTGTGGATGCTGTCCGAGTTGTATGAGAATCTGCCGGAAGTGGGCGATGTCGAACAGCCAAAGATGGTATTTTTCTTCGACGAAGCCCATCTTTTATTCGATGAAGCGCCGAAGGTTTTACTGCAAAAAATCGAGCAAGTGGTGCGCTTGATTCGATCAAAAGGCGTAGGCGTGTATTTCGTGACACAGAACCCACTCGATATTCCCGATACGGTGTTGGGACAACTGGGAAATCGTGTACAACATGCTTTACGTGCTTACACACCGCGCGATCAAAAAGCGGTGCAGGCTGCGGCAGAAACCTTCCGGCCGAATCCTGAATTAGATACCGCCGCGGTGATCAGTGAATTGGGCGTCGGTGAGGCTTTGATTTCTTTCTTAGATGAGAAAGGCCGTCCCAATATTGTGCAGCGTGGATTTATCGTGCCGCCTGCGTCACAAATAGGCGCGATTACGCCAGATCAAAGAAAATCCATCATCGCGAATTCTATCGTCGCAGGTGTGTATGAAAAAGCGATCGATCGTGAGTCTGCTTACGAAAAAATTAAGGGGCGTGTAGCGCCGAAAGCCGAATCTGTAAATCAGCCCGGAGCACCTGTAGAGAATGATAATGAGACTTGGGGGCGATCTGCTGGCTCGCAATCGCAACAGCCAGCAACTACGCAACAAGAATCCGAAGGTGGTGGAATCGCAGGTGCTTTAGGCGGCATGTTTGGGAATTTGTTTGGTGGCTCTGGCATACGTCGTCGTGACAATGTAGCAGAGACGATGGTGAAGTCAGCAGTGCGGACAATCGGATCTCAAGTTGGGCGTGAGATTATTCGAGGTGTGTTGGGATCAATTATGAAGAAGCGGTAATCGTAAATGTCGGTGGAGCCGGTTTCCTTTCCCGTTTGTGGGAGAGGAAATTTTCACCGATTAAGAAGTAAAGAAATCATTGCGGCTATAGGAGTGTGTAGGTACTTGCTCATGAACGCTAATCAATGTGCCAACGAATAGAAAATTTAATCGTTGCCGTCATTCTGCTTGATATCTATCAAACAAGAATGACGGCGATTAGACACAAAGGCAAAAAATTAAAACTCGACTACCGAGCGTATTGATTCGCCACTCTTCATCAAATCAAAGCCTTCATTGATTCTTTCTAAAGTTAATTTATGGGTAATCAAATCGTCGATATTTAATTTGCCCTCCATGTACCAGTCAACAATTTTAGGTACATCGGTACGACCGCGTGCACCACCGAAAGCCGAGCCTTTCCAAACCCGACCCGTCACTAATTGGAATGGACGCGTGCTGATTTCTTGACCCGCCGCGGCGACGCCAATAATGATCGATTGCCCCCAGCCTTTATGGCAACACTCTAAGGACTGACGCATGGTTGTGGTATTGCCTATGCATTCAAAACTGTAGTCAGCGCCGCCATCCGTCAGGCCTACGATTGCATCAACCACATTCCCGACTTCTTTCGGGTTGACGAAATGCGTCATACCGAACTTGCGTGCCATGCTTTCGCGGGCAGGGTTGATATCGACACCAATGATTTTGTTCGCACCAACCATGCGTGCTGCCTGAATCACATTAAGGCCAATTCCGCCCAAGCCAAAGACGACCACATTGGCACCAGCTTCTACTTTTGCTGTGAATAAAACGGCACCGACACCCGTCGTCACGCCACAGCCAATATAGCAAACTTTGTCGAAGGGGGCATCTTCGCGAATTTTTGCCAGCGCAATTTCTGGAACCACGATGTAATTCGAGAAGGTTGAGGTTCCCATATAATGGAAAATCGGTTTGCCATCTATAGAAAAACGACTGGTCGCATCGGGCATCAAGCCGCGACCTTGGGTGCTGCGGATTGCTTGGCACAGATTCGTTTTTTGTGAAAGGCAGAATTTGCATTCACGGCATTCTGGCGTGTAGAGTGGAATTACGTGATCATCTTTTTTCAAGCTTTTCACGCCTGGGCCGACATCAACCACGATACCAGCACCTTCATGTCCTAAAATTGCAGGAAAAATACCTTCTGGATCAGCGCCGGATAATGTGTAGTAATCCGTATGGCAAATGCCAGTCGCTTTGAGTTCGACTAAGACTTCACCTTCTTGTGGGCCTTGTAAATCGACTTCTTCAACGGTCAGCGGTTTTCCTGCTTCCCAGGCGATGGCGGCTTTTGTTTTCATGAATTTTCCGTTTTATATGAATTGTGATGGGAGGGATAAGTAAATGTATTCACATGACATTCTAACTTAACGGCGATTTGTGGCATTGCCACCTGCAAAATACCCGATTCTGTAAAGTTTATTTGGAAATCAGTTAGAATTCCGTGTTGATTTTTGCAATGGTTTGAGACCTTTTGCTTACGCCTAAAAAATCACAAGACATCGTCAGCAAATTTTCTATAAACTAGTTTGTATTGATGTAAATGAGTGGATATGGCCTGTTGATGGTGTGACAGGGATTTATCCAAATGTTGTTATTACTCAGGAGTTACTATGGCTTTTTCACCGTTCCGAGCGATCGGGCAAGGTATTAAATGGTTTTGGAATGCGGTGAATGTCAGCCGTCGCTTCGTCCTCAATTTCATTTTTCTGATCATCGTTCTATTTATTCTGACTAGTCTTTTTTCTTCCAATAAGATCAAAGTCGAAGACAAGACAGCATTGGTCCTGAATTTTAAAGGCGATCTGGTTGAACAGCATGCTGGTAGCGCCAGTGATGCCTTCCTCGCTGAGGTACAAGGTGAGAATAAGCGTTCGGTGCAATTGCGCGATATCTTGACCGTGCTCGATGCCGCTAGCAAGGATCCCAAAATTAATAATGCGGTTCTTCTATTAGACGGCATGCAAGGTGCGGGTTTGCCTATGTTGCGTGAGGTTGCAGCGGCTTTAGAGCGCTTCAAAGCTAGCGGAAAAAAAGTTATCGCTTGGGGGTCGAGTTTCGATCAGCGCCAATATTATCTGGCGTCTCATGCCAATCAAGTCTACATGCATCCTATGGGTAATGTGATGCTCACAGGATTTGGTCGCTACCGCAATTACTACAAAGATGCTTTGGACAAAATCGGTATCACCGTCAATGTTTTAAAAGTTGGTACATTCAAAAGTTTTGCTGAGCCGTATATCGCTAATGGTCCTTCTTCCGCTGCGGCTGAAGCCGATGCATTTTTGTATAACGCGATGTGGAAGTTTTATACCGATGGTGTCGAGGCAGCGCGTAAATTGCCTGCTGGTGCGATCATGAAAAGTATTGATAATTTGCCTGAAATGTTGAAAGCGGCCAATGGTAGCGTGGGACAATTCGCCGTCGATGCCAAACTGATTGATGGTCTCAAAACGCGCGATGATCTCCGCCAAATGATGTTAGGCATGGGCGCGAAAGATGAACATACCAAGAGTTTTAAACAAATCGCATTTGATGATTACTTAGATAATCAACGGTCATTTGGCTTTGGCCCTGCAGTTGCTGTGATTGTTGCCGAGGGTGAGATCAGTGAAGGCAACGCGCCTCCGGGCTCGATTGGTGGGATGTCAACGGCAAATTTAGTACGCAAGGCGCGTGAAGACGATCAGGTAAAAGCAGTTGTATTGCGGGTTGATTCGCCTGGTGGTAGTGCATTTGGTTCCGAATTGATACGTCAGGAATTAGAGTTGACACGTAAAGCGGGTAAGCCGGTCGTGATCTCTATGGGTAATGTCGCAGCGTCCGGCGGTTATTGGGTTTCCATGTCTTCTGATGAAGTCATCGCAGATGCGGCGACGATTACCGGTTCGATTGGCGTTTTCGCGATTTTCCCTACCGCTGAAAAGGTCATGGACAAGCTTGGTGTACATACGGCGGGTACCACGACTACTTGGATGGCGGATTCGTTTAATCCTTTACGTCCTATGAATCCAAAGTTTGGCGAAGTGATACAGCAAGGTATTAATAATATTTATCACGAATTCACAACGAAGGCAGCAGCGGCACGCAAAACAACGCCAGAAAAAATCGATGCGGTAGCGCAAGGCCGAGTCTGGACTGGCGAACAAGCAAAAGAGCGCGGACTGGTGGATAAGCTCGGTAGTTTTAACGATGCATTGAAATCAGCTGCGACTCGCGCTAAATTGGGCGAAGCCTATCGTGTCACTTACATCGAACGCGAACCATCAAAGTTTGATCGCATTTTTAGTATGTTTGGGGACAATGCGGCGCAAGCCATGTCAAAAGCCTTAAATGACAAATTCAAAGTCGCTGTAGCACCAACCGGTATCCCACCAGCTGCCGCGACTGAGATGGTAAAAGAGCTTAATTGGCTCGCTGATCTTCGTAAGGAAAACAGATCTTATATGGTGATGGCACATTGCATGTGTACTTTGCCTTAGTTTTCTGTCCGGTAATTAGTCGCGTCAGAAAACTTTTAGAAAATAATGGCGATATAGCTGGGAATACATAATTTAAATCAACATATTTCCAGCTAGAAAAGGAAGAGAATTCAAAACAGATGACACAAGTAATGTCGCTAGGAATGGTGTTAGTGCAGGGCATTTACTTTTCATCTGGTGAACTTTGTGGCACTGCATCTGACGCTGTATCTAAAGGATTGAATTTAAAAGGATTTTTGTTGGTAATATCTTATGTATGTCGATATGGACATTTTTCGGCATGACATGATAAGTACGAACAATCCCTGTCATTAAACTCATTTCGAATCGAGCCTTTTTTTAATTTTTAATTTTTGATTTGTATTCGTATTATCTTCCTGGATTTGCGTTCCTTCTGTAAATCTATATAGTCGAGAAGTAAGACCATAAGCGCTTGCTATCACTTGTTGTGGCGTAAGATATTTATTGTTTAGTTCTCGGAGACGCTATGCCATCAGTCTTTCCCGCACACGGTAGTTTTTCATTACATCGAGATGGCAACATCGTGGTGAGCCGTGTGCATGGGCCATGGAATGAGGAGCTAGTTATGCAGTGGGCGAAGGCAGTGCGCCCTTATTCGCTAGAAATGCAAAATAGTGGTGCTTGGGGCGGTATCGCTGTCATAAGTGGATCAATGCTGGCCACACCCGGGGCCATGCTTCTGCTTGAACAAGTGGTCGATTTTGGTGTGAAAAATTTAGGCTGTATATTTCAAGTTGTCGTAGCCGCACCTGAGGTAGAAGGGCGTGGTTTAGTCGAGAATGCATTTCAGCGTATTTATGAAGGTCGTTGTTTGTGGAATTTTTTTGACGATTTAGAGACTGCAATGGTCTGGGGTAACGCACAAATCGATGCTTACAATGCGTCTAGAGATCCTCATCATACTGAAACTTAATAGTATGGAAAGTCCAGTTCAAATATTGTTGGGGTATAAATTATTCGTGCCCAAGCAAACAAGAGAATGAGCCCATTGACTTTGTCAGTGTGCGATCATATCGACTCATTCGCATGCCAAAATATTATGTCAATACGCCCTAATATGAACCAATAATTTACAAAATAGGTTTAACTTACTCCCGTCAATTTTCATCGTGATACGTACGAATTTGTCGTCGGTCACCATTTGCATCGCTGTAGTGGTCAATCGACTGATACAGCGACTCTTCCTTGTACTGCTCTTGTACCTTGTGTGTGTTGGTGTGCGATCTTAGACTGGCATAACTTCTTTAATGACGAATGCCGATTATGCATCCACAACACTGGACTCTTTTGACCGAGTTAACGCCTATGGTGACTTACTGTTTCGTTATGTCCGTCACGCCCGGGCCGAATAATGTCATGCTTGCTACTTCAGGCGCCAACTTTGGTTATCGCGGTGCTTTGCCGGCGATATTGGGAATACAGTCTGGCGTGTTTGCGCAAACTATCTTGACTTGTATTGGACTTGGTAGCGTGTTCACCACTTACCCGCAGCTGCAACAAATCTTGCGAATTGCGGGTGCGATTTATCTGCTGTACTTAGCGTGGAAACTGAGTGGTGCGAACGTCGCAGAAGGGCAAGGAATTAAGCAGGTGAGTTTTATCGAAGCGGCGATTTTTCAAGCGCTCAATCCTAAGAGTTGGGTCAAGTCAGTGACCCTCGCATCGGTATTCATGCCGACTGGCTTTGGTACCTTGTCAGGCGCTATTCTTGTCGCGATGATCGGGGCTATGGTAGGCACCCCTTGTAGTGTGATGTGGACACTATTTGGCGTCGCTATCCGTAGTTTATTGAAAGATCCCTTCAAACGCCGTATTTTCAATTTAAGCATGGCGACGACTTTGATGGTGCTGGCCTTGTTATTTTTGCGTTAAACTTCGGTGATGTTCTCACTCGACCGCACTTCACCCATCGCGCTATCACAACAAATCGAAAATCGTTTTCGAGAGATGATAGAAAGCCGCGCCTTGGCCGCTGGCGCAAAACTGATGTCGATACGACAGTTGGCGATACAGCTTGGCGTCAGCACCAATACCGTGGTGGTGGCGTATGATCGCTTAGTTGCGGTTGGTGTGATCAGTTCGCATGGTACGGCAGGATTTTTTGTCAGCTCGATGCATGACGCGACTCATGCGATGCCCGACGATATCACCTTGGAAGCGGGCGATGAGCAAGAGCCCGTATGGTTGGCGCAGCAATCAAACGATCAACGCGCCGGGGTCCTGCTGGCCAGTAGTGGCGCTCTTCCACCTACTTGGCTGCAAGATGCAGTACCAGCGTCTATTGTGCAACGTGCTTTAGCTAATAGTTCTGCAGGCATGGCATCGCGTTGTCCACCGCAGGGATTGCCAGAGTTGCGCGAGCAACTTGCCATGCTGATGCGCGGCATTGGCGTGCATATCGACGCAGGAAAATTATTGACTTGCTTTGGCGGTACCCATGCGATCGATTTAATTTGCCGCAGTTTTCTCCAACCTGGTGATACGGTCTTGGTCGAAGATCCTGGCTATTTTTTGATGTTCAGCAAATTGCTGCAGTACGGTGTGCGCTTGATTCCTATCACGCGTAGACCCGACGGATTGGATCTAAATGAACTAGAGGCCGCTTGCAAGTTACATAGACCAAGACTGCTATTTGTACAGACCGCTTTACACAGCCCAACTGGCTGGAGTAGCAGCGCCGCCAATTTGCATAAAGTCTTAATGCTGGGTAAACAGTACGGTTTTTTGATTGCGGAAGATGATGTACATGGTCATTTTTTACCCGGACATGCGACACGCTTGGCGGCACTGTCGGGTCTGGATGGCGTGATTTACTATTCTAGCTTTTGCAAGGCTTTGAGTCCTGCGCTGCGCATGGGTTATATCGCTGCTGAACCCGCTTTGCTTAAAGTCTTATTGCGCGCCAAAATCTATTCGATACTCACCACGCCAGCTTTGAATGAATTTGTGCTGCTAGAAGTGCTTAAAGCGGGAAATTGGCGTAAACATCTAGATCGCTTACAGCGCAAAATGACGGTTGCGCGTAACCAAAGTTTGCGTCAATTGTCAGAGGCAGGAATCCGTTTCGAACATGTGGGTGATGCGGGCATGTTTCTGTGGGGGACATTGCCCGATGGCATCGATATTGATGTCTTGGTACAAGATGCTTATCGCCACAAAATTCTTTTGATGCGCGGCGCAGCTTTCTCTGCCAGCGATGCGTCGAATCGCTATGTCCGTTTCAACATTGCATTTTCTCAGCAGCCACGTCTTAGCGAGTATTTGAAAGAACGCTTGGGTGCGATAAAGGCCGCACAGTCACTAATTGTGCAGGGCCGAGGGAAAACTTCCTCGACGACTTAAGGTTCGGATGAGTAGCAAACCAGCTGCGTCAACGGGTTTGCGAGAAGGTGTCATCTTGCTGGGATCAATTGCTTAGTAGTTCGTGAAGTACTGTTCACTGCAAAAGTATCGCTAGTTGGGGTTATTGAATCAGAGCTCGACCACTTATTGTCTAGATGTACGGGTATATCTCTGGGAGATCAAAAAAGCCACCATGAATTGTTCATGGTGGCTTTTTTTGACTAAGAATTATTTTAAGACTATTTATTTCAAGCTGACCTTCTGACTCAATTTGCCACCTTTGATGCTATCGTAATTGACCACGATTTCCCCGCCATTACTCTCGACTAAAAAGAACAAAGTTGTGTTTCCAAAACCTGGAACACCATCGACCATTAAACGCTCTGGCCGGTTCTGTTGTAAATCAATTTGCTGGGTGTAAGGATTACGCACGATACCGCTGGAAATGACTTTGCCATTATTGACGGTTGCCAGATCCACGCGGTGTAATTTATTCGCGATGACGATGCTGCTGACACTAGGAATCGCACGTTCATTAATCAGTGGTAGTTCAACATGCCATAAATTTGCACCTACTTTTTTAACGGTCGGTTCTAAGAAACGTAGCTTCGGTACATGCATGGCATTGAGTAAAACAAAGGCCGCATTGCGATGTGTTTCCTCTTCCAGCATCCAGCCCTCAGGCATACGGCCAGTGTTTTGACGCCAGCCACCGACTTCGACTTTGCCATATTGCGGATGATCAGCTTCTTTGAAAGGAATGAACTGGCGACCAAACGTCAACATGTCATTCCACTTCATTTGGTCATAGCCTTTAGGCTCATTCGTTGTTGGACGAACAGGGTCGCCAACTTTTGGTGCTGGATCGAAGCGCACAATATTGGCATCGTCCATCACGCGACCAAACAGCTCAGGAACAAATCCAAACGCACCAACCACGCCGTAAAAATGGTCTGTTGTGCTGCCGTAGGCCGTGTATAGATCACGCCAAGTAATCATGTAGCGATAGCCTGGCATCATTTTTTCACCTTCGCGTCCTAAGAAATCAAAGGTGCGATTGTCGGCGGCGCTGACAGGTGTTTGTGTCGGTGAACCTGGGCCACGTAAAATCATGCGACCCGAATTGTGAAAACTGATAACGCTGGAGACTTCCAGATGATCGAGAGCCCAATTAGCGATACTGCGGGTTTCTGGGATCTGTAATGGGTAATCAGTCGCACCATTTTGAATATAACGTGGCGCCCAGTCATAGCCCCAGGTGCGATTTGGATCGGCGTAGCCAACACTGTCTTCACCCATTAAGCCATCACCATCTTGATCAACGCCTTCTTGGCCGAGTAATAAATAGTCACCGAGTTCACCAGGTTCTAGAGGAAGTAAAACACGTGGATCTTTTGGATCTAGTTTACGATTGCCCATGCCCATTTGGACTTTTTTACGCATGCCCGTGATCACACCGTCCTTGTTGATATCGACGGGGCCATCTTCGTCAACTTTGCCATCGCGGTCGTCATCAAACGGCCATGGTGAAGAGCGTGGATAACTTGCTGTGGCTGGCTCATCAAACCATTTGGCACGGCTGTCTGGACTGACACTAGGTACAAAATACAGTGTTGAGCGATCGACCGTTTCGGTGATCTTGTCGAGCTTGCCGTAATTCTTGAGGATGTAATCGATGGTGTATAGCACCGTGTCGGCAGCTTGTGCTTCGTTGGCGTGGATCGCACCATCGACATAGGTAGCGGGTTTATCGCCAGCTTTGCCCGTTTTTTCATTGTTGATGGTCAGCATCCACAAATCAGTGCCAGCCGCTGTTTTGCCTAAACTTTTTACTGTGACCAGATTCGGATAGGCGACAGCATAGGCCTTCATGTATTCCACAATTTCTTTATTGTGATGTACTCGATTGAAGTGCGGTTGTGGTGCTTTGGTGGTATCGGCAAAGCTAGGTGCTGCAAACATCACGCAGGCGAGGCCGATTGCGCTGAGTTGAAATTGTCTTTGGGTTTTCATTATCGCTGGTATCTTCGTTTTCATCTCAGTTCGCCTTTCCTAAAGTAATCGTCGTCAGTGCTTGTCCGGCCTGATTCGTCCATAGACCAATCGTGACCGTGCTGCCGCTCGCGCCTTTGACTAACCATTCGCCTTTTATCGTGCTGGCTGGCTCCAGTCGTTCTACAGTTGCAGCTCGATTTAGAGTGAGTGCTGTTACGCCTTTGCCCGGACGCATTTCTAAGCGCACTGGGAGCTTGTTGCGCATTCTTGTGGCTAATTTACTGTGGGTGGGGAATTCACCTTGCATGCCACCGATGACGGTGATCTGCCAGACGTCGTCACCTTTGGCGATGGCCTTAGTTTCCAAGATGTCTAATTGCGCTAATTTTTCACCCCAACTTAAGATTTGTTCGGTGTGTACTTTGAGTGCTGGTTCTAATGCTTTTGCTGCCGGTGCATATTCTGCGTAGGGATCAATGCCGCCGACTTCAACTTCAGTACCGTCGGGGAGTTTTACTTTTTTCCAAGCGGTGACAGATTCTGGCGAATTGCTTGTCAGGTAGCTCATCAGATCTTTTTCTGCGTCGCCCGTTTTTGCTGTTAGATTGGCACCGCTAGGTCGCGCTGCATTTCCGCTCGCGACAGATGCAGGTGCCGAGACGGTATTAGCTTCAGGTGCGGTCGCCTTAGCAACTGGTGCGCCCCAAACATCTAGTTCTATAGTTTGAACGCCGTAGTGGAAGTACAACCAATTTGCAAGGCTACCTTTACCAGTTTGTTTGGCGCTGCGCTTGCTGTCCAATCCAGCTTGATCTAAGGACTTTTTGTAAGCTTCACCTAAGTTAGCGAGCACTTTCAGATCATCTGCTTCGAGTTTGTTGACTTCCGCCGCTGGTGTTGCGCCAGGTGGTGTGATGCGATCAAAACCGGTTGGCGCGGATAGCAATTGATTAGCAGGACCGAACACGACCGCCATGGCAATATTTTTGTGAGAAAGCACCGCATCCATAGTCGCTTTGGCTTCTGGTGTTACACCTGGCCAAGCCCCAGCGCTTGTATCAGCCACCGGAAAACCAGCAGGGAAATTACGGTCAGGATGTGCACCGCCGATGCCGTCTTCGTTATACACGCCGTCCTTGTCGTCGTCTTTACCTTCGATAAACACGCGATGTGTGCCACGTTCGCCTTTGCTGACATCGGCTTTAATCATGCGGCGTGGGTCTTTAGGGTCGATAATCATATCGCCACTAGGATCTTTAATCCGCATTTGGGTGATGATGCCATTGCCATCGAGATCATCTGCGCCATCTTCTGCCATCAGGCCATCGAGGTCACGATCAAGTTTGCCATCGTTACCAGCGCGTAATTGGCGCGGCGTGGCGAACAAGCCCTTATGTGCATCAGGATTTAAGATAGGAGCGACATAAATCGTCCGTTTGGACAATAAGTCTTCAACTTTTTTCTCATTGGAATTTGCCAATGTCTCGATCAAATGCATCGCAGCTTCTGAGCCAGCATGGTGAAATCCGGCGATATTGGCACCAACAAACAAAGCAGGGCGCTTGTCTGCGTTGACTTTGCCTGCTCCTGCAATTTGCACGAAATACAGCGAACGGCCGCCAGCGCTTTTACCCACGGATTGCAGCTTGATACGCTCGGGGTGTTTTTGCGCGAGGCTCTGTAGTTGCTTTTCTATCGTTTCAAAGTTGCGATAGTCGATGTTGGCGGCGAAGCTTGATAGCGATATTGCGCCCAAGCATAAGCTCAAACTTAGTTGTATTGCGGATTTTTTTAGTGGTCTTACCATGTCACCCTCCATTTGAAATGTGGGCTTTTGACCGTTTTATTTGATTTTTAGTTCAAATTTTAGACTTGCATTTTGGATTGTGAGATGCTGACAGACTGCGCTAGCCTGCCAGCGTCTTGTTACAAGCTTTAGTCGTGACGTGCCGTACCGAAATAGCGCTGCATCGCACCTTCATTGATGCCGATAGCATTAGTTGCCGATACTGGCTTTAAGGCTTTTAACTCAGGCTTTTTTTCGACAAAGGGTTTGATTCCCATGTTTTGGTGAATCTCGCTTGGATAGATCAAATAGCCGCGCGTGATGACGGCCGATACTTTACGTACATCTTCGATATTTTTAGTTGGATCACCATCGACCAAAACCAAATCTGCCAGTTTGCCGACTGTGATAGAACCACGTTCATTTTGGGTGCGGGTATAGATGGCGCCGTTACGTGTCGCGACTTGTAAAGCTTGTGCTGGCGTCAAACCAGCTTTCACCAAAAACGCCAATTCAGAATGCAAGGTAAAGCCTGCCAATTCATCGGTGCCTGCGACAATGGGTACGCCTGCTTTGTATAAGCGACCAACGAAATCGACCATCTTGGCATAGGATTTTTCATAGCGCTTATGTGTCGCGTCATCAGCAATTTTCATCGTACCAACCGAGAAGCCGCGGCGTACATCGGGTGGCATATGATCAGCAATGGTGGCGAAGGGCTCATTCATCGTGCCGTCTTTTTGGCGCAAGAAAGAGAAGGTCGCAAGCGTAGGATCAATCGCAATTTGCTTGGCTTTCAAGCGGGCGATAAAGTCTTTCACTGGTTTAGAATCGAAATCCAGATCAGCCGTTTTTTCAGAGGGCAAAATGAAGCGATCCAAAGTACGAGTGTCGGTTTTGGGTGTCGCTAAAAAATTCAACATGACTTGATTGATATGTTGAATCTCGTCGTAACCCGCATCTAATGCTTCGAATGCGCGCAAACCAACAGGGATGTGACCTGAAACGCGCATGCCACGCGAATGGGCGTATGCGACCGTATCTTTGAAAATTTCTTTTGGAAAGGAATTGTAAATCTTCAGTTGTGGGTAACCATGTTGCGCATACCAATCAATCGCGTTCTTGGCTTCAGCCAAATTTTTGATCACAAAACCATTGTTAGCAGAAAACGGGCTTTCGCCTTCTAAAAATCCCGAAGGTACGACTTGTGGTCCTAGCAAATCACCTTTACTGACTTCATTTAAAATTAATTGCATCTGCGCATTGTCATTGCCCATATCACGCACGCTAGTAACGCCGGCAGCGATATTTAAGCCACCGTCCCAACGTCCAACGTGACCATGCATATCAAATAAGCCTGGTAACAAAATACGACCTGCCGCATCGATTTCAGATGTCGCACCACGCACTGGAGAACCAGCTGGCAAGATCGCTGTGATCCGACCACGCAATACATACACATCGGACGCTGCTCCGACTTTGGCTTTTTCACTATCAAAAATACGGGCGTTACGAATGACGGTTAAACCAGACAGCGGATGTTGTAATTTTTTTGCCCAGTCTACTAATACTTTGCTTTCGGCGGCTTTTTGGAAATTAGCCATGGCTTCGCCATTTGCTTGCCAACCTTCTTCTATTGCTTTCATGTAGCCAGGAATGACCACCGCAAACAGGCGGGGATTGTCGCCAGTCGTTGCCCAGGCAAAGATAGGTGATAGGCCTATACCGGTTTGTGCCAATAGTTGAACAGTTTGTTTTTTGTCGCCATTGACGACTTCCAGCTCACCAATTTTGCTTTGCGATAATGTGCCAGACGGGAGTAGCTGTAGTTTTTTATCTTTTGATTTTTCTAGGGCTGTGATTGAGAGAGAGGCAATTGCAAAAGAACTATTTAACGGAATGTAGAGCGCAGATCCAGCGACAGTTTTACTACCTTTTTCTGACGTTGATTTCCATTCTGCCTGATCTCCGACACGCTTATAACTTTCATTGATTACCGCGCCAAAAGTTGAGTTGCCAGTTACTTTGTAGTCAGTGATTAAACCGTCTGCGCCTAGGCGAAATTCTTCATTAAGCTCAGGGCCGCGGCCATTGTCTTTAAATATGAAACGGACCTTGTGCAAGCCACTGTCTTCGCGCTGTACGATTTGTTCGCCAGCTTGTTTTCCGTTTTCAACAAAGATTAAATATTTAGTGGTTTGGGTGTCAGCAAAGGCGCTGGCTGCGTACAGGGCCAGCAGGCTGGATGCAAGAATAGTTTTGGCCAATTTCATGGGCATGCTCCATATTGAATGAACTGAGATTTTTTAAGGATAAAAACGAAAAAAAGCCCGGCTACTGTAGCACGGGCATGTAGGCTTGAATATTCGCTTTAGGATAAACGGGCGTTTGGTGTGGGTAAAACGCGAATTTGATGGATAGTGTTGAAGTCGTCATTTGATCAGCCAACTTTATTCAGGTTTAAGGAATGAAAATCAGTTCATTGCTTAACTCATCCGGATTGTTTGCTTGTCTATCGATAGGATAGTGTTGTCGCAATAATGTGCCGAATTCTGTAATTGCCTTACTCAAGCCTTCAAGTACTTGGTCGGTACCCAATTGATTTTGCAATTGCTGACAGATTTTGTTCCATTCTGCCTGTTCAACCAGTTTAGCTATGCCGCGATCTGCAACGATTTCAATCTTGCGTTCAGCAAGTATAAGATAAAGCAAAATGCCAGAGTTTTCTTCAGTATCCCAAACACGTAAATCGGCAAAGTAGGTGATAGCGCGCTGACGTGGCGAAATGCCGGCCAACACGATGCCGATTGGCAATTGACTTTCCACCACAACACGAATTTCACCGCGATGACCTAGTTCAGCCGCTGCGATTTTCTCGCTGAGCAGCTTTGTATTCTCTGCAGTAAAGTGTTGGCGATAAGGGTTGCTACGCAAATGCGAACGCAAGTTTTGCCATAGTCGATTATTCTTCATTACCAATCTCCCGAAGCGCCACCGCCACCAAAATCGCCACCACCGCCGCTGAAGCCATCGTTGCTGCTATGGCTGCCTCCACCATGTCCACCGCCAATGCCACCAATCGCGCCACTCTGTAAAACCGCACCAGCAATATCCCAAAAGACACGACTGGCTAATAGACTATACAGCGCTACCATTAGAAAACCTGCCAACAAAGCCATGACCAGCGGCGTACCAGCAAACATGGCTGCGGCAGTACTGCCAGCGGCCAAACCGCCGCGACCTAACCATGGACCCAAAACTTTGCTGAGCACCAAACCTGCGATGAGAAGTCCCAACCAAACGAGTGGATTGAGTCCGAATACATTCAGATCTTCGCTATAGTTAGAACTATGGCCTTTGCTCGGCGCAGGGGGAGGCAGGGCTTCACCCGCAATTACCGCACTGATTTTATCAACGCCTGCGTCAATGCCACCATAGAAGTCATTCGTCTTGAAGGCTGGACGCACAAATTCACGAATGATTCGGGCGCTGCTGACGTCCGTCAAGGCACCTTCTAAGCCACGCCCGACTTCTATTCGTACTCGTTTGTCATTTTTTGCGATAAGGAATAAAACGCCATCTGCAGTGCCTTTTCGTCCTAATTTCCATTCATCGACCACGCGTATAGAAAACTGTTCTATGGCTTCTTCACCAGTAGTCGGAACGATCAACACCGCGATCTGGCTGCCTTTGGTCTTTTCTACTGATTCTAATTTCTGTGCCAGCGTTTCAACTTGTTGTGCCGTAAGGGTTTGCGTTAGATCAGTAACCCGTTTAGACAGTTTCGGAACAGGAATTTGCTCTGCGCTGGCATTACTACTTCCCATGATGAAACAGAGTGGAAGTAGTAATACGAAGAACGCAAAACAGAGTCCTTTATATGACTTCACAGTCAACATTATTTCTTACCGAAGTCGACTTTAGGCGCATTCGAGATTGCCTTTTCGTTTTCCACGGTAAAGCTAGGCTTCACTTCCATGCCAAACATTTTTGCAGTCAAATTGCTAGGGAAAGAACGCACTGTGACGTTATACGTTTTGACTTCTTGAATATACCGATTGCGTGCCACTGTGATCCGGTTTTCTGTACCTTCTAATTGTGATGATAAGTCGCGGAAATTATCATTTGCTTTTAAGGCGGGATAGTTTTCGGAAATCACCATCAAACGTGACAAAGCTGAGGTCATACCCGCTTGCGCTTCTTGAAATTTTTTCAGAGCTTCAGGATCTTTTGCTAATTCCGGCGTCATCTGTATGCTGCCGACTTTAGCGCGTGCTTCGGTTACGCCTAATAAAACGTCTTTCTCATGGTCGGCGTAGCCTTTCACCACATTCACCAAATTGGGGACCAGGTCAGAGCGACGTTGATACTGGTTTAAAACTTCAGACCAGGAAGCCTTCACGGTTTCGTCTTGTGCTTGCAAGGTGTTGTAGCCGCAGCCACTCAAACCTGTAACTAAACTAGTTGCTAATACGGCCGTCAAAAATAGGCGTTTCATAGAAATCACTCCAAAAAAATAAGAAAAGTAAGGAACCCGCGCAGCATACTCTATGCGATGCAAAAAAATCTTCGGTTATTTGGCTAAAATTTTGATCACCACCTTTTTTATTTGCATGGCTTGCGCTACCGCACGGCAGGGACGATGTAATTCGCCTGGAAAAAATACAACATACATTCCGGGAGTCAGAATAAGTCTTGTTTCATGGCTTTGCTGCGCGACAAAAGCAATATCGCGTTCCTTTAAGCGATCATCGTGTGGTACTAACTCAGGATTAGCAGGTAAGTAGCCAAGCGCTTCTTCCCCGCTCAGAAGATATTGCACATCAATATGACGCTCATGAAATTCAGGAAAACCAGTCTCCCAAGCTTGCGTTATTGGATCTTGTACTAGGGCAAACATCTGTTCACCGTCTATAGGATATTTGCCAGGTTCGCGTAGAAGATAATCGTTGTCGCGCAAGTGCTGCAGCGCCGTTTCTATGTTGGCAGCGAGCGTGGTGTGGGAATGCTTGAGGTGGCCTAGGATCATAGTGAGGAATAGTAATTTAGAATGACTTACATAATTTTGACAGTCTAATTATGGCAGAGATTGAGAACTAGTCTCATCAATGTGAAGACATATTATCGATGTGTTTGAACGAGCTTCTTCGTATTGGGATTAAATGTTTTAGGTGACATTTATTTATGCAAATCTGATTGTTGCATTGGGATGTTTCGTGATTGCTTGAACAGAAATCAATGATGTGCCAGTCCGGCTCTGACGATATTGCACTTGAGCCGGAATCTGCGGTTCGTTCCAGCATCAATTGTTCGAGGGAGGATAGTTTAAGCGGGTGGTGGCTCAGGGAGTAAGCAAGCATCAACAATTTGTAAGTCATTGTCTTTGGCAAAACTCATCACGAAATGAAATGCGAGTGGCTCGATTTCCCTTAAGGCTTCGTTGACAACCACGGAACGAACGCCGTTGAGCAAAATTGGGCGTACATAGGGTGAGTACTGCAAATGGGCATTGCGCCCGCCCTCGGGACGAAAGCACGACATGGCACCGCATAAGCGTTCAGCCCAATCACTTGGCCGAAACTGTTTGCCATCGCTCGTGAGTCCTTGGATAAAGAACTCACGTATCGGCGTCGAAGGTTTGTTTGCTGTATCGGTCATGTGATCCGCACACTAAAACTACGTTGCTGCTATGTTGAAAATTGCTTCAAGAAAACGATCGAAACATGTTAGTGCGGTTTGGTTGCGCCAGCACTTTTCATATTTTAACCTACCGAGGTATTATATCTTATAGAAGACTTGAACTAAAAAACGAATTGAAAAATTTCTTTAATGCAACGATGTTAAGTATAGTCTATATTTATCTGGAGTACAGTTTTGCATGAAATCTATTTGTCCATGGAAAATAGTTATTAAATTCAAAGGCTTAAAATTTTCATGACGCAATTTTTAGGTCGATCGCTGGTAGTCGTCTCTACCTGATTTCGTGCATTTAATTTGGTTTCACGAAAGATGAATAAACAAAGCTGCTGAACTTTTCTTGCTAGCCTAGGTCATTTAATTTAACCATCTACGATGGCAATACAAAAAACATTGAAAAAAGGGAAAAACATGTTTATTCGTCAAGGCTTCATCAAAGCTTGTAGGCAATCAGTTCTGGGTCTTTTGTTGAGTAGTGCTTTTTTGCATACTGCAACGGCCGCAGATAAGCCGAACGCTACACAATTATTTACTGAAAAAGAATTGCAAACCGCGGCCTGGATACGCGACGCTGCACGTGGCGATAATTTGAGTTATAAAATTCTTGAGTCGCTGACGACCGAAGTCGGGCCTCGCATGGCCGGAACGCCGGGCGATGCGCGCGCAGTGGCTTGGGCTGAAGCAAAGTTTAAAGAGCTGGGCTTTGATAAAGTATGGAAAGAGCCAGTGACATTTCCTAGCTGGACTCGCGGTATAGAAAAAGCAGAGATTGTTGCACCGTTCCCGCAGCCGCTCTTGATAACCGCTCTTGGTAATAGCGTGCCAACACCTGCAAATGGACTAACGGCAGAGTTGGTTGAATTTGCCAACCTGAAGGAAATGGTGGCAGCACCTGCAGAAAAAGTACAAGGCAAAATTGTTTTTATCAATCACAGAATGAAAAACTCTAACGAGTATGGATTGGTCGTGCCCGGGCGCTCAGCTGGCGCTTCAGAAGCAGCGCGCAAAGGTGCAGTCGCAATAGTCATCCGTTCTGTAGGTACCGATAATCATCGTTTCCCGCACACCGGTGTGATGCAGTATGCGCCAGGTGTGGTGCAGATTCCTGCAGCGGCAATGTCCAATTCTGATGCTGATATGGTGGCACGCATGATCAAACGTGGTAAGCCAGTTTCATTGAAGCTGGAATTAAGTTCCGCCCCTGCCGCGACTTACACCTCATACAACGTGATAGGAGAAATGACGGGTACCGAGTTGCCGAATGAGTATGTGCTGATCGGTGGTCATTTAGATTCATGGGACTTGGGCACTGGCGCAATTGATGATGGCGCTGGATGTGCGATCACCATGGCAGCCGCCGAATTTATTAAGCGCAATGGTCTGAAACCTAAACGCAGCATCCGCGTGGTTTTATTTGCCAATGAGGAACAGGGTTTATTTGGTGGTAAAGCTTATTTAGCCGCGCATCAAAATCAAATTGCGCAGATCCAAGCTGCCGCTGAAGCGGATCTGGGTCAGGGCCCAGTGATAAAAATGTCGTCGTTTGTACGTAGTGAAGCTTTGCCCTTAGTAAAGCAAATGCACAGCGTCATGGCGCCATTAGGTATAGAACCGGGTGATAACAATGCTTTCCCCGGTCCAGATATGGGTGACTTGCGTATGGCGGGCGCAGCGAGTTTTGGTCTGTCTTTAAAGGCGGATGATTATTTCGATTTGCACCACACGCCTGACGATACGTTTGACAAAATTGAGCCAGCGAGAATTAATCAAGCAGCCACTGCCTACGCAGTATTTGCTTGGATGGCAGCGCAGGCACCGATTAGTTTTGGCTCGGGTCAAGAATTATTGAAAGCGATAAAAAAGTAAGTTTAGAAGCTAAATTCATTTGGCGGCGCATCATTACAACAGATGCGCCGTTTTTATTGGTCGCTTGTTTTGGAAAATGCGGGTGCGATTGCCAAGCTGACCAATGCCAGTGACAACGGCACGCTGGCAATAAAACCGAGATGCTTAAATCCCGCCGCCCCCATCACCGCACCGATTGCAAACGACAAAACCAGTTGACTGTGTAGTTTGAGTTTTTGGCGATTGAATACGACTTTCATCTCTTCCGTATGCGTGTGGCCACGGTTCCAATAGAACATTTTCCCCAGTTCGATTCCTATATCAGTGACTAAGCCAGTGATATGTGTCGTGCGAATTTCTGCATTTGAGATCTTTGTGATTAAGGCATTCTGTAAGCCCATCATGTAGCACAATAAAATCGCCGTAAACGACACGGTAATCATTTCATGTTTCAGTAAGCCTTGTCCTAACATGCCGAAAATTAGCAAAAGTATCGCTTCCCAAAATAATACGGGGGCGTATACGTATCGAGGTAAATTGCGTTCCGTGTAACTCACAATGACTGCGGTGCATGCCGCACCACATACAAACGACAGCAGCATTAGCAAGGCAGCCAGCGCCGCCATACTATTTCCCAAGATAAGTTCGTCTGCTGCGCTAGACAGTAGTCCAGTCATATGAGACGTGTAATGGCCAACAGCTAAAAACCCACCAGCATTTAATGCGCCAGCAATCCAGCATAAAGTCACACCTAAGTGAAGATTAGCTTTCGCGCTGCGTTGTGGTGAGCTTAATTTGGCGAGATAGTGCTGTGGCATAGCATGCTTTTTTTGGTCTAAGGAAAAACCGGTGAATAAGTCACGGTGAATAAGTCAAGAACGCATCGAAGTTCGATAACCCATAGTACACACTATGACTCCGCCAAGTACGATTAAGATCAAATTCTCATTATTCTCGGATGATATTTTAAGAAGAGAAGGTAAGAATTCTAAATTTGCGTGGAGATAAATCTAAGGCCCTACTGTACGCGCGTTACGCCGACAAAAACAGTTCAATTTCGCAAATGGTATGTTGGATTGAGTCAACATACCAACTCGGGAAAAATGCAATTATTTCCTATAAATAGCTATTTAAATCAAGCGCTTATAAATTTCACTGAAGACTTGTGTGCATACCAATCGTAAAAATTGCGCAATACCAATTAAATAAAACTAATACCACATGAATACCGCTTGACAATTGGTATTGGCAAATCTAAAGTTCAGTTGCTTCGAAAATCATTATGTTCGGATTATATCTAGTTGCAAAACTTGATATATGGCGTTGTGAGTGTTCCTGTGGGGGGAGTTTTTTGAAGCAATATAAGAGGAAAAAAGAGCTGACAAGGTGCGTGGAACCTAGTTGGTTGGAGGCGACGATAAACAGATGGATTTCATTTTAAGTGGCTCTAATCTGGTTTTATAAATCCTCATAAAGTGGTTTTGACTTAGGTAATTTTTGCGTAATTTTGCGCAATGAATAGTAATTTCGCGCCCGGTTGATTTAGTCGGTTTGAATCTATCTGGCATTAAATCTGTTTTTAGTTTTTATGGAAGTCTTGGGGGAAATAAATGAAAAGTAATTTGAAGCCTGGTTTGACGCCAATCGCAGCGGCTGTTTCTGTATTGGCAATGACGATAGCAATGTCTGCACAAGCCCAGCAAGTTGATGCAAAGAAGGATGAAGCCCAGCAAGTAACGGTAAGTGGTATCCGTATGGCTCTGCAAAGTGCAGTTAACATCAAACGTAATGCCAACTCCGTCGTTGATGCCGTTTCCGCGGAGGATATAGGTAAGTTGCCAGATACTGACGTGGGTGAATCTTTGGGGCGTATTCCAGGTGTGACGGTCGGTCGTGCTTTCGGTCAAGGCGCATCAGTGTCGGTACGTGGCTCTGATCCACAAATGACTTACACAACTTTGAACGGCCAAACGGTCGCTTCCACTGGTTGGTATGATCAACAGGCTTTAGATCGTTCTTTCAATTATTCTTTGCTCCCTTCTGAATTGATCGGTGGCATGGATGTGTACAAATCATCTCAGGCAGATTTGACTGAAGGCGGCATCGGCGGCACAGTCATCGTGAAAACTCGTAAGCCTTTAGATTTAAAATCTGGTACAGCGTATGTCGGCGTAAAAGCCGGCAAAGGTAGTGTCAGCGATAAAGTGACGACGGATGTTTCTGGTTTGGTTAGTTGGAAAAATGATGCAAATACTTTTGGTATTTTGATCGCTGGTGCCAATGAAAAAGGTGATTATATCCGTCGTGGTGTTGAATCTGATTCACGCTGGTCTGCTGACGTGGCACCAACAACTTTTGTACAAGAGCGTAAGCGTTCCGCATTGAATATCAATTTGCAGGCTCGTCCAGTCCAAGGTTTGGACTTGGGTTTGAATTACATGAAATTGGAACTCGATGCAGATAATTCCAATACTAGCCATTACATTTTCCATGACGCAAACTGCACGCAACGTAACACCAGCGTAAAGTCAGCCTTTAATCCTGATGGCGTGTGCTTGAAGAGTAATACAACAGCTTCAAAAGCAACTGATGCATTCCTTCAAACTTGGGCGCGTCAAGGTAAGATGACTTCTGATAGTTTTAGTTTGAATGGTACTTACAAAGGTGACGGCTTCAAGCTTGACGCAGTTGCGGGCACGACAAAAGCGGATGGCGGCACGTCAATGACGACGAACTATTCTTATGGTTCATGGACTGCAGGTTCTTCATTGCCAAAATGGACTGGTGGTATTGATGCGACGGGTAAAGTAATCATTATCACACCAGCTTCCAGCCAAAATGTAGCACTGTCTAATTTGCCAGCATCGACCGGTCCAGCAGGCTCTTGGGCAACTTCACGCGGCCCAAATTCTGATAAAGAAAATTTTGCACAAGCTGATTTGTCATTGAACGTCAACTGGGGTGCAATCACTTCTTTCAAAACTGGCTTGCGTAAATCGGACCATACTTTCCAAAAGCAGACAGATCGTGCAGTGTTCGCTGCAAGCGCTAAAGAAGTTGCTACCTCTAGCTTGTATGATGGCACATTGGCGATGGGTACTTTAGGCTGGGTTTCTCCTCGTCCTAACATCGCGGCAATGATGGCTAACACGAATCAAAACGTGACTGGTTGGATTGAAGAGCGCGGTGGCTATGGCAAGTTGAAAGAAGATAATACTGCTGCGTATGCTATGTTCAACTTCGAACAAGACAAATTGCATGGTAACTTTGGTTTGCGTTACATTAGTTCTGACGTAACTGCTGAAGGTTACAAATTGGACGGTACTGTCGTGGCTGCAGGCGACATTGCTCAAAATGCAGGCTGGGGTCGTTCTAAGAAAACAGAAACAGCGAAATACAACGATGTATTGCCAAGTTTGAATGTGGCTTACGATGTGAATAGCAACACGATTTTCCGCGCCACAGCATCACAAGCCATCACACGTCCAAACTATGAAAATATGTTTATCGCGACGCAAACTGGCTTCCAGGATACAGTGGCTGGCAATGAGTCAGTGAGTTTTGGTAGCGTTGGTTTGAAACCGATGAAGTCGACACAATTTGATTTGGGTCTGGAATACTACTACGGCAAGGGTGACCTGATTTCCGTGATGTACTTCCACAAGACTATCAACAATTTCATCACGACATCGACCAAGATCAATCAAAGTATTGGCGTAGTGAGCCCAGACAGCAAGAAGGATAGCTGGACTGTGAATCAATACATCAATGCAGGTGGCGGTAAAATTGATGGTATCGAAGCGCAAATTAATCATTCTTTCGACAATGGTTTTGGCGTAGTTGCAAACTACACTTTGTCAAATGCGACAGCACCAGCGACCAGTTATCAAGATCAGTTGAACGTGTTCACATTGTCTTCTAAGCACAATACGAACTTGGTTGGTTATTGGGAAAACGAAACTTACTCTGCACGTTTAGCTTACAACTGGCGTTCAAAGTACATGGTTCGTGAAACTGGCTGGTATGGCAATCGCATGCATGATGCTTACGGTACTTTAGATGCGAGCTTCGGCTGGAATATCAACAAGAACTTCAGAGTAGCATTTGAAGCGACTAACTTGCTCAAGCAAGACGATATTCAGTACGGTGCAGCTGCAGCTAACACGACAGTGAAAGATCCATTGAAGTTAGGTTATCCAGCTTGGTCCTTCATGGGTGAAAGAACATACCGTGTGAGCCTCAGCGCGAAGTTCTAAATGGAAGTTGAACTTAGCTCGTTGAGGGGCTAAGTGATAAAGAGGTTTGAAATGGCCCGGTTTTCACCGGGCCATTTTTGTCTTTAGAAGTCGTAGAAAGTATTAACGGTTAAGCGTCCACTGCCTGGTCGCGCATCAATGCTAATTGAAGGATTAATGCAAGCTGTATGCAACAAGCTGCCGCGATAGACCACTAAGCGATTGAACTTTGCGGGAATCATTCCAAGAAAAGTGAAGTGTTCATTGGAGTCATCGAAATAGCGCTGAGCCGGACGCTTGCTATTAATCTCCTGATAGTACACATCAAGATAATGTTCTCGGTTTGCTTCGGTGATTTGTTGCAATCCAGTGGCATTGTGCCGATAGAAACCAGTGCCACCATGTTTTTCATTGCAGAGATAGAGTAGAATCGCCATGTGATGCGGCGTGCTCGCATCAAAGTGGGGCGTTCGTTGCAGTGGCCCAAGCTCCGCTGACGGCATGCTGGTCAGTGAAAAAGCACAAATACTTTTCCGTAGTTCAAGAGACTCAGGTATGTCGAAATGTGCTTTGATTAAAGGCTCAAGAAAAGTGGTAATACTGCTGGAATAATCCTCAGGCGCTTGCGCTCGAATGCCTGGGTAGCCCTTGTGTTCAGCATAACCTGGATAATTCTCAAATTGGCTTCGCTTCGCCACTTCTAGCATGGCATCTGGGTTCTGCAAAAAGTCATCGATGATGAGTGCTTGGTGTTCACCGATATTCACCGCTTGCAGGTCAGGCGATACGTTGATTAAAAAGTCTGTCGTCATATCATGTCCCCAAAGACTGGCTATAAGCCACTTTGAATTTTTCTAGCCATTCGCGGTGTCCCAATAATTCTTGCGAGAGTTTTTGTCCATTGAGTTTTATCGCTTGAATTTCACGCTCGTAGTATTGCTCTTCGTATGGGGTCATATTCTTGCTGTTTGTCTTAAATTTCATACCGTACAAAACAAAAAGAAAATTATCCACATCGAATAAATCAAAACGGCTAAAAAAGTCGGATTTTTTAGGCGCATTTACTTTCCATATGGAGAGCCTTTCAGCTAGCACATCGGATAATTTAGTCTCGTATTTGTTGGTGCGCCAAAAGCTAGAATCTTGACGATCAGACAGATAATAATGCAGCTGGATAAAGTCGATAACACGCTCCCATGTATAAGTGACGACTTTATTGCAGTAGTCTGCTGCCACCGACATGCTGTCTTTTTCAGTAGAAAAATTACGGGCGAAAAGCTCAGCTGCAAAATCGGTGACAAAGATCGAGGTGGCTTCTAGAGGCTCAACAAAACCTTGTGCAAGTCCCAGCGCGACCGCATTTTTATGCCAGAATTTTTCCCTATATCCCATACGCATGGGGATTTTTCTAGGAGAGAATTTTTCTGCATCCAATTGAAGGTACTGCGATAGTTGTTCAATGGCAGCCGATTCGGTCATGTGAGCGCTCGAGTACACAAAACCAACACCGCGTCGATTGGTTAAGGGAATATCCCATAGCCAACCAGCTGCATGTGCTTTAGCCAAAGTATAGGGCGCAATTTCTGCTGTCTTCTCTGTAGGAATCTGCACTGCGAGTGCGGTATCTGTCCTTATTTGGGAGGATTTTTCAACGAAAGCGACATTGAATATCTTTCCCAGAATGAGTGCGTGAAAGCCTGAACAATCGACATAAAAATCGAAATGAAGTTGTTCACCTTCCTTGCTAATTAAGTAATCGACTTCGCCGCTTGCATCCAACTGTGCATCGATGATGGTCGCTGTCTTGTGTTGTACGCGTAATTTCTCTTTTGCGTTCTTCGCTAAGAGTTGCCCAAATTTGACTGCATTAAAATGGTAGGCATAGTTAGTCCAACCTTCATATTCAATCGAAGAAATTCTTTTTGGGGACTTCATTGCTTCGGCTAATTGCGGTACCTCGGTTACCGCCGAAAAATTCATTGATGTAGAATTTTTTAAGTAGAGAGATGTGACATCAACACCGGCGGGATAGGGTGAAGAGAACGGGTGGTAATAGAAATTGTTTGAAGGATCGGCACCCGGCGCCATCCAATCAACAAACTTGATTCCTTTTTTAAAGGTCGTGTCGCAGCTAGCTAGTAATTCAGCTTCTGAGATACCAAATTTCATTAATGATTTTCTGATGTGTGGCACAGTGCCCTCGCCAACGCCAATAATGCCAATTTCAGGCGATTCGATCACTGTGATGGTGATATCTGTTTCTGCTCTTAATTCTACGGCTAAATGATTCGCAGCTAACCAACCCGCGGTACCTCCACCAATAATCGCAATACGCTTAACTTTCATTTTTCCACCAAGTTGAAATAAGAAAAGGAAAAAAAAGCGCAATCATTGCTGCACTTTTTTTACATCAATGTGGGAGGAGGATTATGTTTCTTGAAGGAAGTGAGATCGAAACAGTTGAGGCAAAGTATTTCATATTTTTTGGATGATCACAAGTAGCATCTAATGCCAAAAGTAATCGAGAAAAATAAGGTGAAAAGCGGGCAGTCGGCATTAAAAAAATTAAGCGGCATGGTTTGCTATCTAATTGTTTTGACCCACCAGATCGAAAAAGGCCCAGAAATTCATTTCGCATTTTGAGATGCTTAAATGAATTGAGGATTGCCAGATTTGCTGACAATCTCGGTCATTTTTTTTGAATTTATTTCGTAAAAAAGCGTGTGGAATAGTGCTTGCGCCTGGAAATTTGGATTCTTTGGACTGAAATGTATGTCGAAAGTGGTATTTTTCTAGCTTGTGTTGGATTGAGTCAACATACCATTCAATGCCAATTGGCAATGTATTGGTTAAAAACCTTTTATAAACAAAGGCTTGTATTGGTAGATGGATATTTAGTATTAATACCAATGCCTAAAATTTACACAATACCAATCAAATAAATCTAATACCACATGAATACCGTTTGACAATTGGTATTGATAAACTTAAAGTGAAGACTCTTCAAAAAAGTAAATGTTTGGCTGATGCTTGATTTTGTTGTATGAGTAGTGATGTCGTGAATATTCCTGTGGGGGGAGTGTTTGAAGTCGCAGTAGTCATACGAATTACGATTAGTCATGTTGGAGATTTTTCTTGCAAGATTTTGCGGTCAGTGGGGTGATGCAATGTAGTGGCACAAGCCTGATTTTGCAAAGTGATATCAAGTGGTTTTATTTTTCTTAATACGTGGAAATTTGCGCAAAGTAAATTTTGAATCATTAAATTTAATGCGCTAAATTATCTTTATAAATGTCTTTATGGAAGTCTTGGGGGAATACATGAAAAGTAATATGAAATCGGGTTTGACGCCTATCGCATCCGCGGTCACAGTTTTGATGATGACCGTAGCAATGTCTGCACAGGCGCAACAGGCCGACACAAAGAAAGCGGAAAAAGAAGAGCAGCAACAAGTTATTGTGACTGGTGTTCGCGCTTCTATGCAGCAATCTTTGAATCAAAAACGTAATGCTGAATCACATATTGAAGTGATTACTGCCGAAGATATCGGCAAGATGCCAGATAAGAACGTTGCAGACTCTTTGCAGCGTGTTTCCGGTGTAACGACTAGCTCCGCTTCGGGTAATGAAGGTGGTTTCGATGAGAATGATCGCGTTAGTATGCGCGGTACGAATCCAAGCTTGACGCAAACGCTGATTAACGGTCATAACATGGCGGCAGGTGATTGGTTCGTACTGAATCAATCTGGCGCAGGTGTGGGTCGTTCGATCAGCTACACCTTGTTGCCTTCAGAATTAGTAGGACGTATTGAAGTTAATAAAACCTCTCAAGCGAGTCTGGTAGAAGGTGGCGTTGCGGGTTCTATTAATGTGATCACGCGTAAACCTTTGGAATTTAAAAAGCAATTGACTGCCGAAGCCTCTTTGGGTCTGGTTTATGCTGATTTGCCAAAAAAATCTGACCCACAGTTGAGTGGTTTGATTAACTGGAAAAATGATGCGAACACTTTCGGTTTGATGGTGCAGGCATTCTCCGAAAAACGTAGTTTGCGTCGCGATGGTCAGGAAACTTTGGGTTGGTCGCAAATCTCTGCGACTAGTCCTATGGCAAAAACTAATCCAGATTTGGCCGGCGCTTACTATCCGAGTTTAATGGGTTCCGCTTTGTTCGAACAAACTCGTCATCGTACTGGCGGATTGATCAGTGCGCAATTTAAGCCAAGTAAAGAATTTGATGTAGTCTTAAGTGGTTTCAGTTCTAAGTTGGATGCAGCTAACTACAATCGTAACTATATGTTGTGGGGCTCTCGCTTCATTGACAATGGTAATGGACAGGCACCCGAGCCGGGCTACACCGTTGCTACAAAAAATGGCATCAAGACTTTAACTAGTGCTACCTTTAAACCAGTGGCAGGAACTACTTACGGTGTTTATGATCAGATCTCTCGCCCAGATGCTGGCTCCGAGGTCAATTTCTTCAGTGCTGAAGCGACTTGGAAGGCTAGTTCTGATTTGCGCTTCAACGGTCAGTTGGGAACTTCTAAAGCAAAGGGTAAAACACCGACGCAAGACGTGGCTGAGTGGAACGTAGGTAATGGTTCCGGTGCATCATACAAAATTAATGGCGTGGACAATGCGGCGGATTGGAGCTTGGGCAATACCAATTATGCTAGTCGTTCAAAAGATACTTTAGGCTGGGTTTTCGGTTATCAAAATACCTTGGTCAACGATGAGGAATCATGGGCAAAATTGGATGGTGAATATCAGTTGAATCAAGGTGTGTTTAGCTCCTTGAAATTTGGTGTTCGTGCTACCGAGCATAAGCGTGATAGTGGTGCCGCTTTAGGCCAAGGTCCTGGTTGTAAGAATGCGGCTGGTACTCAGGCACCGTGGGATTGGTCGCAATCTACTTGGTGTCCAGTTGGTACGGTTGCACAAAACGATCCAGCTAAATTCCCATCAGCGGTAAGTCAATATCCATCGAATTATGGTTCTGGTTTAGGTGGTAAATTTCCTTCAAATGTTTGGTATTACACGCCAGCGCAGTTGGCTGAGTTTAATAAATACTCCAATCGCGACAACAACGGAACCCGTCTCGATTACGGTACTCAGTTTGCTTTGAAAGAAAACGTCAATGCTTTCTACGTTCAGGGCAATATGGAAGGCCAAGGTTGGAGTGGTAACGTTGGCGTACGTGTTGTACAAACTAAAGAAAGCGTGATTTCCACTTTGACTGGTCCAGGTGCGGGACAGAAAACGTCTGACTTTGGTACTTTTCATTTTGTGAAGAGTGACAATACTTTCAATGACGTATTGCCTAGCTTGAACCTGCGGTTCGATGTGCAAAAAGATCTGGTAGCACGTATCGCAGTTTCTAAAACGATGACACGTCCTGACTTCGGTGCTTTGGCCAGTGCGATTAGCTTGAGCCCACCGTCGACAGCAACAGGTACTGGTAGCGGTAGCGGTGCGAATCCAAATTTGAAACCAATTCGTTCGAATAACCTTGACGCATCCCTGGAATGGTACTTTGCGCCACGCTCTTTGGTGTCTGGTAGCCTGTACTACATGGATCTGACTAGCTATGTCGGTATTGGCCAAACGACACAAAGCTACTTCACCACTAGCGCTGCGATTCCTCAAGGTGCGATGGTTCCTTACGTGTTGAGCGTTCCAATTAATTCTAGCGCAAAGGTGAAGGGCTTCGAATTAGCGTATGAGCAACCGATTGGTTCAAATTTTGGTTTCGCAACGAATTTCACTTACGCTGATGCGAAAGATGCGAAAGATCAAGATGTCGTTGGTGCTTCTAAGAACACGTATAACTTGAGTGGTTACTATGAAGATGATACGTTTAATGCGCGTCTGTCTTATAGCTACCGTTCAGCCTTCTATAGTGGTCTGGATCGTGAAACAGCGTTCTCTCAAGCAGCAACAGGTTCTTTATCTGCTTCATTGGGTTACAAGATCAATGAAAATTTTGCGGTTTCTTTAGATGCGCATAATTTGAATAATCCGACTTTGAAGTATTTTGCATTAAATGACAATCAGCCACGTTCTATCTATCAAAGCGGTCGTCAGTACTATTTGACATTGCGCGTGAAGATGTAAATGAGGTGTGAGTCAGATCGTTTCAATTGATGAAATTGATAGTTCAGTTCAATGCGATCTGGTTTATGTATCTATGACCGTAATTAAGAAAGGGTGACGAGGCAAAAATTGCTTCGTCACTTTTTTTTAGGCCATTTTATTTGTTTCGCGTATTGCATGACCAATGGCTTGTTGGGTGGCTTGTTCGACGACATGTTCGCTTGCTAGATCGATCGACTAGTCAATGGTTAAGAGCGTTTATTTTTTCTTTTATGTTTGAGATCCAGTGGTGTTCGTGGCTGGAGTCATTGGGCTTGATCGAGTAAGGCTTGGTCGCAATCTTCCTTATCCTATGGATTGATTTGATGCTTATTCATAAGAGTAAAAATAAGATTTCTTGAAAGCTTGTCGCAAATTGAGGTGTGGTGAAAACGATGCTATTTTTGTCGTAAATTATTCAAAAATAGAGGAAGAAATTGTAAATAGTTTGAATACCACTTAAATACCTATTGACAGCCACTTTGGAAACACCTAAAGTGTACTTAAGTCGTAATTTCTGTTTAGATTTCTGTTGCACTTGCCAGTGTTGGCATAGCTGAAAGCAGAGCTTTTTTTGTTGGATGATGCCGTGAAAGATTTTAAGCAAGCGCAGCCGCAACTTCAGTTTCAATCACAGTTTCAATACCTGATCGGTGTGGACGGTGGAGGCACGGGAACCCGTGTTTTATTGGTCGACAATGAGGGTAAAGAGCTGGCGCGCGCTAGTGCCGGTCCTTCAGGCTTAATGCATGGTGCAAAGGCGGCTTGGGAATCTATTCTAACAGCAATTGATAAAGCGTTTGCAGAAACTGGTATTGCTACTCCAGCCTTTGAGAAAATGGCGATAGGTTGTGGTTTGGCCGGTGTGAATAACAAGGTCTGGGCAGATGAATTTCGTGCCACAAACCCCGGTTTTGCTGGCTTGGCGGTGGAGACGGATGCAGGTACTACGCTGCTCGGCGCGCACCAAGGTCAGCCTGGTGTGATTATCGCGCTGGGAACTGGTAGTGTTGGTGAGGTCATGTATGCAGATGGAAGCCGACGCGAAGTGGGTGGTTGGGGTTTTCCTTCTAGTGATGAGGCTAGCGGTGCGTGGATGGGATTGCGCGCCATTAATCACGTGCAGCATGCACTTGATGGCCGTAGTCCTATGGATGCTTTTGCCCAAGCTTTGATCAATTTTTGTGGTGGTAGTCGTGATGCGGTATTCGCTTGGTTGGGTGGTGCAAATCAAACTAAGTTTGCGCAATTGGCTCCCTTGGTAATTGAGTATGCGGGACATAATCCAAAAGCGAAAAGTATCTTGTTGGACGCTGGTTTAGAAGTTGAGAAAATGGCGCATGCCTTAGATCCAACTGGTATTATGCCAATTGCACTTTGCGGTGGTTTGGCAGAAGCAATTTGGATGTATTTGCCAGAAAAATTATTGCAACGTGTGACTAAGCCTAGCGGCGATTCCGCCGCAGGCGCCTTGATTTTAGTCAAAAAGCAATTTTTGAAGTCGTAATAATCATAGCGAATTCAGAGGATAAAAAAGATGTTGGCACAACTACTTGATTTCAAACCTGATGGCGATAGTTCTACACCACTTTATTTGCAACTAGCGAATAAATTGGCGAATGGTATTCACAATGGTTATTGGCAGCCGGATGAGGCTTTGCCCTCTGAGCGCATGCTAGCCGAAGCGTTGGAGATCTCACGCGTCACAGCCCGCAAGGCCATTGAGATGCTTTGTGAGCGTGGCCTGCTGACTCGAAAGCACGGTTCTGGTACTTACATTACGCCGAAATTGGAGCAACCTTTGTCGCGTCTCACTAACTTTAGTGAAGAATTGCGGCAGCGTGGTTTTATGCCAGGATCGCAATGGCTGTCACGTGATACTGGGGTTGCCTCTCCGGAGGAGATTTTGTCTTTGGGTTTGTCGCCGCATTCCGTGGTATCGCGCTTAAAGCGTTTGCGTACAGCAGATAATGTGGTGATGGCAATTGAAAGTACCACTATCCCGAATGCGTATTTGCCTAATCCAAAATTAGTTACGGATAGTTTGTACGGCTATCTGGATCAAAATAATGTCTCGCCAACCCGCGCTTTGCAGCATATCCGCGCGGTGAGTGCAACTACGGAACAAGCAAAATTGATTGGACTAAAACAAGGCACGGCGATGTTGTTGATAACCCGTGTCGGTTATCTGGCGAATGGTGCCGCGGTTGAGTTAACGCATTCCTATTGCCGTAGTGATTATTATGACTTTGTCGTGGAGTTGTTTAGATGAGTGCAATGGGATCAGTCGCACAAAGCCTAGACGGCAATGTATTGACACCAACCGGTTGGGTAAGTGGTCGTATTAGTTTCGATCAAAAGATCAACGCTTTGCCAACGCAGACAGTCGATCCAGATACGAATCAGGCTTGCTATATATTGCCCGGTTTTATTGATCTGCATGTCCATGGTGCGGGTGGCAAGGATACGATGGAAGGTGAAGGCGCGATAGATGTGATTTCGCGCATGCATGCACAACATGGTACGACCAGTATGTTGGCAACGACCATGACTGCCCCCTTGTCCGATCTGGAAAATGCCTTACATGCTTTGACGGCAGTTTGTCAGCAACGTGCGAGTGGTGCCGCCAGAGTGTTGGGCGTGCATTTAGAAGGTCCCTATATTAATCCGGGTAAGTTGGGTGCTCAACCTGATTTTGCTCATGCTGGTTCACTAGAACAAGTACAACATTTGGATCGTATTGCGCCCATTAGACTGATTACTTTGGCACCTGAAGTTGAAGGCAATCTAGCGATGGTGCGTCAATTGACGGATCTGGGTATGCGTGTGCAGCTTGGTCATACGCTAGGTACTTACGAAGATGGTGTGGCGGCATTAGAAAACGGTGCAAGTAGTTTCACTCATCTTTATAACGCGATGTCGCGTTTAGATCATAGAGCACCAGGCATGGTTGGTGCGGCGTTGGCGCATGCGAATTTCGCCGAAATTATTCCTGATTTATTGCACGTGCATCCGGGTGCAATCCGCGCCGCTTTGCGCGCGATTCCTAAGGTGTATTGTGTAACTGATTCCACTTCAGCCTCAGGTATGCCTGATGGTGAATATATGCTGGGACGTCAAGTGGTGCATAAGTGTCTGGGCGGTGTGCGCCTTGCTGATGGCACGCTCGCTGGCAGCACTTTGACCATGGATCAGGCATTAAAGAATTTAGTCAAGATTGGCTTAGAGCTGGAAGATGCATCTAAGCGTGTTTCTACCTACGCAGCAGATTTTTTAGGATTATCTGATCGTGGTCGTCTGCAAGTCGATGCTTATGCGGACCTAGTAGTTCTTGATCGGGATTTGAATCTAATTGCTGTTTATATCGAGGGAGAAAAAATTGAGCTCAAAGATGCTTAAAGAGGCGTGTTCGTCAGGTGAATTTGTCGCAGCACAGTTAAGTCAAGATCGTGAACGTTTAGTCGAGTTAGGACAATTCTTACGCGCTACACCACCATCTTCTGTAGTGACTATCGCGCGTGGCAGTTCCGATCATGCGGCAAACTACGCTGCTTATTTGATCATGGCGCGTCTAGGCCATATCGTCGCTTCTTTGCCGATGTCTCTGGTGACTTTGAATAAAGCACCATTGCACGTCAAAAATGCATTAGCAATCGCGATCTCACAATCTGGTCAAAGTCCAGACGTGGTCGAGCCGATTCGTTACTTCCGAGAAAATGGTGCAACGACAGTCGCATTGGTTAACGATGCCAGTTCACCCTTAGCGCAAAGTGCGCAATGGACCATGCCCTTACATGCTGGCCCTGAGTTAAGTGTTGCGGCAACGAAAAGCTTCATTACTTCTCTTGTCGCAGGAGCACGTTTGGCAGGACACTGGCAAAACGATCCCGCATTCCTTGCTGGTATTGAAGAATTACCGCAGGTCTTGCATCAGGCAACGCAGCTGGATTGGTCTAATGCGTTGGACGTGTTGGCACCAGCGCAAAGAATTATGGTGGTAGGTCGCGGTATTAGTTTCTCTGTTGCTTTGGAATCAGCTTTGAAGTTTAAAGAAACTTCCGTGATTCAGGCTGAGGCATTTAGTGGTGCGGAAATTAAGCATGGCCCTATGGCATTGATTGATGATGGTTATCCATTGTTGATCTTCGCAACACGTGGTCCAGCGCAAGCGGGTCTGATCGCGTTAGCTGAAGAGATGCGCGGTCGTGGTGCTAATGTATTATTGGCGGCTCCTGCTGACGTGAAAGAACGTAATCTGACTTTGGCTACCGCAGCGACACCAGATCTCGATCCTATCGCGGCGATCCAATCCTTTTATGTCATGGCGGCGCATCTGTCTGTCGCACGTGGATTAGATCCAGATAAGCCACGTCATTTAAGTAAAGTAACCAAAACGAATTAATTAGCTTAAGCGGGAAATCAGGTAATTTGATTCCCGCTTTTCTTTGGGTATTTTTTCCGGATTCTTAATCCGAATTTTTAATTTCGTATCTCCATTTGGAGAGCTTGGAAAAGCAATGAGTAACCTGATCAGTAAAGAAGAAGCACGTCGTATTGCCGGGCAATCGATCATGATCCGCATGCCGGAAACCGTCTTGAGTGAAGCGACTGCTAATTTTATTCGCGACAACCATATTCGTGCAATTTGCCTGTTCCGTCAGAACATGGTGAATCAAGAGCAACTGTCAAAATTGACCGCGGATTTGCGCGCAGTGATGGGCCCAGAGGCTTTGATCGGTATCGATCAAGAGGGTGGTGCAGTCGTGCGCGCCACGTGGGTGCCGCAGCCACCTGCAGCGATGTCTTTAGGCGCAAGTAATGATCCTGATTTATGTCGCCAAGTTGGTGCTGCAGTTGCTCGTAGTATCAAAGCTTTGGGTTTTAATTGGAATTTTGCACCTGTCTTAGATTTAAATAATAATGTAAATAATCCGGTCATATCGGAGCGCTCTTTTGGTGCGGATCCAGTGCTGGCGCATAAGCTTGCTAGTGCCTGGATGGAAGGTAGTTTGGCCGAAGGTGTTGCTTGCTGCGTTAAGCATTTTCCTGGTCATGGTGATACGCATGTCGATTCGCACCGTGATTTGCCGGAAGTGAACAAGTCTCGCGCAGAGCTCGATGCTTTAGAGTTGGCACCATTTAAAGCGGCGGCAAAAAATGCACCAGCAATGATGACAGCGCATATCGTTTATCCGCAAATTGATCCAGAAAACCCTGCGACGATGTCGAAGGCAATATTGACAGGCATCTTGCGGGACGAATGGAATTATCATGGCGTCGTGATTACAGACGGTATGGATATGCATGCCATTGCTGGTCGTTATGGCGTTGGTATCGCTGCAGTGAAAGCCTTGGCGGCAGGTGCAGATATGGTCATGGCATTGGGTAATACCGAAACCCAATTAGAGACTTTAGAAGCGCTAAGTTCTGCGATCTTCAATGGAGAAATCGATTACGCGAGCTTGCAGAAAAAACTGGCACGTATTCGTCATTTGACAGAGACTTACCCTAGCCTCAGCGGTACTTATACCGAACAGGCGGATGCTACAGATCGCGTGTTGATGGCACAAGCGTGGCAGCGTGGACTAACACCTTACCGTCAGCCAAAGGCACCGCAACATGGTAGTAAAGTACGCTTAGTGATCAGTGCTGATGTTGTGAGTGACGGTGTCTCTGAAGCCGGCATTCCTGCGCATAAAGTCGCCGCCATGCTGGCGCAAATTTATGATCTCGAAATAACGACATTTGACGATGCTAATAGCTTTGAATGGTCTTGTATTCCTGACGATGGGCGTACCGTGATTTTGGCTTCCACGGTGCGTATTCGTTACAATGATTACGCGCGTAAGACATGGAAACCAGACTTACATTTGGTCTTGTGGAATCCCTTCCAGAGTTTGGATATCGCGGCACCGGCTTTGATTACTTATGGGTTCGCGACGCCTGCAATTGAGGCGGTTGCGAATTGGTTGACTGGCAAAGCTGAGGCGACTGGTACTGTGCCGGTTGCTGATTTCGATCGGCTAGTTTGATGCTATTCGTTGCGTTTAGTTGATTTAATCAATCAACATCAAGAAATAATCAGCATCAAGAAATAAAAAAACCGAAATGCAAATTCGCATTTCGGTTTTTTTGTTAACCTCGGTTCCCATCTCATTTCGTCATAATTAAATTCATAGTGTAGATTTCGCAAATAAGTTCAATACTCGAATTAACTTGAGGAATGGTTTTATCTTGAACAGACAAGCTTAAGCGGAAAAATACTCTGTTCAAAATAGATAAAAAAGTGCTCGTCTTTACCTCGTTTAAAGAATTAAACTTCCGCGCCAACTTGATCATTTTTCGTCGTGCTGTTCTCAGTAGTGGCAGGTTCTTGATCATTAATCTTCAAGAAGCGACATAACAGCAATACCGGTATTGCTGATAGCAATACCCAGATAAAGAAGTTGTGGTAGCCAAGCATGGTTTGGATTTTGCCGCTGATCATTTTAGGGATGACTAGGCCTAATTGCATAACGCCGGTTGCTAAAGCGTAATGGGCGGTCTGATATTTTCCGACAGCGACTACTTGCATCATGAACAGAATTAGTCCAACAAAACCGAAGCCATATCCGAACATTTCTATGCTGAGTGCCGAGCCTATGATCAGTAAACTTTCTGGCATGGTGGTGCTGAGATAGAAGAAAGATACGTTCGGAAAGTTCATTGCAATAATGAGCCAAGGTAAAGCGCGCCGCAAGCCTAGCCAAGACGTGAAATAGCCTCCAAGTATGCTACCAGCCAAGAAGGCAATAGTGCCAGCGGTCCCGTAAACTAAACCTACCTGCTCATTACTTAGACCGAGGCCGCCATTGCTTTTCAACTCCTTTAGAAATAGTGGGCCTATGGTTTGGATTTGACCTTCCCCAGCTCTAAATAGAATAATAAAGAGAATAGCCATCCATATTCCAGGTTTCTTAAAAAACTCGATGACGACATCTACGGTGGTGGTGTAGATGCTGTGCATAGATTGCTTCGACTCTTCTTGTTTGGTATTCGGCAATGACCAACTGTGATAAAGCGCCAGGGCAATCATCATAGCGCCCAATAAACCAAAAATAATTGACCATGCTTGTGCAGGGGGCATGCTTTTTTCTAGATGACCCGCTAGAATGACTAGGCCACCAAGAGAGATAAATTTGGCAGCATTGAAGAACGCGCCTTGCCAACCAGCATAGGCAGCTTGCTGTTTGTTATTTAAGCTGGCGATGTATAAACCGTCGGCTGCAATATCGTGGGTCGCCGATGAAATCGCGACTAGGCCGAGTAAAGCGATGCTAATAGCGAAGTAATTGGGTAGTTGCATCGATAGCGCCACCATGCCTAAGCTCACGCCACCGATTAATTGAAAGCACACGACGAGAAATTTTTTGCTACGTGCAGCTTCTAAAAACGGACTCCACAAAGGCTTGAATACCCAAGCAAAACCAATTGCGCCAGTCCAGTACGCAATTTCCTCATTCGAGACACCTAAACTTTTATACATTAAGCCCGCTACCAGAGCGACTGCAAAGAAGGGGAGGCCTTCTGCTAGATATAAGGTTGGTACCCAAGAAATAGGCGAGCGTGATTGATTTTTTTCAGTTGTCATGAACGAAGTCCTAGTGATGATGACATGGCGATGATTCGACTTTTTGCAATACATCGTACAACATACTATCCTCAATTATTCAGGTCAACTGGTTTTACATAATTAATGCCACTTGAGTACCAATATACAACTAAATTTTGTTTTTCACGATTCAATTATTACAAATATTAACGAAAAAACCTATAATTTGAAGAAGTTAATGGCTGCCAAATGAGATTTTGGAATCAATTAAACCTGATTTTCATTTTGATTTTTTTTGTTGAGAAAAAGATGAACTGGTATTGTGTGGATTGTATGAGTTAAGTGCTTGGAAGAATAGTCTTTTTGTTAGTTGTTGATTGCGAAAGAAATGAATATGCTTGAAGTAAAAACCCCGCAACGTTTTTTATCTGTCGATGCCTTACGCGGATTGTCAGTTGCCGCAATGCTGCTGGTGAATAGTGCCGGTGATTGGGACCACGTCTATCCATGGCTGGAGCATGCCAGCTGGCATGGTGTTACGCCGGCAGATTTTATTTTCCCTTTTTTCTTGTTTATTGTAGGTGTCTCTTTGTATTTGGCGTTGACGCCGAAATTAGAAAGTAACTTGGCGAAGGGGCTGAGTAATGCAGAGCTGGTGCGCACGGTAGTCTGGCGTGGTGTGCGTATCATTGCTTTAGGCGTGCTCTTGCATCTTATTGCTTACGCATTAATTCCTGGTCGCGAGTTTCGCTTAATGGGGGTGCTGCAAAGGATAGGGATATGTTTTATTGTCGCGGGGCTATTGTTGATTTATGTGCGGCGCTTGTCTGTGCTCGCTCTGGTTTCAGGTGCAATTTTATTGTTCTACTGGGGACTGTTAAGTGTGTCCGGCTCGTATGAACCGCATCTTAATTTGGTGGATCAAATCGATAGCAAATTGTTAGGTAAGCTTGCTTATAGTTTTGATGTGAGAACTGGCTTGTCGCAAGAACCCGAAGGTCTTTTGAGTACCATACCAGCGCTGGTTTCTGTATTACTTGGGGTGTTCGCCGGAGCCTCACTACGCACAGGGTATGCACAACGCCTTTGGCAATCTGCGATTTTGTTCGCAATATTGGCATTGGCTTGGTCCTTGTATCTGCCTTTGAATAAGCAGCTTTGGACTTCGTCTTTTGTCTTGTGCACGGCCAGTTTTGCCTGCGTCGCATTATGGCTGGCACACCGATTGATTGATCGCGCACAGTGGCCTGCGATTGGCTTGAGTTTTGGTATTAATGCCATCGCTGCTTATGCTGGCTCATGGATACTGACGTGCATTTTGGCTGGGACAGGCTGGATGTCGCCGCTTTATCAGTTATATTTTGCGGCACCGCTTGCGTCAATCTGGGGAGCTGAATTTCCCTCTTTCATTTTCGCGGCAAGCTTTACCGGCTTCTTCGCCATTTTGATGTACGTCTTACGTAGAGTTGGGTGGCGTTTTTCGATTTAATGAAATAGCGGATAGATACTTTTTTGGTGCAATCAAAGCGCCTTGCGTACACCTGTTGTGAAAACCTCTAAGGAAATTAATGAAAGACGTGAAATTGGGCAATCCTCTGTTAGCATAAGAACGTCAAGCTATGAGCTTTGTTTGCTAAGCTTTGTTTTTTACGGTAGAGCATGGCTGGGGTAAGTATGTCAAATAAGCGTATTTCTATATCCGATATTGAAATCGGACAAGCCTTGAAATGGGATGTTTATGAGATTGATGGCGGCCTGCTCTTGCGCCGCGGATTTGTTGTAACTAATAGCAATCAAGTCGACATTTTGTTACAGCGTGGGGTATACCTTGGTGACGAGGATGAGAACGAGGATCCTTATGTCGATGCTGAAGG
>CAUPNA010000008.1:0-52561 GCA_963512475.1 uncultured Undibacterium sp.
AGGCCTTTGCCGATCAACATAATGTGCAATGGTGGTTGCAGACAGCAGGACCAGATAGCGCAACGCCTTATTATCCTGAAACAACGGACTTGCACTATTTGCTGCCTGAGTTTGGCGTGAAAATGCCATTCAAGCCAACTGACTTTACTCAAGTCAATCACCATATCAATCGGGTTCTGGTAGCGCGCGCTTTAGGCTTGTTAGATGTGCAAAAAGATGAGCGTATTTTGGATCTGTTTTGTGGTTTGGGTAATTTTACTTTACCCATTGCGACCTTGGCGCGTGAAGTTGTCGGTATTGAGGGTAGTGCCGCGCTAACCGAACGTGCTTTGGATAATGCTCGCGCCAATGGTTTAGATGCAAAAACCTCGTTTGCGACGCGTAATTTATTTGAGGCAAAAGCGGAAGACTTCGTTGCGTTGGGTAAGTTCGATCGTTTCCTGATCGATCCTCCGCGTGATGGCGCTATGGCGGTTTGCCAAGCTTTGATTGATCTAGTAAAAGTAGCGCCCGAATTGCGGCCTAAGCGCATCGTTTATGTGTCTTGCAGTCCATCGACTTTGGCGCGTGATGCAGGCATGTTGGTCAACGAAGCTGGCTATACGATGACAAAGGCGGGCGTGGTGAATATGTTTCCACATACATCGCACGTTGAGTCTATGGCAGTCTTTGATTTGCGTTAATCCGATTTTATTCGTCACAAAGAAAACCGACCATGCGTCGGTTTTTTTGTTTTCAGCCTGGTTTTCATAATGTTGTTTGATTGCACACTCTAATACGAGACAAATTTGAAATTGCCATCTTGAAATATTTCTATCTAGAGTGGATACTGATTGGTCGTACGAAGAGAAAATAAATGTAGATAAACAAAGAAAACAATAAGGAGTAAGTATATGCAGTATGCAGTAATGGACACCCAAATTGCGCCAGAAGGGCACTTAGAAGTTTTATCGAAAGCAGAGGTCGCCCGATTGCGCGACACCAGCCACGGTAGTTTGTATCAGTTATTTCGCAGTTGTGCTTTAGCGGTACTTAATTGTGGTAGTGGGTTGGATGACGGTAAAGAGTTATTAGAGCGTTATAAAGCGTTTGAGATCAGTATCGTGCAGCGTGAACGCGGCATTAAATTGGATGTGAAAAATGCCCCAGCTAGCGCCTTTGTTGATGGGGTAATGATTAAAGGGATACAAGAGCATTTGTTCGCAGTCTTGCGCGACATTCTGTTCATCCATGGCGAGATTATTAAGAATGCGCACATCAATATTGAATCGACAGAAGGCATCACCGATGCCGTATTTCATATTCTGCGCAATGCCAATTTATTGCAGCCTCAAATTAGCCCCAATTTAGTCGTATGTTGGGGAGGACATTCTATCTCTGGCGCTGAGTACGATTACACTAAATTAGTGGGATACCATCTCGGCTTGCGCGCCATGGATATTTGTACAGGTTGCGGTCCTGGTGCAATGAAGGGACCGATGAAAGGTGCCACTATAGGTCACGCTAAACAGCGTATCGATAACGGTCGTTACATTGGTATTTCTGAACCGGGCATTATCGCGGCCGAGGCGCCAAATCCTATCGTAAATGATTTGGTGATCCTGCCGGATATTGAAAATCGCTTGGAAGCGTTTGTGCGTATGGCGCCCGGTATTGTGGTATTTCCCGGTGGTGCTGGTACGGCAGAAGAGATCTTGTATTTACGTGGTATTCTGTTACATCCTGATAATGCGCAATTGCCATTCCCTGTGGTCTTTACTGGTCCGGCTGTCGCAGCTGATTATTTTAAGCAAATCGATCAATTTATTGGTTTGACATTGGGTGCAGAAGCGCAAAGTAAGTACAAGATCATTATCGATGACCCGGTTGCAGTAGCTCGTGAAATGCAAGACGGGATAAAAAACGTTCGTGCTTTTAGAAAAGCGCGTGGCGATGCCTACTATTTCAATTGGTTGCTGAAAATTGATGCTGAGTTTCAACATCCATTTGAACCGACTCACGCGAATATGAAGGGCTTGGCACTGCATAAACAGCAAGCATCGCATTTATTGGCTGCCAATTTGCGTCGCGCATTTTCTGGCGTGGTTGCCGGTAACGTGAAAGATCAAGGCATACGGGCTATCGAAAAGCACGGGCATTTTGAAATTTGTGGTGATCCGGACATCATGCATGCCATGGATATTCTGTTGACTTCATTTGTAGAACAAAGCCGTATGAAATTGCCCGGTACCGCTTATACACCATGCTATAAAGTGATCAAGTGAGTATCAAATAAGTATCTAGATAGTAGTTTGTGTGCTGGCAAGATAATGGCTCATGAGTTTTTTCTGTTGTTCATGTTGCTTGCCAGTGCATTTTCGCTACTGCAATGAAAAAAACAAATATTTCAGATGGGAAATTAGTATTTACTCAGAAAAAAGTAGCATAATGAGAAAAGGCTCTGGTTCTAGAGTGTGGATTTCTTAATTTTAAATAGTAAATACGCGTTGGTGATGGAGTCGTGAATTCTTCCTGCTCCTCACATTTTACTCACAATGAGGATATAAATATGAGCACTGTACAACATGAAGTTGATGAACGTACCAACTTGATCAGTTCAAATAAGTTCGAACTATTGTTGTTCAGATTAGGTACAGATGCAGTCAATGAACGCTCTGAATTATTTGGTATTAATGTATTTAAGGTGCGCGAAATTGTTGCGATGCCGGAAATTACCTCTGTGGCGGGGGCTTTGCCACATAACTTAGGGGTTGTTAATTTACGTGGTCAGATTATCCCTGTAATCGATCTGCCTTCCGTCGTGGGACGTAAGCCAGCAACTGGCTTGAATATTATGCTGGTTACTGAGTTTGCTCGTTCTACTCAAGGTTTTGCCGTGGAGTCGGTTGAAGAAATTGTGCGCCTAGACTGGCGTCATGTTCTGTCTGCAGAATCGAGTGCTGCTGGCGGCTTAGTGACGAGTATCGCACGACTTGATGGCGACTCAGAAGAGACACGATTGGCGCAAGTATTGGATGTGGAACAAATCCTGCGTCAGATTGCCCCTAAAGATACGAAAGATGTTGATTCCGATACCATCGGTGCAAAATTAAAAATTAAACCCGGTGCAGTCATATTGGCGGCGGATGATTCGGCGGTTGCACGTGGACTGATCGGTCAAGCTTTAGAGGCCATAGGCGCACCATTTATCATGTGTAAAACAGGTAAAGAGGCTTGGGAAAAGTTACAAGCCATGTATACCGCAGCGACGGCTGAAGGCAAGACGATACGTGATAAAGTTGGCTTAGTGTTAACCGATCTGGAAATGCCAGAAATGGATGGCTTTACCTTGACGCGCAATATCAAGCAAGATGATCGTTTCAAGATGGTGCCAGTGATTATCCATTCTTCATTGTCTGGAACCACAAATGAAGATCACGTACGTAGCGTTGGCGCAGATGCTTATGTCGCTAAATTTGTCGCAGAAGAATTAGCTGCAACAATACGCGAAGTGATTACGCATTAAACTATGGTTTCGCTTCATTAATTGTTCATAGAAATAGCGAAATGTAATTAAAAAAAGCTGGTTTCCACTGCGAGTGGCACCGGCTTTTTTATTGGTAATGCGGAAGCAGTGTAAGATGTCGTCCGTTCAAACGAATTCGCGCTATTTTAGGTAACCGATAAGAGGAAAATATGGAAAAGTTTATGACTTACGAAGAGTATTTAGATGAAGTCACCACCTTGTTGACCGAGATGTACAAGATCAACGATGAAGCTGCTATCAAATATGTGATGCGTGCTCAGGCCGCAGATTATTTTAGTCCACATGATGATCATGAAGAAATGCGAACTCAAGAGCGCGCTATGCAAGATGCTAAGACCGTGTACGAAACACGAAATAAGTCACGCCCTGAAATTTTTCGCAAATAAGACTTTAACTGCGGCAAACTTAGCCGCAAGTTCGCATTTTTGGCATGTATCAAGAGCCTGCTTTAACTCAGACGCAAGCAGATATCACAAACCTATCGCCGCCGATAAAGTTTTACACCTTCTCCATTTCTTCAGAATCCAAGGCAATCACATGAGTTTGTAATTGCCCCCGCTCATCATGCCATTCGCGCATGATGCAAGCTTGGCCTTCTTCATCGATAGCAATGATTTTAAAGAAATTGCCTATCATTGATTCGATTAGAATTCTTTCATCCTCGGGAAAGCTTTTAATGAATTGCTCGCTTAGGGTGGTGACACGAACGATGTCGCCTATTTCTACAGTTTGCTGCTTGGAATCGAGGATGGGTGTCTGGCTCATAATTGGAAATTGGTTTTTTGAAGTTTCAGAAGTAAATTGAGTGGCGTACTGACTTGTTGTACGCCACTACGGAAATGAATATAAGCTTAGTCTTTATTTTGGTTGTCGGTTTTTTCTCTGCCAACCTTATAAAGAATAAACGCGATTAGGATAAATGGAATCAATGACAAGGCATTTGCATGCAGGCCTTCAAAGAAAGGATTATTTGCTTGCGCCCAATCACTGATTTTCTTGTCGAAGTCGGTCATGATACCAGCACAGAAGGCGATCACAATACCGGCCAAAGCGCCACCGGCAATATAACCCGATGATAGCAGCACGCCTTCACTACGATCTCCTGCGGCTTGTTTTTCTTCTTCGCTCAATTGCTGGTTCTTCTTTAAACGGTTATTTCGAAAATCAACCAGCCAACGTATCATTCCGCCGATAAACAATGGGGCGGAGGAGGCTAGCGGTAAATAGACGCCGACAGCAAAAGCGAGCGAAGGGATACCGGACATTTCTAAGACCAACGCGATAATGACCCCAAATAAGACTAGTGCCCAGGGGAGTTCACTATCAAGTATGCCCTTAATGATATAAGAAATCAGCACCGCTTTTGGGGCATCAAATTTTTTGACTTCGGAGCCGTCTGGTCGCGTTGTATGAGTGCCGTTGATACCCGGATCAATCAGGTAAACAGCTTTGCCATTTTGATCAACTAGGTATTTCCCCGCTGGTGCATCTTGCGTGTCGTTCTTGTGCCAAATCTTATACAGGGCGGTATCTTGAGCCGCTTGCGGACCTTGTAATTGCATCGTTTCATTGAGTTTGCTGACGTCGGTGCTTAACCCCGGCGCAATCTGAGCGATGGGGACATAGACCGTGCTAGCATCATTTAATTTCAATAAAATCGGCCCTAAAATCAAGGCGGAGCAAAAGACGCCGATCAAGATTGCATATTGTTGGTAACGAGGTGTTGAACCAACTAGGTAGCCAGTTTTCAAATCTTGTGAAGTACAACCTGCGACGCTGGAAGCAATACAGACGATGGCACCGACCGATAGCGCAGTTACATAGTATTGACCACCTACCCAACCCATCAATAAAAAGATCAGACAGGTAAATAAGAGTGTAGCGACTGTCATGCCTGAGATAGGATTGGACGACTGGCCAATTTGACCCGTCAATTGAGAAGAGACGGTCGCAAATAAAAAGCCAAACACCAGAATCAAAATAGCACCCAGCAAGTTCATATGCAAAGGCGTCGCAACGGTAATCACAGCGATGATCGCTAATGCGCCCATCACTACCCATTTCATTGCGATGCTCTGTTCTGTACGTGGGACATTCTCATTTGTTGAGGCTTCCTCAATGTTGCGCTTACCAATACCCGATAAGCCAGCTGCCAGACTACGCCAGATTAATGGCAGGGCACGTGCCAGGCTAATCAGACCGCCAGTGGCTACCGCGCCAGCACCGATATATAAAACATAGGCGCCACGAATTTCGTTTGGACTCATCGCACTAATCAATTTCGTCCCGGGCGCTAATGGTGTTAGCAAACCGTCGCCAAAGAACTTGATAAGTGGGATTAACAGCATATATGACATCACGCCGCCGGCTGCCATAATTGCGGCAATACGCGGCCCTATGATGTAGCCCACACCGAGCAGTTCTGGCGAGATCTCAGTGCCGATAGAACCGCCTTTCAAGGGCGCAGAAAAAACGAAGTCCACCGTATCTTTCCAGCCTTTTAAAGCGATATTGCCGACTTTATAGATGAGACCAATAATGAAACCGCCAAAAATAATTTTGGCGCGGCGATTAGCGTCTGCTTGTGCGTTGGGATTGCCAGATTCGCCTGCTGCTTCACGTGAACTATCGTTTGCAGCCGCTTTTAAGACCTCAGCACAAGCGGTACCTTCGGGATATTTCAACTCATGATGTTTTTCGATAATCATGGTGCGGCGCATGGGAATCATTAGCAATACGCCGAGCAAACCGCCCAACACAGCTACCAGCATGACGCGATAAATTTCTAGATCAAAACCTAAAATCAAGATCGCTGGCATCGTCACGCCTAAGCCAAAGGCCAGTGATTCGCCCGCCGATCCCGCCGTTTGCGCAATGCTGTTCTCTAAGATGCTAGAGTCTTTGCCGCCGAACTTGTGTGTCAGCCGAAATAAAGTAATGGCGATCACTGCGACCGGGATGGAGGCGCTAACGGTCAAGCCAACTTTAAGTACCAGATATAAGGACGAGGCACCAAATACCATGCCCAATATCGTACCCATGATCAGGGCTCGTAAAGTAAATTCAGGTAGATTGGAAGAAGCCGGAATATACGGCATGAACTTAGTTGAGTTGGGTGAGGATGGCATACTGCTCTTTCTGAAACGTCTCGCGGAGTAATTATTGGTCGCTAAAGTAAAAAACAGGCGCTTAAGCGGTGCAGGTCATTATCCCGGTTTTTTTAATGAAAGTACAAATAAGTGTAAAATTGGCACAATCGGTTTTTCTGTTTGTTGCAGCAGCTTTGCTGCATCAGTGCCTGCAGTGAGATTTCTTTAAAGCTTTTTACAATTTTGGAATAGATTTTATCCCCCGGATTGTAGGATTACGCCATGCCAGCACTGCCAGAATAAGCGCGCAAAGGCAGGAAAAACCAAGGGCATAGCGCAGGCCTAAATGTTCCCCTAGCCAGCCACCTAGGAGTGCTCCTGGACCTGCAGGAATCAGTGTCAACCAACGCATGGTACTGGTAGTGCGACCCAGTAGGGCTTCCGGTGTAACGGCCTGGCGTAAGGCGAGAAAATTAATGAAGATAAATACACCACCGACGGCGTAGCAAATCAGCATTAGTGCAAAGGCGATTACGCCGAATAGATTATTGGGCGCGATTGCAAGTAAGCCCCAGCCTATGCCGCAAATGGCGATTCCCGTGACCATGCAAACACCTGGGCCTAATTTTTGACTCACTCTATTGCCGACTATGCTGGCCAAAATTGTGCCTATTCCCATACACACATAGCTCAATCCGACTGCATGTTCCGATAAGCCCAAGATTCGTGTGGCAAATAGAATCTGTACGACCAGGGCGGCGTTATAGGCGAGTTGCCAGGTGCCTACGGTGAGTGCAAGTGCTACCAAAATTTTGTTATGGGCGACAAAGTGCAAACCTTGTTTTAAGTCTCGCCAAAAGTTGGCATCTTCGGCCAGCTCGCGAACTTCGTGGATCTTAATTTTGCGTAAGATCGCGGCAGACATTAGTAGTAAGAAGGCGTCGGCAAATAAGGTAATAGGTGCACCTAATAATTTGATTAACGCACCTGCTGTCGCAGGCCCAGCGACCTCAGATCCAGAACTGGCCAAGGCATTCTTGGCATGTGCCTCAATTAATCGATCACGTGGCACAATTTGCGTTAATACGATTTGCGCGGCAGTGCCAGCGGTTGTATTGACAGCGCCTATCAAAAAGCCAACTACGTACAGCCAGGTCATATTCAGAAAGCCTAACCACCACGCTATAGGCACACTGGCAACTGCGAAGGAAATCGCCACTTCTCCCGCTATATATACGGGTAATTTTCTAACCCTATCCAACCAAACACCAGACGGTAGTGACAGCAAGACATAAGGAAAGATTTCCATGAATGTCAGTAAGCCCATTTGGGTTGGGCTCGCATGAAGCAGTACAGCTGCCGTCAACGGTAATGCCAGCAAAGTAATTTGGGCGCCGAAGGAGCTGATAAGTATCGACAGCCATAAACGGCGATAGACAAAGTCGCGTAAAAGATCGTTTGGTGGAATCGGATTCTTGAATGAATATCGTTGTAGCCAATTAGGTCGGAGAAATTTAAGCATGGTAAAACCGGGGTGAACCAAAATAAAGATGGTTGTTTGAGTTTGCGATTTGACGAAATCGTTGTCGCCGTCATCGTTGAAACAAGTTCTTAAAAATTAAGACCGAGCTTGAGAAAGAAATGAGAAACTCAAAAAAATATTAAACTCAGTTTACAATAAGAAACATCCGTAAATAAAAATAGAGGTTGTTATTTAATGTTAAGTCGTTCTCTCGCAGAAAATTCGCAATCCTGTCATGCTGATTTACCTTCTATCATTATGCTGGACTTTGAAACGTCGGGCATGAGCCCAGAACAGGGCGCGAGAATTACGGAAGTCGCTGCTATGCGCATACAGCGAGGTGAAATCGTTGATCGATTCGTGTCTCTAATCAATTGTAATGTGCGTATTCCTGCATTTATTACGCAATTAACCGGGATCACACAGGTCATGGTGAATAAAGCGCCACCTGTGGCTGAAGTGATGCCTGAACTTCTGGCTTTTATCGGCAATGATTATTTGGCGGCACACAATGCTAGTTTCGATGAAAAATTCTTATTGGCCGAGGCACGCGCGCTTGGCTTAACATCTAAGCATCAAACTGCTATTTGTTCGGTAAAGTTGGCGCGTCGTGTATTACCGGGTTTGCCTAGTTATGCCTTGGGTAGAATTGCGTCACAGCTAGGATTGCGGTTTAAGGGGCAGGCACATAGAGCGGAGGCCGACGCAGAAGTGGCAGCGAACTTATTGCTGCATATCGAAACTCATTTGAAACAACAATATGCCTTCGCGCAGATACATCCTTCCTTGTTAACCAGCATTAATCGCTTAACGGCGGCGAAAGTCCCGGCGTATTTACGTGGCCTGCAATAAAAAATCTAGAATAAAAAAGTGTGAATTAATCTAAAAGGCATTGTTATGAAGCAAAATCAACGTTTTCGCCACTACAAAGGCGGCATTTATCAATTGGTGTGTGAGGCAACGCAGGAATCAGATTTGAGCCCTGTGATCGTTTACAGCGCCCCCGATGGTAGTCTTTGGACTCGTCCGCGTGCCGTATTTTTTGAGTTGATTGAAGTAAATGGGCAAACTGTGCAGCGCTTTGTTGAGATTGATTAAATATGGATAGTCAGGATCTGGAAGTACTAAAGATTTGTGAGCATTGGCTCAATGCTGGTCAGGCTTGTGAGTTGGTAACCGTGGTGAAGACCTGGGGTTCAAGCCCTCGACCTGAAGGCTCGATGCTAGCGATAGGTGAGGGCGGGCAAGTTGTCGGGTCAGTCTCAGGCGGATGTATAGAAGATGACTTGATCGCCCGCGTCCAAGAACACGGATTTCAACGTATGCGCCCAGAGCTCGTTACTTATGGGATTACCGCAGATGAGGCGCATCGTTTTGGTTTGCCATGTGGCGGCACGATACAGTTGCTGATTGAACCTTTGACGCTCGAAAGTAAAATCAAAGACTTGTTGGTCAGATTGGGACAGCATGAGTTGGTGGCGCGTCATGTGGAGATTAACAGCGGGACAGTGATTTTAAAGACTGCACAAGCAGATGATGTATTGACGCTTAATCATAAGGAATTAATCAATATTCATGGACCGCGCTGGCGTTTGTTGATCATCGGTGCGGGGCAATTGTCACGGTTTTTGGCGACAATAGCCCTAGGGATGGACTACCAAGTTACGGTGTGTGATCCCCGCGAAGAATACCAGCAAGGCTGGCAAGTCGATGGCGTGCGCTTGGTGCATGAGATGCCTGACGACACCGTGTTGGCAATGCAACTTGATGGTCGAAGTGCAGTTGTGGCTTTGACCCACGATCCCAAGCTAGATGACATGGCATTGATTGAAGCATTGAAGTCATCAGCATTTTATGTCGGCGCAATTGGTTCACGTGTCAATAACGCCAAACGTAAAGAGCGCTTGTTGGAATTCGATCTGAGTGAAACTCAGGTGCAAAAATTGCACGGTCCGATTGGAATCTATATCGGCAGCAAAACACCGGCCGAAATCGCGATTTCTATTTTGGCAGAAATGACGGCGATCAAAAATAAGGTCAATTTAGCGCCAGAAAATCGCATCGATATCGGCAAAAAGCAAATGACGAATCAAGCCCAGTCTGGTACCTCTACCTGTTCAGTCTAAATCAGAGAAAGGTGCTGATTTTTGATTTAGGAGATCAGTATTAGGTTTTTCTTGCGAGATATCGGAAAAAACGAGAGAAAATCGGTTTTTGAAATCGCTTTTATCAAATTTTCTAAAGGTTTTCGCGTAGAATTTCGGCTACATTGGAATTAACCCCAGACTCAAAATAGGCAGGAGCAAGAATGAGCATTAAATCGGATAAGTGGATACGTCGCATGGCTGAGCAACATGGCATGATAGAGCCGTTTGCGCCTGGTCAGGTACGCCAGGAAAATGGGCAAAAAATCGTCAGTTATGGAACGTCATCGTATGGTTACGATATTCGCTGTGCTGATGAATTTAAGATTTTTACTAACATCAATAGCACCATCGTTGACCCTAAGAATTTTGACGAAAAATCCTTTGTCGACTTCAAAGGTGATGTCTGTATTATCCCGCCGAATTCTTTTGCTTTGGCACGTACCATAGAATACTTCCGTATTCCACGTAGTGTATTGACGATTTGCTTGGGTAAGTCCACCTATGCACGCTGCGGCATCATTGTGAATGTCACGCCATTCGAGCCTGAATGGGAAGGCTACGTGACTTTGGAGTTTTCTAACACGACACCATTGCCAGCCAAAATCTACGCAGGTGAGGGCTGTGCGCAAGTGTTGTTCTTTGAGAGCGATGAAATTTGTGAAACCTCTTACAAAGACCGCGGTGGTAAATACCAGGGGCAAGTAGGTGTGACTTTGCCTAAGGCTTGATGTAAGAAATCGTAATGTTTGGTATTAGAAAAGCGATGCAAATAAAATGCATCGCTTTTTTTTGTGTATTTACCCCATAAAACCTAGATTGCGATTACTGAAGTTAACAATATTCGGGAAAACATCATTAATCTGCGTGGTACTGAGGCCAAACCAATTTGCCAGAGTTGCACCGTATTGATCGACTGAAAATTGAGGTAACAAACTACCCGATCCCACGTCCTGACTGTGCTTCAAACCCGTCACTGGGAAAGTGCCGTAAATGTCTTTGCCTTTCACCGCACCGCCGACGATGAAGTGATGCGAGCCCCAGCCATGGTCAGTGCCATCGCCATTACTTGTGAAGGTGCGGCCAAAGTCGGATGCGGTGAAAAGCGTTACTTGATTACGCATATTGCTACCGACGAGATTGCCCATAGTAGTATCAAAATAGGCGATCGCATGTGAAACCCGCGCGAGTAAATCTGCTTGTGATGTGCGTTGTGCATCGTGCGTGTCGAAGCCACCCATGCTAACAAAAAATACCTGACGCTTTGCTCCTAAAGTACTTCTGCCAGCAATGATCCTGGCAACCGTTTGGAGTTGAATCGCGAGGGCATTATTTGCTAGGGCGCCGGTATTCGGATTGGTGTATTGGCTAGGGTTCGGCACTCCGTTGCCGCCAGCCGCAGCCATAGCTGGACCGAGTAAGCTTTGAGCATTGATGGCGCGACTAGTCACGGCGGCATGTTCTTTTTGAAAATAGTTTGACGTGTCACCGGTAATGACATTACGTAAGGTCGCTCCTGCTGTCGTAGAGCCAAATAGGCTGCCGCTCAAGCCAGCGATAGGTACTGCGCCAGATGATCCGACCTGATATTGGATGACATTCCGTCCGGATAGGAAAACGGCATTACCCGACGCCGAGATCGCTGTGAATATGGGGTTGCTATTGTTTGCCGCGAGCAGGTCGCCCATGCGTCCACCCCAGCCATAACTGGCACCTTCGGGTGCATAAGCCTGCCAGAGTGATTGCTGATCGTTGTGTGAAAATAGTTTCGGCGGTAATTTGACGCTGCCAGCTTTGTATTGCTCTAGCGTAGTAGGCATAACAAGCGGGCCGACGTTGGAAATAATGGCGGCACGACCAGCATCGAATAGTGTTTTAAGCTCAGTCATACTAGGATGTAAGGCAAAGCTGCGTCCAGCCTGAGTGGTGTTGCTAACAATAGGTATAACGCCACCGTTAGCGCCAATCGCTGGCAAAGCAATTGAACCAGCCTCATTCGTCGTTCTCACAGTTTGGTACTGTGTCCAAGACGTGGAATCCGTCGCTAATACCGTGTTGGCATGGTCATTCGCGCCGTACAAAAACAAGCAAATAATTGCCTTATAGTCGCCCACGCTAGTTTGTGCTGCTGCAGAGCTCATGGTGGCAAGATTGAGCGCAAATGGCGTTGCAACCCCTAGTGCGCCAGCGGAGCTTAGCAGCGAAGAGAGACGTAAAAATTCTCGACGGGAAGCATTGAGTTTGGACATGAGATGCTCCTTATTTCTGTACCAGATATTCTGGTGACGCCATGGTTAAATAGATGCTCATATACACGCGATTTAGTTTCGCGGCATCGATGGCGTTCTGCGTACTGCTTGGAATGGCGATTGAGTTAACCCCGGTCAGAACTTGTGAACGTAAGTTGTTGCTCATCTGGTTTGCCATTAGCAGCAAATTGATTTGGTCGACCAATAAATCAGGCGTGGTGGCTAGAGATGTCAATTGAGAATAATCACCCTTGGTATCGCGCGAACTTCCGATCCCGTTGGGAATGGCGTCTCGTAGCACATTTAAATAGCCGACTACAGAGGTTTCTGCAGTAATTTGCATCTCAGGTGAAACGAGCTGTGCATTGGCAATTTCTGAATTGGGTGGTACATACCCAGGTCTAAAGAAGTTGAAGACGGTGGGTGAGCGCATCGGTGTTTGTGCTAAGCCTGTCAATGGATCGTCTAAACTGGTGATGCGAAAGAATCCTGAGGTCGATCTAGCATTGCTCGCTCGTAACCAGTTAGCTAGACGCAAAACAGGTTCACGTAGTTTGCCAACGCCAACATTAGTCAAAATTGGATTATTGCGTGCCTCCGTATCTAGTAAAATTGCCTTGATGACGGCCTTCATATCACCCCTAATACCTTGCCCATTATTCGCGAAAGCGGCGCTGACGCGAGATACGTATTGCGGGCTAGGATTGCTTGTAACTAGTCTCTGGATCAATTGTTTGCCAATAAATGGCCCCACATTTTGATGATTAAACAGGGTATCTAAAGCAGTTTTCAAGCTAGCTTCAGGATTTGCTGTACTCTGTGCTGCAATGCTGACGCCTAAGAACTGTTTGGCACTAGTAGAGTGATAAGCTGGATAGCTTTGCATTGGCATCCAGTCGCGATTTGCGTCAGCATTACCACCAAAAAAACGTGTGCCAGTTTTGTCTGGACCCGCCCAGCTCCAACCTGTAAATACTTTTGCCAATCCTGTGATGTCGTCATTCCCGTAGGTTTCCACTGGCTTCCCATTTTCTAACGCGTAACTGCCATCAGGATTGAGTTTATACAAGCCTAGCGTAAACAATTGCATGACTTCACGCGCGTAATTTTCGTCCGGTACACGATTGCCAGATTCTTTTTGATTGCGGATTGAGGTTAAGTAAGTGCCCATCATCGGATGCAGACTAACTGCTTCCAGTAGTGTGCGGAAATTGCCAAATGCATGTTGCCCCAAGGTGTCATAATAAGCAGCAACCCCTCGTGGGTAGTTTGCGACACCACTATCTTGGAATGAAATGACCAAAATTTGAGACAGCGCAAATGTGATACGCTGGCGCAGCTGGTCATCCGAATTGATTGCCTGCTGCCAGAAGGACTCAAAGAAATGATTTTGATTGAGCCCACTTTGACCATTGCTTAGTCCTGCAGCGACTTGATTCATATAGTTGCGATGCAGTGTTTGTGAAATTGAAAACTGCGTGTTAATCCAATTCTCGTAACCAACTGCTGTTAATGAGTTAATCGTGTTGTTGGTTGCACCAAACGTTGCTTGATGCAAAAAGCGAGAGGCTTGTGGCGCGCTGGGCAATCCTGAATTGCTACTACCAGTCCCGATTAATGAGCTGATTAGTCCTTGTGCAACGCTGACATCAGTTGAGGTGACAGTCGCTGCAATCGCCATTCCTTTGCTAATGGAGTCGGCAGGGTTGATGTAGCTAATGCCTTGGGTGATTGAAAAACTTTTTCCAACGATATTTTTGTTGTCCAGTAGTTGTGCTACCCAGCCATAAGTTGCATCACCGCTGAAGGTGTGTGCTGCATTCAAAATAGAAAGAACTAAGGTTCCACGAGTTTCCTTACCATTGGCGAGGCTCGTACTCCAATAATCTAATCCTTCTTTATCGGGACTTGGCCTGCCTAAAACATTTTTGTAGATAATGCTTACAAAGTCGGCATTTGTCATGTTGGCACTATAGCCAGTTTGAGCAGAATAGAGAATCGCTGCAGAATAAAATGATTCACCAATCTTATCCAAACTCATCCCATTTTTGATTTGTGCGATCCAATAGCTCAGGCCATTGGCATCCGGTACACGATTAAAATAGGCAATGTAGAGTTCTACAAGTGAGTTAAGGTCTTTTGCACTGATTTCTTTCGCTTTAGCCGCGACATCTAAGTTGATAGAGATATCAGAAAATAGCAGAGTTTTAACACTACTATTTAAAGTCACCGTACCATCGCTGCCAACTTTGTCTTGTACGGTCGCGCTGCCATCGGTGTTGGTCGTGACTAGGTAGTTTGAACGTGGCCCATTGAAGCTTGCATTGATGGTCGTTACCACAGGCGGCGCTTGATAACTTACACTTATACCGGGTACGGTACTTGTTTCTTCAGTTGACCGACCACAAGCTGTTAGGCTACCAATTGATAACAGGCACAACAAATAGATAACTAGCCGAGAATAATTCATACAAGATTTAAGTTCTAGTGTTGGTGTTAAAAAGTATTGAGGTGCAGTCATGACAGGTTCCTCACAAAAATGTCGCTTGGTCACGCAGCTTTGATCCGCTAAGGGTAGCTTATTCTATTTCTGCCAAAGTTTGATGCACAAATGAAGATAAAATAATTTTTGATTGCGTTGGTATATTGACGAATTCAAATCCATAGCGGAATTCTTCCGAATTTTCTGTTTGCACTATGGATCTGATAACAAGTGGAATAATTAAGTAGGCATCTTCGCCTGCAGTATTCACTTTGAACTTAATGACGCCACTATCGCCTTTTTTTCCTATGCTTCGTTTTAACAGGCCAGAGGTTCCACCCATACTAAGATCGGTCAAGGTTGCTGCACCTGTTTGTTCTGGCTCGCCAACGCTGAGCGATGCAATAATTTTGACGCTAGCACGGGAGCTTTGACGGATTGCAGTGCAGCGTACGATTTTAGGGTAGGAAAGATGTAAATACGGATGCGGTGTATAGACCGATTTTAAGGCTGAGGCCGTAAACGCATAGGCTTTCTTGCCGGGAAACGCACGCACAATGAAAGTCTGACCATCGCGAATAATCGCGCCACGCCCATCAATACGCGGGGCAGTGACTAAAATCGATTGATTTTTTACGAAGCCTATCAGGCGCACGGTATAGCGTATGGTCGCGTTATCATGGACCTGCAGAAAAAATGTTTCGCCAACATGCCAGCGTACACTGTCCAAGTCCAAAATGACAGACTCTTTGTCGAGGTCACTGGTGTTGTTGAGATTATTACTATCGCTTGTATTATTCGTCAGAATCGGGTCGATTTTAGTATCTGATTTTGGCGCCGGTTGAGAAAAGCTGTTTGCCTGGCTAGCTTTTGGCAAGGGCGTTTGATCGTTCGCCACGTTGCCGTCCGAAGTATCCTCAAAATAGCCGTCTTCGATAATCAGGTCTAAGTCTTCCTGACGGTCGATCACTGTTCCTGCCTCATGCAAAGTATTGCCCCAAGCATCAAAGACTGCCCACGGCAGTGCTTGTCCAAGTGTTACTTGTTCTTTTTTGATAGGGCTTAGTGAACCGAGTTGACTCATCTTAATTTTTTGCTATGAGAGTGTGATATGTTTGATTGTATCTCTAATGCGACTGAGTCTAAAGCAAGAATAGATGAAAAAAAGCCGCACTTTGCTTCAGTGCGGCTTTTTTTATGATGAACGGCGTGTCCCTTGTTGGTAGTTGCTGTATTTTACCAACATAGACTTACTCTTACTCTATGTTCTCAGAACCCAATGGGACGCAATCAACGAAGTAACCGCGTTTGCCTTCAACTTCAGCTTTAACAAGTCCATGACAGTCTGTTTCAAAACCGGGGAATTGCTCATTAAATGCACGGACAAACTTCAAATAATCGACGATCGTTTTGTTAAATCGTTCACCCGGAATCAACAAAGGAATACCCGGTGGATATGGAGTTAATAAAATCGCTGTGACCCTACCTTCTAAATCGTCAATCGACACACGTTCGATCTCGCGATGCGCCATTTTTGCGAATGCGTCAGAAGGCTTCATTGCTGGTTGCATGTCAGACAAATACATTTCTGTCGTCAAACGAGCCACGTCATGGGCTTTGTAAACTTCATGAATGCTTTGGCATAAATCACGCAAACCTGCACCTTCGTAGCGCGGGTTTGCTGTAGCAAACTCCGGCAAGATACGCCACATAGGCTGATTCTTATCGTAGTCATCTTTGAATTGCTGCAAAGCAGTCAACAATGTATTCCAACGACCCTTGGTAATGCCGATAGTGAACATGATGAAGAACGAATACAGGCCGCACTTTTCAATGATAACGCCGTGCTCCGCCAAATACTTGGTGACGATTGACGCAGGAATGCCAGTTTCGCTAAATTTGCCTTCGAGTGATAAACCTGGGGTAACGATTGTTGCTTTAATCGGATCGAGCATGTTGAAGCCTGGTGCCAATTTGCCGAAACCATGCCAGTCATCTTCTGCGTGAATCATCCAGTCTTCTTGTGTGCCAACGCCGTTTTCTGACAAATTATCTGGACCCCAAACCTGGAACCACCAATCCTGCCCCCATTCTTGATCGACTTTGCGCATAGCGCGACGGAAGTCTAACGCTTCCAAAATGGACTCTTCAACTAAGGCTGTGCCTCCGGGTGCTTCCATCATCGCTGCGGCGATATCGCAGGAGGCAATAATAGAATACTGTGGCGAAGTTGAGGTATGCATCAGATAAGCTTCGTTGAAACTGTCTTTATCCAATTTTACCGTTTCAGATTCACGTACCAAAATTTGCGAAGCCTGAGAAATACCTGCCAACAATTTGTGTGTGGACTGGGTCGAGAAAATCATCGACTTTTTTGCACGCGGGCGATCTTTGCCAATCGCATGCATATCTTGGTAGAAACTGTGGAATGTTGCATGTGGCAACCAAGCTTCGTCGAAGTGCAGGGTGTCGATTTCGCCGTCGAGCAGGTCTTTAAGCGTTTCTACGTTGTACAACACACCATCATAAGTTGACTGGGTGATGGTCAAAATGCGTGGTTTTTTATTTTTTGCTTTGCTAGCAAACGGATTAGCTTCGATTTTTTTGCGTATGCTTTCCATGGAAAACTCTTCCAGTGGAATAGGACCAATAATGCCGAGATGATTGCGAGTTGGCATCAAGAAAACGGGAATAGCGCCGCACATAATGATGGAGTGCAGAATTGATTTGTGGCAGTTACGATCTACGACGACGATATCGCCAGGCGCAACAGTGGAATGCCATACCATCTTGTTCGAAGTCGAGGTGCCGTTCGTCACGAAATAGCAATGATCCGCATTAAAAATACGTGCTGCATTGCGCTCAGACGCAGCTACTGGACCGGTATGATCGAGTAATTGACCGAGCTCTTCTACTGCGTTACAAACGTCGGCACGCAGCATGTTTTCACCAAAAAATTGGTGGAACATTTGGCCAATTGGTGACTTCAAAAACGCCACGCCGCCTGAGTGACCTGGGCAATGCCAAGAGTAAGAACCATCGTTGGCATAATGCACCAGTGCGCGGAAGAACGGTGGTGCCAAACCATCTAGATAAGATTTTGCTTCACGAATAATATGGCGGGCTACGAACTCAGGCGTGTCTTCAAACATATGAATAAAACCGTGCAATTCGCGCAAAATATCATTCGGGATATGGCGTGAGGTGCGCGTTTCACCATATAAATAAATTGGTATGTCAGCGTTTTTGTAACGAATTTCTTCAACGAAGGCGCGCAAAGGTTTCAGAGCGAAATCGCTTTCTTCCTCAGTCCCTTCACCGAATTCTTCATCATCAATGGAAAGAATAAAAGCAGAGGCGCGCGATTGCTGTTGGGCGAACTGAGATAAGTCGCCATAGCTGGTCACACCCAAGACTTCCATGCCTTCTTTTTCCATAGCATCGGCGAGCGCACGGATACCAAGTCCAGAAGTGTTTTCAGAACGGAAATCTTCGTCAATGATGACGATGGGGAAGCGGAATTTCATTTAGGTCTCCAAAAAGCCTGTTACGGGAGACGCCTGGGCCAGTGTGTTAAACCGCTTGCGCGCCGAAAAAATAAAGATGCGAATTTTCGCAGAAATGCAGGTTCAGATGTCAAAAATATTGCCCTAATTTGCGTAGATCGCACGCAAATACGTGATATTTCATCTCGCTGTCATATAAAGCCTAGGGAAATGCTTATTTGCGAGTCATATATACAACATAAAAAATAATGAATTGATCACTTTCGTGTGGCTGCCTTACCAGATCAGCCAAAGTAAATAGCAGCTATGTCTTGGCGTCCTCAGTTTGCTTCTGCGTAAAGTTGACGCGCAGCCCGTCGATAGAATACAGCGCAAGGCCAGCCCAAATACCAATAAAACCCAACATGCGTTCATGGCTAAACTGCTCATGATAGAGCCACACACCAATGATTAGTTGCAGGCTGGGTGAGATGTATTGCATCAGACCCAAAGTAGCCATAGGAATGCGGCGCGCTGCGGCTGCGAACATCAGTAAAGGTATAGCGGTAATGGGGCCGGCTGCGAGTAAAAGTAACTGGGTTTGCGTAGGCGCTGAAACAAATACGCTTTGACCATGTAAAGCAAGATAGATTAAGTAGGCTAACGCAAAAGGAAACAGTAGCATAGTCTCTAATGACAAACCTTCTAAAGCGCCCAAAGCGGCTGTTTTCCTGAGTAAACCATACATGCCAAAAGTCGTAGCCAGTACCAGCGCAATCCAAGGCGGATGGCCGGTTTGTAGGCTCAGCCAAATGACGCCGAGTGCAGCGCATGCAACGGCCAGCCATTGCACATGTCGCAGACGTTCCTTAAGCAAAATAAAACCGAGAAATACGTTCACCAGTGGCGTCATAAAATAACCCAAGCTGGCATCAATGATTCTGTCGTTATTGATAGACCAGATATACAAAAACCAATTGGCAGATAGCAGTAGGGCGCTGGCAATGAAGCCTGCTAATAATTTGGGTTGGCGCACGACTTTTGGTAGCCAGTTCCATTGCTTGCGCCAGGCGAGTACTAACAATAAAAAAATTAAAGCCCACACCATACGATGCAGTAAAATTTCTATAGAAGGAATCGAGTGTAAAGCTTTGAAATAAAGCGGGAACAAACCCCAAGCCGAGTAGCACGCCGCAGCGTACAGTATGCCTTTGCGCATAGATGATCAATCAGGAAAAGTGATGGTGAAAAGCTAGACAAATCAAGCTTGAGCCTCAAAGCAACATTATCGCAGTTAATCTTTACGTTCGCTGAATTCGGTCAATACCCTACTTGAATTACGGACATTGCTATTGAGTTCATGTATCTGATGCCCATCTTGTTCTGGTCAGCTTCAAATTGGCACAATGAAAAATGCATATTGCATTGAGGTGCGTAGCCAATCAAAGCTCTTTTGTTAAATAAAGGAAAACGATGGGCTTTCTCGCCGCATTGGTCGTTATGTTGGTATTGGGTTTTATGGTTATGCCGAGGCTCAGGCTACGTTATGTGCTGGCAAAGGCATTTCCCTCTAAGTATTCCAAAATATTGAGAAAAAATCTGCCTGGCTACAGTCAAATGCCGACCGATTTACAATTGCAGTTAAAGCGCAGGATTAAACAATTTCTTTTTGAAAAGACCTTTGTCGCGTGTGATGATCTGGTGATGAGCGATGAAATCAAAGTAACGATCGCTGGCAAAGCATGTTTGCTTTTATTGAATCGTGAGACCGAAATTTTCCCTAAACTCACGCATATTCTGGTCTATCCACACCCCTTTGTCGCGCCGAGACAGCAAACTTTGACGGGGGGCATCGTGACGCATACCAATCAGGGTTTAAGTGGTGAGTCTTGGAGTGATGGTCGAGTGATTTTGGCATGGGATCAGATTGCGCGTAATCCAGAAGCCGAGGCCTTGGGTCAGGATGTGGTCTTGCATGAATTTGCCCATCAGCTTGATAGCGAAACCGGCAGCACTAATGGTGCTCCAGCATTGAGAAGCGCTGCAGCCTATCGAGCTTGGTCGCAAGTCATGGAGGGGGAGTACGCTAATTTACTGCGTGCGATTGAATATCAAGAGACGACCACTATTGATCCCTATGGTGCGACCAACCCAGCCGAATTTTTTGCCGTGACGACAGAAGCTTTTTTCAAAAAAAGTCAGGCATTGGCGTATCACCATCCTGCATTATTTGAACAATTAAGAAGCTTCTATCAAGTTGATCCGCGGGATTGGGTATGATGGTTGTAAGATGTTTGACGCGTCTGACTTCATTTCGAAAAAATAACCGGATATAAGTAAACTAGCGACTCAGCTTAGTTTTTTTGACGCACATCACGGATATCTTTGCACAATTCCTCAGTGGCATCTAGAACCCGAGGGCCGGCTCGGTGCAGCCAGTCGCCGTCGATGCTGTACAGATTTTGTTTTTTAACAGCGCGCAGGTTAGGAAATTGTGTCCAATCTTGACGCAACTTACTGTCGTCCTTGCCGCTGCTAAAAATCATGTCAGGGTTGGCAAGTAATAAGGCTTCTGTAGTGATGGTCGCACTAATGTCCTTGAGTTCTGCAAAGACATTTCGCCCGCCGCACAGCGTGATCATTTTTGAGATGAAGTGCTCTTGATTTATCGTCATCAAGGGACTCTTTACCATTTGATGAAAAACATTGACGGGCTTTTCTTTTTCTTTGAGACGGTAAGTATCGCTGAGATTTTGTAATTTCTGACGGAATTGCTTTGCCGCATTCTTGCCTATGGCTTCCGTGCCTGCCAGTGTGGAAATGCGCTCCAGCGAGCTAGCGATGTCTTCGAAGTTGTGTGGCTCGCTTTCGAAGACAGTGACTTTGTTGTCACGCAATTTTTTTGCCAGTTGTTTGGCGTTACCAGAGCCCCAAATTACGATCAGATCAGGTTTAAGTGCGAGCACTCGTTCTAAATCGAGCGCAAAAACATTGCCAACCGAGGCAATTTTTTTAGCTTCTTCCGGATAGTCGCTGTATTCGCTGACGCCGACGAGTAAATGACCTGCGCCTGCCGCAAAAATCAATTCAGTCACATGCGGCGCTAAGCTGATGATGCGTTTCGCAGGTTTATCTAAGCGTACAGTGCGCTGCGCGTCATCGAGTACGCTAACGTCGGCATGGGCGGTTTGCATTATGCCTGTCGCCAGCATTAGTACTGTAAACGCCAGCTGGATATGGCTCAGATTGAAAAGAGCGGCGAAAGACATAGTATTCATTTGAAAAATTTTAGACTTCTAAATTGTCAATTAGACGCGTATTGCCAAGCTTAGCAGCGCTTAGAACTACCAGCGCTTCTTTGTTGGCGATATCGTCCTTGCTTGGCGCTTGTAAATTGCTGCGTTTGCGAATTGAGACGTAATCGGGCTTCCATTCACGTTGTGCAAGTTGATGTAGGGCTTGCTGTTCAATTGCCTGTAGGTCATGACGACCCATGCGCACTTCATCTGCAACCTGATTCAAAATCTTGTAGAGCGTTGGGGCTTCGGCGCGTTCTTCTGCGCTTAGGTAGCCGTTACGAGAGGAAAGGGCTAAGCCATCTTCGGCACGCCAAGTTTCGGCAGCAATAATTTCTGTTGGCAAAGCAAATTGTTTCGCCATATTTCGAATGATCATTAATTGCTGGTAGTCTTTTTTTCCAAACACCGCAACGCGAGGCTGTACGCAGGAAAATAGTTTCAAAACCACGGTGCTGACGCCAGTAAAAAAGCCTGGACGGAATTCACCCTCCAAGATGTCACCCAAATCGTTGGGCGGTTGTACCCGATATTCTTGTGGTTCAGGATAGAGATCTTTTTCACTTGGCGCGAACAGGACATACACGCCTTCTTTTTCCAATTTTTCTACGTCAGCCTGAAAGGTTCTTGGATATTTATCGAAGTCTTCGTTGGGACCAAACTGTAAGCGATTAACAAAAATAGAGGCAACGACGGGGTCGCCATGACGACGTGCCAGACGCATCAAGGACAAATGACCTTCGTGCAGATTTCCCATTGTAGGAACGAAAGCCGTGCGTAATTGGCCACGTAGTTGATCGCGTAGTTCTTCAATGGAGGAAATAATTTTCATGGGGAAATGGTAAAGAAATAATGGGAGCAGGATGATTGCTGTTTTGTTTGTTTTTATTTGTTTGGAGAGTCAAACCGGCGCGTAAGCCAACCTGACATAAATAGGCGCGTAGGCTTCAGCCTGGGTAATTTCAATTAGAGTTTCTTTAGCTAATTCGAGCAGAGCGACAAAATTTACAACCAAAACGGGGGCGCCACGGCTAGGATCAAATAGGTCGGCAAATTCGACAAACTTGCTAGATTGCAGTCTACGCAAAATACTACTCATGTGCTCTCGTACTGACAATTCTTCACGGCTAATCTTGTGGTGGGCGACCAATTTTGCACGGCCTAAGACATCCGCCCAAGCTTGCTGTAAGTCAGCAACATGTACTTCCGGCCAATGCAAAACGGTATTTTGCTCTATGAATACCTGCGCATGCAAAAAATCGCGACCTAATTGCGGCACTGAATTTAAGTCGTAAGCCGCCAATTTCATTTGCTCATATTCCAGCAAACGACGTACCAATGCTGCGCGCGGATCATCGGCTTCTTCACCTTCTTGTGATTTATTGCTGGGTACCAGCATACGTGATTTGATTTCAATCAGCATGGCTGCCATGAGCAAATATTCTGCTGCTAGTTCTAGATTGTGTTTGCGGATCTGATCTACGTATTGCAGGTACTGTAAGGTGACCTGCGCCATCGGGATATCAAGGATATTGAAATTCTGCTTGCGGATCAGGTAAAGCAGGAGATCTAGCGGACCTTCAAATGCTTCCAAAAAAATTTCTAGTGCATCAGGTGGTATGTACAGATCATTTGGTAGCTTGAATAGGGGTTCGCCATATAATTTGGCGAATGCGAGCCCGTCCACCACATTGGGTGTGCTATCAGCAGTACCGATGATCGGTAGCTCTGTTGCCGGTAAATTGGTGGTAGACATGCGTCTGCGTTCTCGGTGCTGCTGGTTTAGTCTAAATAATTAGCGTTGGCGCTGAACCAGTAACTTCGTTTTGCTTAGTTTTTGTTTTGATAAACATACGGCTGCTGCATGACTTTAGACTCTATCGTGCGGCGTTGGCTGTCTAAATCAATCGGTGCTTTATCCCATAGCAAAGCGCGGCCGTCACGTTGGCTTTGTTCTAATTGCGGGTTGGATTCTTTTAAGCCGTTGATAAATTGCGTGGCTTCAGATTGATAGAGCGAAAATTGTTTGGAAAATTTCATTATTTTTTCAATCGAAAGTAAATATCAGTGACGTTTACTAGCAAAATAACTCAGTGAGTTAGGTTGGACGTCGGGGTTCGCATTTTACCTTGTTATTGACTTTTTTCTTGCGAATAAGGTCGATACACCTGGAAAATGTTGCTTGTTGTGTAGTAAATCGTCACGTTTTTTAAGCGAAATCAATCCCTTTGGCCTGAATTGCATCTTCAAAGTGTTGCATCCGGCTTAATAATAAAGATGGGTCGATTTCTTTGATTAATAATGCATTATGTTCTGCTTTTAAAAAACCAGAAAATACAGCGTGTTCTAAGAATTGCAGAAGATGGTCGTAGAAGCCGCTGACGTTTAATAAGCCTAAAGGCTTATGATGAAAACCCAATTGTAACCACGTAAACATTTCGAACAATTCTTCCATCGTCCCGATTCCACCCGGTAATGCAATAAAGCCATCGGATAGCTGTGCCATGAGGGCTTTACGTTCATGCATGTTGGCCACTACGTGTAGTCTGCTCAATTGACTGTGACCCACTTCACGTTCCATCAGTGCTTGTGGGATAACGCCGGTTACGTGACCGCCAAGTCGTAGCATTTCATCTGCGATAATTTTCATTAGTCCTACATCACCACCGCCATATACCAACTCCAAGTCACGCGACACCAGTTGATTGGCGAGCGCGACTGCCGCTCTATGAAAGGCTGGAGAATTACCGCTGGCAGAGCCACAATAGACGCAAATAGATTTCATGATGGGAGATCATCCTTGGCGTTTGATTTTGAGTAAGTAATCGTGCGACAGCTTTTCGAAAACCTCTTTGGCATGTCCTCGTAAATAGGGGCTAATTTGGACTATGACTTGATAGCAGCCACGCGCCAGAGATTCTGACATCGTTTGCAACTCAGTATATTTGCGCGGATTACGAACATATTCATAGGACAGCCAATAGGAGGCAACGACCACCATATTAGTGGCTAATGCATCAATTGTGATGTCGTCCGCCTCAAATTCCCCATCGTTACGTAAACCTATGCAAAGTTCGGTTGCGACTTTAATTTTGTGATTGAGAATCTGCTTGAAGGTAAGCTCGAGCTTGCGGTTGCGCGACAGTAAATCATTCAGATCGCGATAAAAGAAACGATAGCGCCAGATCAGTTCAAAGGTCAGGTGAAGGTATGTCCAGATATCCTGGATATTGGCCTTGCGTCCCTCAGGAAATGCCAGTTTCTTGTTGATTTCCTCTTCGAACTGGAGAAACAAAGAGTTAACAATGTCCTCTTTATTTCGAAAGTGGTAGTACAGGTTGCCAGGCGAAATACTCATTTCGTCAGCGATGATAGTGGTAGTGATATTCGGTTCACCAAAGTCATTAAATAACTTCAGCGACAAATCTAAAATACGGTCTCGGGTTCGTCTTGGTGTTTTGGTTTGCATCTTCAATGCCTATTGATCTTGTCGTATCGCAACTGCGATAATTTGGCAATAGAATATCATTGAATTAAGCAAGAACCCAAATTTAAGAGCGTAAAAAAGCGCTTGAGCGAAATCAAATACGAAATGGGCGTGCTTTATGTATAAAGCTGAGTGTGAGTTTTAGTTTTAGTTTTAGTTTTAGTTTTAGCTTTATTTTTAGCTTTATTTAAGGCTGAATTTAGTAGCGCTTAAATCCGAATCGGTCGGATGTGAATTATTTTTGATCACTTGGTTTGGGTACTTCGACCAATCGGGTTTTGGCTAACTTGTCGTGCAAAAACTGTCTATCTTTGATAAATAGAGCGGTAGCAGCCCAAGCGCAGAAGCCAATTGCCACTGGAATTGCAATCTGACCGTTCTTCAATTCCAGTTGATACGAAATGATAAGTCCAGGTAAAAACCACATCCATGCGAGACAATAACGTACCGCAGCTTTAACTAAAGGGACGCGTTGATCGTCATCATTTACTAATTTGATGCGCCAAGTCTGCATTGCCAGAGTTTGTCCACTACGACGCCAAAAGAACACAAAATAGCTGCCGATAACAAAAAATAGAAACACTTCTCTTGCCAAACGCATGGTCATTGCGCTCTTGCTTTGCGTACTGACATCAAAAATAAAGCTGGCAAAGAAAATCACGCCAAAAACCAAAGCCGCTTCGTAAATCATCATGCATACGAGGCGGCGTTTGAGTGTGGGCGTGGGGTAGTGTGGGGCTGTATTAATTTGATTCACGTGCAAATTTCTAAATTTTTAATTATAGGTAGCGCTTTAGTTTTGTTGCGTTAGCAAGTCAGTGATTTAAACCAGCTTGTTAAACCCTGTTGCAACTATTTAATAACTGCCTGCGATGCACTACTGCTGGCAGGATTTGCAGGTGGTGGGCCCTTCTTTAGGGGCGCCAATATTGGACTCGAGCGTTTTGATTCAGGCTGAATGGTGGTAATTGTTTTTTTAGTTTTTGCTTCATTCGCAAGCTTTACTTTTTCATCTTCGCTTAATTGCTGATATTGCTGCCACTGTGCGGACTTTTGTTCGGGTGACTTTTTCGCAGTATTTGCAAAATTCTCTCTAACTGCCATGCGTTGTTCTGGCGTCATTTTGACCCATGCTTGTACGCGTTCTTGCACCCGATGTTGCTCTTCAGGTTTCATGTTGGCGTATTTATTGGCAATCCCCAGCCATTTTTTCTTGCGCAGATCATCCATTTTGTCCCATTCTTTGGCGAGTGGTGCAAGAGCTGCTTTTTGTTCTGCTGATAAATCAAGCCAATTTGTTTTGCCGGTTGTAGTCGTGATCGGTTGTGGCGTTGTCTTAGGGCTTGATTGCGTGACAGGCGTCGGAATGGAGGCAGCAGTGGGGGTAACGGATGTGGCAACTGGAATGCTGGCTGCGGTTGCTGTAATTGTATTATTTGCTAAAGACGGAGTTTGCCCAGCCACTGCTGGATTTTGGGTCGCAAATGCGGCGCCCATACTAATAGCGCCGGCAATAGCGAGGGAGGCAGTAATTGTGTGATGTGAGAAGGCTAACAAATTTTTGATCCGCACTCTTATTCCTCTGTCTTCGCAGGTGGCGTTTCTTTATTTAAGTAAGCGTTAAAGCCATTATCTAAATAAGCATCTGGTGGCAATTCATCCACTAAAACAGCGGCATCAATCTCAGCCAAATCATTTATCTGTTGTTCTTGCTCGTATTCATAAATGCCATACAGGCCGACCATTAAGGCTAAGAGTGGCAAAATGAGCCACATTTTTTTTACCCAATTTCTTTGGGAGAAGGAAATACCGTTGCTACCTGCAAGCACGCCACCAAACGCTAATGCGCGGCTCGGTTCTGCCTGCTTTTGACGCGATAAGGCCAATTGACGCGCAGTTGCTAAACGTTCCAAAGTAGTCTCTGGGAGTTTTTCGCTTGATTCGGTCATCGCACGGCGCACTTTGTAGGCGAAGTCGATTTCCTCTTTGTCTTTTGCGTAAGTCATAAATGTATCCCTATTGCTTTAAGTGAAGCTGCCAGTGCGTGAGTCGCTCTTGAACAATGCGTTTTCACGCTCCCCTCTGAACAACCCATGGCGGTCGCCGTCTCTGCGACGTCCATGTCTTCCCAGTAACGCATGAGGAAAGCTTCTCGTTGACGTGTAGGAAGTTTTTTTATTTGCGCATCAATGATATTTAAAACTTGCTCTCTTTCTAATTTTTGCTCAGTCGATTCAGCTGCTTCGCTGCCTTCTTCTGAAGAGTGTACCTCTAATATATCAAAATTATCGTCATCTTGATTATTCGTGGTGATATTGGAAAATAAACTTATTCGATTATTTCTGACTTTCTCTCTTCGGAAAAAATCTAATATGGTGTTTTGCAGAATACGTTGAAATAACATTGGTAATTCATTGGCAGGTTTATCACCATATTTTTCTGATAACTTGATCATTGCATCTTGAACGATGTCTAACGCAGATTCATCGTTGCGAACCATGTACACGGCATGTTTGTATGCGCGACGCTCTACGCCTTCGAGGAAGTTGGATAATTCTTTTGTGGTTGCCATTCGGAGGATGGTGCCTTGAAAAACGTAAAGTTTCTAAAATGTTAGAAAAAGCGAAATGCAAGCGTAAGAGCCATAACGATCAAATCGTCAAATTGGTTTACATTTTTTGCACATTTTCGGTGCAATGCTTTTTGTGAGAGCGTACCAAAAGTGCGCACATGCTAACAAAAAAGCCTGTCAATGTCCTCTTATTTTATGAAATTCTTCGCTTGTTAGTTTGATAAATAGGAGGTAAACGCTTGAATTTAGGGATTTCTTTGAAATATCTTAGCATTACACCCTAAATAGTCTTGACCAAATTGTTGCATCGCAGTAGTGTAGAGCCTCGCTCCAAAATCTCGGAGTACCAACACTTGTTTGATCTGGCCCACAATGCCTCTTTCAGCAAGTCACTATCAGTAAATTGTTAGTAGCAGTTTGTTCTAACCCATGCCACAAGCGTGAGAAATTCGTTATTTCTTAGCCTTACCCTGACCGCACGAGTCGCCATTAAGCTTTGCCTGGAATATTATCCAACGGATAGTAGAAGGGGAAAGTGACCGCACAAAAAGGAACGTCAGTTGACCGCTTTTGAAGTTTGAATTTCGTCAGGAAAGAGCATCCGATCAATCTCCAATGGACCTTGAAAGGAAACAAGATGAGTTCAGAACGACCGTCCGATCGTCAATCGGATCGCGGAGCCGAGAAGAGTCTCGACCGCAATAATGACCGCAACACGGAGTATACAGGCGCAGAAATTCTCGTTAAGTGTCTCGCAGAAGAAGGCGTTGAGCATGTATTCGGATATCCGGGTGGTGCCGTCCTTTATATTTACGATGCGATTTTCAATCAAAGCAAATTCCAACATATTTTAGTACGTCACGAGCAAGCCGCGATTCATGCTGCAGATGCCTATTCTCGTTCATCGAATAAAATCGGTGTTGCTTTGGTGACTTCTGGCCCTGGCGTAACGAATGCCGTGACAGGGCTCGCAACAGCCTACATGGATTCTATTCCCATGATCGTCATTTCAGGACAAGTACCTAGCCATGCAATTGGTGAGGATGCGTTCCAGGAATGTGACACCGTGGGTATTACTCGTCCTTGTGTGAAGCACAATTTCTTGGTAAAAGATGTGCGTGATTTGGCGGACACTGTTAAGAAAGCTTTCTTCATCGCGACTACAGGTCGTCCAGGTCCTGTCTTGATTGATATTCCTAAAGATATCAGTAATCACAAAACTACTTACCACTACCCTAAAGAAATTGAAATGCGTTCTTATCGCCCAGTCGATAAAGGTCACGCAGGACAAATTCGTAAAGCAGTTCAATTGCTGCTGCAAGCTGAGCGTCCGATGATTTACACCGGTGGTGGTGTGATCTTGGCGAATGCTGCGCCAGAATTGAATAAGTTAGTTGATCAATTAGGTTTTCCGGTGACCAATACCCTAATGGGCCTTGGTGGTTATCGAGCGGCTGACGACAAATTCGTCGGTATGCCTGGTATGCATGGTACTTATGAAGCCAATATGGCGATGCAACACTGCGACGTGTTGATTGCGATCGGTGCGCGTTTTGATGATCGTGTGATCGGAAATCCTAAACATTTTGCATCACATCCTCGCAAAATCATTCACGTGGATATTGATCCTTCATCAATTTCTAAACGCGTTAAAGTCGACATTCCCATTGTCGGTAACGTCAAAGACGTATTGGTTGAAATGCTTTCACAGTTGGCTGCATCTGATGCGAAACCAAACGCTAAACCTTTGGCGGACTGGTGGAAGCAGATTAATAAGTGGCGTGAACAAGATTGTCTCGGCTATACAGATTCTTCCGAGATTATCAAGCCACAATCAATTATTCAAAAAGTGTGTGCAATCACCAACGGTGACGCTTTCGTCACATCTGACGTTGGACAACATCAAATGTGGGCGGCGCAGTACTACAAATTTAACCAACCACGTCGTTGGATTAATTCCGGTGGTTTGGGAACCATGGGTGTAGGTTTACCTTATGCCATGGGCGTGCAGATGGCAAATCCCGACGCGACTGTCGCTTGTATTACGGGCGAAGCGTCAATTCAGATGTGTATTCAAGAGCTTGCCACTTGCAAGCAATATCATTTGACACCAAAGATTATTTTGTTGAACAACCGTGCGCTTGGCATGGTTCGTCAGTGGCAGCAAATTGATTATGCTGGTCGCTATGCGGAATCCTATATGGACTCGTTGCCTGACTTCACCAAGTTGGTTGAGGCCTATGGTCATGTAGGCATGAAGATTGAGAATCCTGCTGATGTGGACGGTGCTTTGCAAGAGGCATTTGCCATGAAAGACAAACTGGTTTTCATGAATTTCATTACAGATCAAGACGAGAAGGTTTGGCCTATGGTGAAAGCCGGTAAAGGTCTGACTGAAATGTTGCTTGGTTCGGAGGATTTGTAATGCGACACATTATTTCCGTATTGCTCGAAAACGAAGCGGGCGCTTTATCACGTGTAGTAGGCTTATTCTCAGCACGTGGTTATAACATCGAAACTTTGACGGTTGCGCCTACCGAAGACGCAACATTGTCACGCATGACGATTGTCACCACTGGTTCTGATGATGTGATTGAACAAATCACTAAACATTTGAACCGTTTGATTGAAGTAGTGAAAGTGGTCGACTTAACCGAAGGCGCACATATTGAACGTGAGCTCATGCTCATCAAAGTGCGTGCCGTCGGCAAAGAGCGAGAAGAGATGAAACGTACGGCGGATATTTTCCGTGGTCGCATCATCGACGTCACTGAAAAAAGCTACACCATAGAATTGACTGGTAATAAAGGGAAACTCGATGCCTTCATCGACTCCATAGAACGTACCGCCATTTTAGAAACTGTCCGTACTGGTGGTTCTGGTATCGGACGGGGTGAACGCATACTCAAAGTGTAATCAGATTTAGCAGAAGAAGTAAAACCGCGAAGGCGCAGAGGATACAGAGAATTGAAAAATTCTTCCTCCGTGCTCTCGGTGTCTCTGCGGTCCAGGTTATCGCTTGAATCCTGACTCAAGCAAGCATTTTCAATTTCGAATTATTTAAATTTATAGGACATCAAAATGAAAGTTTTTTACGATAAAGATTGTGATCTCTCTCTGATCAAAGGCAAAAAAGTTGCCATCATCGGTTACGGTTCACAAGGCCATGCCCACGCGTTGAATATGAGTGAATCTGGCTGCCAGATCACAGTCGCATTGCGTAAAGGCGGTGCGTCTTGGGACAAGGCAAAGAATGCTGGCTTGCAAGTAGCTGAAGTCAATGATGCGGTCAAAGAAGCCGACGTCATCATGATTTTGTTGCCAGATGAAAATATCGCTCAGGTGTACAACGAAAACGTCGCACCTCACGCGAAACAAGGTGCTGTATTGGCGTTCGCGCATGGCTTCAATGTCCACTATGGTCAAGTCGTTCCACGTGCCGATATGGACGTGATTATGATCGCACCAAAAGCACCAGGACACACAGTACGTGCTACGTACACTCAAGGTGGTGGTGTGCCTCATTTGATCGCTGTGTATCAAGATAAATCTGGTTCTGCGCGCGATATCGCTTTGTCTTACGCAATGGCAAATGGTGGTGGTCGTGCCGGCATTATCGAAACAAACTTCCGTGAAGAAACTGAAACGGATTTGTTCGGTGAACAAGCTGTTTTGTGCGGTGGCGCAGTGGAATTGATTAAAGCTGGTTTTGAAACTTTGGTTGAAGGCGGGTACGCACCAGAGATGGCCTATTTCGAATGCTTGCACGAGCTGAAATTGATCGTTGATTTGATTTATGAAGGCGGTATCGCGAACATGAATTACTCGATTTCGAACAATGCAGAATACGGTGAATACGTTACAGGTCCACGCATCGTCACGGATGAAACAAAACAAGCGATGCGCCAATGTTTGAAAGATATTCAAACAGGCGAATACGCGAAGAGCTTCATCTTGGAAAACAAAGCTGGTGCACCAACTTTGATTTCCCGTCGCCGTTTGAACTCTGAACATCAGATCGAGCAAGTCGGTGCAAAATTGCGCGCCATGATGCCTTGGATTGCAAAAAATAAGATGGTTGATCAGTCAAAGAACTGATTATTTATTTTATCGAGGCATCCTTCGGCAAATGCAAGTATGCGTGTGTTGCTCGACGGCTAGAAGTCACCCGCAGGGGTGACTTTTTTTACGTCTTCAATTGCACTTGGATTGCAAAGAATAAAAAGCTTGATCAGTCAAAGAATTAATCTGTTTGACTGACTGCTAATATAAAAAAGCCGTCAACGTTGACGGCTTTTTTAATGGTTGAAATTTGAAACTAGCGATGATTGCGAGACATCATCATGAGTCGTTCAAACAAATGTACATCTTGCTCATTCTTCAAAAGTGCGCCATGCAGCGGAGGGATGACATTTTTATTCTCTTTTGAAAGCAAAGCTTCGGCAGGAATATCTTCTGCAAGTAGTAACTTTAGCCAGTCAATCAGCTCTGAAGTAGAGGGTTTTTTCTTGAGACCATTGACTTCGCGTAACTGATAAAAAGCCTCCAAAGCATTCGTTAACAAGTCGGCTTTTAAGTTCGGAAAATGTACGTTAACAATCGCCTGCATGGTTTCTTTTTCAGGGAATTTAATGTAATGGAAGAAGCAGCGACGCAGGAACGCGTCAGGCAATTCTTTCTCATTGTTTGAAGTGATGATCACCAAAGGTCTATGTTTGGTGCGCACCATTTCACGCGTTTCATAGACATAAAATTCCATGCGATCTAACTCGCGTAATAAATCATTCGGAAATTCGATGTCGGCTTTGTCGATTTCGTCAATAAGCAAAACGACTGGCTCATCCGCATTGAATGCTTGCCACAAAACGCCCTTGACAATGTAATTGTGGATGTCTTTGACTCGCTCATCGCCCAATTGGGAGTCCCGTAAGCGTGAAACAGCGTCATACTCATACAAGCCTTGTTGCGCCTTGGTAGTGGATTTAATGTGCCATTGCAGAAGCGGCATGTTCAATGCCGCGGCAACTTCTTCGGCTAACATGGTTTTACCTGTGCCTGGTTCGCCTTTAATCAATAATGGTCGTTGTAGCGTCAGAGCGGCATTGACCGCGAGTTTTAAGTCATCAGTGGCGACGTAATTGTCAGCACGGTCAAAGCGTAGGGTATTTTTCATGATGATGAATTGGTGTTATTGCATTCGAAAAGATTTAGCAGTGAGTATAAACAAAAAAACTTATCACGATGTAGAGCTTGGCGATTCTGGTGGCAAGCCTCGAATTGTGAAAATTGTAGAATTGTGTTTGTTTATCACTTATTAAATTCCTCTAAAAATTACAAATTGTGTCTGAAGTGCACATGAAATTTGCGCAAAATTAACGGTTATCGGCTAAAATGCTGACTTCGATCAAATCGCTGTTTTGATTTTCCTGATTATTTTCTCTCAGCTAATATGAAAAAATTATTTGCTCTACTCGCTTTGGCGAGCGTCGCACAGGTTGCTGTGTCGGCTGAAGTTGTTGGTAACGCGAAAGCCGCAGAAAACAAAGTGGCGATGTGTATCGGTTGCCATGCTATCCCAGGTTACAAAGCGACTTTCCCAGAAGTGTATCAAGTGCCTCTGATAGGCGGTCAGTCTGCTAAGTACATTGAGATTGCCTTGAAAGCCTATCGTAAAGGTGATCGCAAGCATCCAACAATGCGCGGGATTGCAGGTAGTTTGAGCGATCAAGATATTGCTGATTTGGCTGCTTACTACGCGCAACAAAACGCACAACAAAAATAAGCTGAGGATAATGATGAAAAAAATCGCTTTAGTCGTTTCAGTTGCTTCTGCGCTGACATTGTCTGCCGGTGCATTTGCAGCTGGTAATATCGATGCAGGTAAGGTCGCAGCCGCAAAATTTAACTGTGCTTCCTGCCATGGCGCAAATTACAATGAGCCAATTGACCCTAGCTATCCAAAATTAGCGGGTCAACATAAAGATTATCTGGTTCAGGCGCTGAAATCCTATCAGCGTGGTGCCGTTGGTCTTGCTGGTCGTAGCAATGCGATCATGGAAGTTCAGGCAAAAGCATTGAATAATGCGGACATTGAAAATATTTCTGCTTATCTCGCTAGCTTGAAAGGCAGTTTAGTTTTAAAGAAATAATTTTTGCTTTGATTGAAAAAAGCCACGCGAGTCGTGGCTTTTTTTATTGGTATTGACCTTATTTGCCCGCTCGTTTCATTAGCGAAGACAGGTAAGCCTCACCATCGGGTGGCGTGCCATTGCGTTGTGAATTCCATATCATTTCGCCTAAGCAATCCATCATTTCATGATGTGCTTCATGAATGGAATTTTTTGTGTGTGCTAATGCTTCATAGGCAATGCGTACCCCATGTGGTTGATTAATCGTCACTTGTTCAGCGATCGTTAGATGCATAGACAAATGCAGAAAAGGATTGGTCTTGCCCGAATCTACGCTGTAGTTTCGTTGCAATGCCGCTTCGACATCGCGAAAATCATTGGCATATTCAGGATGTTGAGAAATCCAGTCTGCAGCGATGGTTTCTAGTGGTGTGAGAATTTCTTTGGCGTGATATTTGCGGAAAGTTTCGCAAAAAAAGCGGCGTACATCGTCTTGGCTGGGATTAAACATGTTCTGCTTAGTTAAGTTTGTTGCATGATCAGGATTTCGAAGTTGGACGAGATTTTACTGGGAATTTGAGTAATCCGCAGTTTGTTGGCTAATTTTGTATCATGAAGAGAAATTAATTTTCGGTTATGATCGCGGCTTCGTTCATTTAAGGTGGTATCACATGTTAAATCAAGAATCTTTAGACTTATTATTCGCTTCTGCCCGTACGCATAACGTCTGGTTGGATAAGCCAGTCAGTGATGAGCAAATTCAGGCGATTTACGATGCTATGAAATGGGCGCCTACCTCAGCTAATTCCTGCCCGGCGCGTTTTGTATTTGTAAAATCTGCGGAGCAAAAAGAAAAATTGGTAGCATGTATGTCGCCAGGTAATGCTGAAAAAACACGCCAGGCACCTGTAACGGTGATCATTGGCATGGATTTGGCCTTCTATGAAAAATTGATCAAATTGTTTCCTCATGCACCGGATGCACGCTCTTGGTTTGAGGGTAATCAGGCGAATATCGAAGCCACTGCTTTCAGAAATTCGAGTTTGCAAGGTGCGTATTTCATGATGGCTGCGCGCGCTTTAGGGTTGGATTGCGGTCCTATGTCAGGATTTGATGCCGATAAAATCAATGCTGCCTTTTTTGCTGATACGCCAGTGAAGGTCAATTTCGTTTGCAGTATTGGTTATGGTGATGCGGCAAAACTATTCCCGCGTTCGCCACGTTTGGATTTTGATGAGGCTTGCCAAATCTTATAATTGATTTTCGTTTCGATACCTAATAAGTATCACTAACAAGTATCGCTAAAAAGTCTCACTAAAAACGCTCTTACACATGATCTGGTAAGGGCGTTTTTTGTTTGAATTCACATAAGTCAGCAATCATGCAATTCCAGCATTTGGGAGTTCGGGCGATGCAGGTGTATCGACCATGCAGAATTAACCAATGATGTGCATCGAGCTTGAAATCATTCGGTACAAACTTCAATAATTTTTCTTCGACGATATCAACATTTTTGCCTGGCGCGATGCCCGTTCGATTTGAGACGCGGAAAATATGGGTGTCTACGGCGATAGTGGGTTCGCCAAATGCCGTGTTGAGCACGACATTCGCAGTTTTTCTGCCGACGCCTGGTAAGGCTTCTAATGCCTCACGATTACGCGGCACTTCACCCTTGTGTTGCTCTAATATGATGCGGCAAGTTTCTATGGTGTTTTTCGCTTTGGTGCGAAATAGACCTATCGTTTGTATATAGGGAATTAAGCCGTCAACGCCTAAATCAAATATCTTCTGCGGCGTATTCGCGTTAGGGTAGAGCCGTCTGGTCGCCTTGTTGACAGAGACGTCAGTTGCCTGCGCTGAAAGTAAAACTGCAATCAGTAGTTCGAATGGTGTCGTGTACTCGAGTTCCGTGGTTGGGTGCGGATTTTGTGCTCGCAAGCGAGTAAATATTTCTAGGCGTTTGTTCGCGTTCATGAGAATTAAGTAGTCTTCATCAATTATTTAGCTTGCACATCTTTACTTGCAGAAGCGCGCAGAATAGCATTAGCGATGACTTTTTTCTTTCGTTCTTTTTCGTCTAGCTCAGCTTGAGTTTCCGCAGCTTCTAGCGACACTAGCTTAAGTTTTTCATGTGCTTTTGCTAGTAAGCGTGTTTCGTTTTCTTGTTTTTCTCGAATCAAGCGCTGCTCTCTTTGCTGGTAGCGTTGCTTGGCGCCATCGGCTTGTTCTTGCGACCACGCTTGCCAGCCAGTTGATGTGCTTTCAGTCGGTAGCATGATGATGCAATCCACAGGGCAGGGCGCTACACATAAATCGCAGCCTGTACACAATTCCGGAATCACGGTATGCATTTGTTTATTGGCACCCATGATGGCATCGACAGGGCAGGCTTGTATGCAAAGTGTGCAGCCTATGCAGGCAGCTTCTTCAATAAAGGCAATGCTACGAGGCTTTTCCACGCCGTTGGCTAGATTCAATGGCAAGCTTGTTTTGCCTAACAGCTTGGCGAGTCGGTTGATGCCTTCTTGCCCGCCGGGTGGGCATTGATTGTAGTTGGCGCTACCATCCGCTATCGCATGGGCGTAGGCCTGGCAGGCGGGGTATCCACATTTGGTGCATTGTGTTTGCGGCAATAAATTATTGATCTGATCAGCGAGAGTGGATGCCACGGCTTTTGAGTTCTTTGAGCGAGAAAGGCTGCATTATCCGCGCAAAGGAAAGCTCGGACAAGAAAGAGTGGGCAAAATTTTATGAAATTCTTTAGTGTGCTCTGCCGTCAGCGCAGCTGAATAGCAATCAAAATGCGAGAAAGTGCTTTTTGGAAAGAATTCTGCGATTGCCTGAGGGCGTCATTTGCGCTATAATTCGAGGGTTTAGCTTATTCAAATCTCGTCGTAGCGCATATCCAAAAAATCACTCTCTACTTTGATTGTTCCTCATTCTCCGGATTGCGCCCTGTTACTAGAGCGGTGTTCTGAGAACAGCAAGTAACGATCGATGTTTGGGCGCGCAACGGCGGTAACACTACAGGAGTTGCCCTTGCTGCCCATTCCGCAGTCCTTAAGTACCAATCCCGATACCGTCGCTATTCTTGCCCTCGCTGATGGCACGATTTTTACGGGCGTATCCATTGGCGCCTCCGGTCATACGATCGGTGAAGTTGTTTTTAATACCTCCATGACTGGTTATCAAGAAATCTTGACGGACCCTAGTTATAGTTCCCAAATCGTCACTTTGACTTATCCGCACATCGGCAATACAGGCGTGAATGCGGAAGACGTCGAATCCGACAAAATTCATGCTGCTGGTTTGATCATCAAAGATCTGCCTTTGCTGGTGTCGAATTTCCGCTCTGAGCAAACTTTGGCGGATTACCTGAAATCACAAAACATCGTTGCTATCGCCGGTATCGATACACGCAAATTGACACGTATCTTGCGTGAAAAGGTGCGCAGGGCGGTGCGATCTTGGTAGGTAAAGATGCAGCTAAAGCTCTAGAGCTGGCAAAGTCTTTCCCAGGCTTGTCTGGTATGGATTTGGCGAAAGTGGTTTCTGTGTCTAAGTCCTACGAATGGACAGAGGCAGAATGGAAACTCGGTCAAGGTTACGGCAAATTAAGTAATCCAGAATTCCACGTGGTAGCGTTTGACTTCGGCGTTAAGCGCAATATTTTGCGCATGTTGGCAGAGCGCGGTTGCAAAGTAACCGTATTGCCTGCGCAATCAACGGCAGCAGACGTGTTGGCGTTAAATCCTGATGGCGTATTTTTATCGAATGGTCCTGGAGATCCGCAGCCATGTGATTACGCGATCGCAGCGACTAAAGAATTGATCGAAAAAGGCATTCCAACTTTTGGTATTTGCTTGGGTCATCAGATCATGGCTTTGGCGTCTGGCGCAAAAACATTGAAGATGAAGTTCGGCCATCATGGCGCGAATCATCCTGTACAAGATCTCGATACCAAGCAAGTGTTGATTACGTCGCAAAATCATGGTTTTGCAGTGGATGCGGCTTCATTGCCTGATAACTGCCGTGTTACCCATGTGTCTTTGTTTGACGGTTCTTTGCAAGGCTTTGCCCGTACAGACAAACCAGCATTTTGTTTCCAAGGCCATCCTGAAGCTTCACCAGGTCCGCATGATATTGCCTACCTGTTTGATCGTTTCACGAACCTGATGAAGACAGCAAAGTTGGAGAAGAACAAAAATGCCTAAGCGTATAGACATAAAAAGTATTTTAATTATTGGTGCCGGTCCTATCATCATTGGTCAGGCTTGCGAGTTCGATTATTCTGGTGCACAGGCTTGTAAAGCTTTGCGCGAAGAAGGCTACAAAGTTATTTTGGTGAACAGCAATCCAGCGACCATTATGACTGACCCAGAAATGGCGGATGTGACTTACATCGAGCCAATTACTTGGCAAGTCGTTGAGCGCATTATCGCAAAAGAGCGTCCGGATGCAATCTTGCCGACCATGGGTGGTCAGACAGCCTTGAATTGTGCTTTGGATTTACATAAGCATGGCGTGCTCGATAAGTATAAATGTGAATTGATCGGTGCTTCCCCGGAGGCGATTGATAAAGCCGAAGATCGTTCCAAGTTTAAAGATGCAATGACCAAAATTGGTCTGGGTTCTGCACGTTCTGGCGTTGCACATAGCTTGGAAGAATCATGGGCTGTGCAAAAAACAGTCGGCTTTCCGGTCATTATTCGTCCATCCTTCACCATGGGTGGCACGGGCGGCGGAATTGCGTACAACGAAGAAGAATTCGAAACGATTTGTAAGCGCGGTTTGGAAGCTTCACCAACCAATGAATTATTGATTGAAGAATCTCTGATCGGTTGGAAAGAGTATGAGATGGAAGTCGTGCGCGATAAAGCAGATAACTGCATTATCGTTTGCTCGATTGAGAACTTAGACCCGATGGGTGTACATACAGGTGACTCGATCACAGTAGCGCCAGCACAAACTTTGACCGATAAAGAATATCAAATCATGCGTAATGCCTCATTGGCAGTGTTGCGCGAAATTGGTGTGGATACTGGCGGTTCTAACGTGCAGTTCTCTATCAATCCTGCCGATGGTCGTATGATCGTGATTGAGATGAATCCACGTGTATCACGTTCATCTGCACTGGCGTCAAAGGCAACTGGTTTCCCAATCGCGAAGATTGCGGCGAAACTCGCCGTTGGTTTCACGCTTGACGAGTTGCGTAACGAAATTACTGGTGGTCAAACCCCAGCATCATTCGAGCCGTCTATCGATTATGTTGTGACCAAGATTCCGCGCTTCACATTCGAAAAATTCCCGCAAGCGGATAATCGTTTGACGACGCAGATGAAGTCGGTTGGTGAAGTGATGGCAATTGGCCGTACTTTCCAAGAATCTTTCCAAAAAGCTTTACGCGGTTTGGAAGTTGGCGTTGATGGTATGAATGAAAAAACCACCGACCGCGAAGTCTTGGAAAAAGAACTCGGTGCGCCGGGTCCAGATCGTATTTGGTACGTTGGTGACGCATTCGCGCAAGGCTTTACGATGGAAGAGGTGCATCAGTTGACGCGCATCGATCCATGGTTCCTGGCACAAATCAAAGACATCATTGATATCGAATTGTGGCTGGAAACACAGTCCTTAGATGCTATTGATAAAGATTTGTTGTTGAAGCTGAAGAAAAAAGGTTTCTCTGATCGTCGCTTGGCGAAACTCTTGAAATCGACTGGCACTGCACTTCGTGAAAAACGTATTGCTTTGAATGTACGCCCAGTCTATAAGCGTGTTGATACTTGTGCAGGCGAGTTCGCGACGAAGACAGCTTACATGTATTCGACTTATGAAGATGAGTGTGAATCGGCGCCGACAGACAAGAAAAAGATTATCGTCTTGGGCGGTGGTCCAAACCGTATCGGTCAAGGTATTGAATTCGATTACTGCTGCGTCCATGCAGCATTCGCGATGCGTGAAGATGGTTACGAAACGATTATGGTTAACTGTAATCCAGAAACTGTTTCTACTGACTACGACACGTCGGATCGTTTGTATTTCGAGCCATTGACGTTGGAAGATGTGTTGGAAATTGTTGATCTGGAAAAACCAGTTGGCGTGATCGTGCAATACGGCGGACAAACCCCATTGAAATTGGCATTAGAGTTAGAAGCGAATGGCGTACCAATTATCGGTACTTCACCAGACATGATCGATGCAGCAGAAGATCGTGAACGCTTCCAGAAAATGTTGCATGAATTAGGTTTGCGTCAGCCACCAAATCGTACCGCACGTACTGAAGATGAAGCCATCGCTTTGGCGCAAGAAATTGGCTATCCACTCGTGGTTCGTCCGTCTTATGTTTTGGGTGGTCGTGCAATGGAAATCGTGCATGAACAACGTGATCTTGAGCGCTACATGCGTGAAGCGGTCAAGGTGTCGCATGACTCGCCAGTGTTGTTAGATCGCTTCTTGAATGATGCGATTGAAGTGGACGTTGATTGTTTGTCTGACGGCACACGCACTTTCATCGGCGGCGTGATGGAGCATATTGAGCAAGCAGGCGTACACTCTGGTGACTCTGCTTGTTCTTTGCCACCATATTCTTTGAAGCAAGCAACGATTGATGAGCTAAAACGTCAAACTAGCTTGATGGCAAAAGGCTTAAACGTGGTTGGCTTGATGAACGTGCAATTTGCGATTCAGCAAAAAGACGGCGAAGATGTTGTGTACGTACTGGAAGTCAATCCACGTGCATCGCGCACTGTGCCTTATGTTTCTAAGGTGACAGGTTTGCAGTTAGCGAAAATTGCTGCGCGTTGCATGGTTGGTCAGTCTTTGGATTCTCAAGGTATTTACAAAGAAGTGATTCCGTCGTATTTCAGCGTGAAAGAAGCGGTGTTCCCGTTCGTGAAATTCCCAGGTGTCGATACGATTTTGGGTCCTGAAATGAAATCGACTGGTGAAGTCATGGGCGTTGGCAAAACTTTCGGTGAAGCCTTTGTTAAATCGCAATTGGGTGCGGGTGTTAAATTACCTCGATCCGGTAAAGTGTTCTTGACGGTAAAAAATGCCGATAAGCCACGTGCAATTAACATCGCTAAGAATCTGGTCGCGATGGGCTTTGAATTGGTCGCCACCAAAGGTACCGCTGCCGCAATTTCAGCGGCAGGTGTGACTTGCGCGTCAGTGAATAAAGTCGCGGAGGGTCGTCCACACGTTGTCGATCTGTTGAAAAACCGTGAAGTGGTGATGGTCATCAACACCGTTGAAGAGAAACGTAATGCCATCGCCGATTCTCGTTCGATTCGCGTTTCTGCTTTGGCTTCTGGCGCAACGACCATTACGACGATTGCAGGTGCAGAAGCTGCGGTCGAAGGTATGCGCCATTTGGATGAATTACATGTCTATGATTTACAAGGTCTGCATAAGTCTTTACACTAAGCGCAATTCTGCGAAATCCTGACTAACAGGAAATCGCACATAGAGAGGTCACAATCAACAATGAGGCATCATTGTTCTTGTGACCTCTCTACTTTTAGGCAGGATAGCAATCCATCTTGTTTTTTTAACTTGGGATTTTATCCCAGTTTTTTTTACCTAATTTTTCACTTACATATTGTAGATAGCTATGAGTACAGTACCCCTGACAAAATTTGGTGCAGAATTGCTCAAGCAAGAGTTGCACAAATTGAAGACTAAAGAGCGCCCTGATGTGATCAACGCGATTGCAGAGGCGCGCGCGCAAGGCGATTTGTCTGAAAATGCGGAATATGATGCAGCCAAAGAGCGTCAAAGTTTTATCGAAGGCCGTATCGCTGAGCTCGACGGTAAATTAAGCGCAGCACAAATTATTGATCCTACCGAATTGGACGCAGAAGGTCGCGTGGTGTTTGCGGCAACTGTGCAATTGGAAGATTTGGAAAATGGACAGAAAGTTCAATACCAAATCGTTGGTGAAGATGAAGCCGATTTGAAATTGAATAAAGTGTCGATCACTTCACCTATCGCGCGTGCCTTAATCGGTAAGTACGCGGGTGATGTGGTTGGCGTGCAAGCGCCTGCTGGCGTGCGTGAATATGAAATTTTGGATGTGTCGTACATCTAATTTTACAAAGCACGTCGTTGGTCTACGGTTAGCAAGAAGTGCTAGCAGGTACTGAGAAAAATGTTAATAAAATGGGGCGCAAGTTTGCGCCCCTCTTTGATAATAACGATACTAACTTATGTGCTAGTTGAGACTAGCCAAAGAGGTCGAACTTAGTCTCTGCCAGTTTTCTTGACGCTGGATTGACGTGGTTTAGCGCGTTTAATCGTGCCACCTTGGGTTACGCGTTCATTGCCTTTGACTAAAACTTTAGAAACAGATGGTTTTTTCGTGCCACTTGCGCTAGGCTTCACAATAGTCACTTCACGCAAACCTTTGCCACGTTTTACAAATTTTGTTTCTTTAATACCGTCGATTTTTGGACGGTAGATCACCAATAATTTGCCAATGTGTTGAACTGGTTCGGCATCGAGTTCTTCGCAAATTGTGTCGTACATTGCCACGCGTGCTTCACGATCATCACCAAAGACGCGAACCTTGATTAATCCGTGAGAATTCAGGCTGGCATCAATTTCTTTCTTTACCGCCGGTGTGAGTCCAGCTTCACCGATGATAACGATAGGTTTGAGACCATGCGCTTCAGCCCGTAATTCACTACGTTCAGCTGGTGTGAGTTTTGATTTTGGTTTGATTTTTGCAGTTGATGCGTCGTTTGACATATAAATTCCTTTAAAAGCAGTATTTTACGCCAATGGCCAAGAATAAATTCAATCAAAATTGGGTTCACGATCATATTAATGATCCTTATGTGAAATTAGCACAAAAAGAGGGCTATCGCTCACGGGCTGTTTATAAGCTCAAAGAAATCGACGAAACCGAAAAATTGATCAAAGCCGGTCAGATTATCGTCGATTTGGGGGCGACGCCGGGTAGTTGGTCGCAATATGTGCGTAATAAGTTGGCAGGTAAAGAGGGCGGCGGCATTCTCGGCGAGATCTATGCACTCGATTTGCTGGAGATGGAGCCGATCGCCGACGTCCATTTTATTCAGGGTGATTTTCGTGAAGAAGACGTCTTGTCTCAGCTGGAAGCCAAGCTGCACGGCAAAAAAGTCGATGTTGTTTTGTCGGATATGGCGCCCAATTTGTCAGGTAACGCTACCGTGGATGGCGCACGCGTTGAATACATTATTGAATTGGCAGTTGAATTTGCTAAGGCACATTTAAAACCAAATGGAGCTTTGCTCGTCAAATGTTTTCATGGGACTAGCTATAATGCCTTAGTGACTTTATTCAAAAATGAATTTACTACTGTCGCGAATAAAAAGCCAAAAGCCAGCAAAGACAAGTCATCAGAGATATTTTTGTTAGGAAAAGGCTTAAAGCATCCGACATGATGTAAAAATAAGTGAAATAAATCGATATTTCATCTGTTTTACTCTTGATAATTGTCAATCGCGCCAGCATATCTTGTCCAGCAAGCTGTATTCAATGCGAGTAGAATAAACATTTACCAGTGCCAGTACTTTCGCGCGTCATTTTACCCGCGACTTTTTGTGCAAGATATGCACCTGAGGAGTTTTTGTGAATAATTCAATGTTAACCAAAATTGCAATGTGGGGCGCTGTCCTCTTGGTGCTCTTTATGGTGTTCAATAAATTCGATAGTAAGAATTTGGCAGCGGGTGCCGTCTCCATGCCTTACTCGCAATTTTTGGATGAAGTGCGTGCCAAACGTATTAAAGAAGCCATCATTGATGACAGTAGCCGTACTGTCATTGCGACTACGATTGACGATAAGAAAATCAAATCGCAATTGACGATTTTCGATAAAGGCTTGGCGAAAGATCTGGTTGATAACGGTATTAAATTTGATAGCAAACCGCCAGAAGAGCCATCACTGATAGGTCAAATTCTGATTTCTTACGGTCCGATGTTACTGTTGATCGCAGTTTGGATTTTCTTCATGCGCCAGATGCAAGGTGGCGGTAAAGGTGGTGCATTCTCATTCGGTAAATCTAAAGCGCGCATGTTGGACGACACCAATAATCATGTCACTTTTGCGGATGTTGCTGGTTGCGATGAAGCGAAAGAAGAAGTGAGTGAAGTCGTCGATTTCTTAAAAGATCCAAGTAAATTCCAAAAGCTCGGTGGGCGCATTCCACGCGGCGTTTTGATGGTGGGACCTCCAGGTACGGGTAAAACTTTGTTAGCACGTGCGATTGCAGGTGAAGCAAAAGTGCCATTCTTCACTATTTCTGGTTCTGATTTCGTTGAAATGTTCGTCGGTGTTGGTGCATCTCGTGTGCGCGATATGTTCGACAATGCAAAAAAACATTCTCCATGTATTATTTTCATCGATGAGATCGATGCGGTCGGTCGTCATCGTGGCGCAGGCATGGGCGGCGGTAATGATGAACGCGAACAGACATTGAATCAAATGCTGGTGGAGATGGATGGTTTTGAACCTAACTCTGGTGTGATTGTCGTCGCTGCGACTAACCGTGCCGACGTATTGGATAAGGCATTATTACGCCCAGGTCGTTTTGATCGTCAAGTGACGGTCAGCTTGCCGGATATTCGTGGTCGCGAACAGATTCTCAATGTGCACATGCGCAAAGTGCCTATCGCACCTGACGTTCGTGCAGATATTTTGGCTCGTGGTACGCCAGGCTTTTCCGGTGCTGATTTGGCCAATCTGGTGAATGAATCGGCCTTGTTCGCAGCACGTCGCAACAAGCGTTTAGTTGAGATGCAAGATTTTGAAGATGCAAAAGATAAGATTTACATGGGGCCAGAGCGTAAATCCATGGTCATGCGTGAAGATGAACGCCGTAATACGGCTTATCATGAATCAGGTCACGCGGTAGTTGCTAAACTGTTGCCGAAAGCAGATCCAGTTCATAAAGTAACCATCATGCCGCGCGGTAATGCGCTTGGTTTGACGTGGCAGTTGCCTGAACATGACCAGATTAGCGGTTACAAAGATAAGATGTTGGAAGAAATCGCGATCTTGTTTGGCGGTCGTATCGCAGAAGAAATTTTCGTTGGTCAAATGTCGACTGGTGCCTCTAACGACTTTTCTCGTGCAACGAAATTGGCACGTGCGATGGTGACACGTTTTGGTATGTCCGATACATTAGGCGTAATGGTGTACGAAGATAGTCAAGAGGGCGGCTATTTTGGCGGATCGTCTAAAACAATTTCTGAAGCAACCCAACAAAAAGTCGATGCAGAGATTCGTACTATCTTGGATGCGCAATATGCGATTTCCCGTCAGCTATTAGAGGACAATCGTGACAAGGTAGAAGCAATGACCAAAGCATTGCTTGAATGGGAAACGATAGACGCTGAGCAGATCAATGACATCATGAACGGTGTGGAACCACATCCGCCAAAGTCATTCACAGCAACGCCTAAGTCATCTTCAGATACGCCACCAGGCGGTGTGACACCGAATGCAACTGCACCAGCCTAAGTTTTAAGAAATTAAATTGGTTTTCGAGGGTGAGGAGAAATCCTCACCCTTCATTTTTAGAGCGATCGCTTAATGACATGATGATGCTGACACCGTATTTTGAATGTGGAAGATACCGTTTTCCAATGAAAGTGGCGAACAACAATGCCATGAAAACGGTGTTCAAACCACTGGTGATGGGAATCCTCAATGTCACTCCAGATTCATTTTCCGATGGTGGTAAGTTTCAATCCTTAGATCACGCGATTACCCACGCTGAACAAATGATAGAAGATGGTGTTGATATCATCGATATCGGTGGAGAATCAAGTCGCCCTGGTGCTACACCTTTGCCATTAGAAGAAGAATTAAAGCGCGTGATCCCATTGATCTATGCTTTACGTGATTGTGGTAAACCGATTTCGATAGACACGTACAAACCTGAAGTCATGCGGGAGGCGATTATTGCCGGCGCTGATATGATCAATGATATTCGTGGTTTTGATTCTGTAGAAGCACGTGCTGTGGTGGCAGATAGCGACGTTGGTTTGTGCGTGATGCATATGCAAAAAACGCCAGAAACCATGCAGTCGCAGCCAAGTTATCACAACGTGACTCAAGACGTTATCGCTTTTTTACGAGAGCGTTGCGACCAATTAATGCTTGCTGGCGTTGAGAAGAATCGACTTAGTATCGATCCTGGATTTGGTTTTGGAAAAACGCTTGAGCATAATGTTGAGCTCTTGCAAAACATCGGCTTGATGCAAGAAGAATTAGGTTTGCCCCTATTGGCGGGTGTTTCACGCAAGGCCATGATAGGCAGTATGACAGGGAAGCCAGTGGAGCGCCGTATGGCAGGAAGTCTTGCTGCGGCGTTGGCGGCAATGGCGCAAGGTGCACGCCTAGTTCGCGTACATGAGGTTGCGGAGACAGTGGATGCGGTAAAGGTCTGGCAAGCACTCAATACCAGTAAGATTGCATGCGAATAATCAACACAAAAAGCAGTAATCTCAATAAAAAAATAAGAAAGGAAAAGCATGTCTCGTAAATATTTTGGTACTGATGGCATTCGCGGCAAAGTTGGCGTAAGCCCAATCACCCCTGATTTTGTAATGCGTCTTGGTTATGCGGCGGGCAAAGTGTTAGCACAACTAGACACTGCAACACATGCGAGACCTACCGTGTTAATCGGTAAAGACACCCGCGTTTCTGGATACATGCTGGAAGCCGCACTAGAGGCTGGGTTTGCAGCCGCAGGGGTCGATGTGATGTTATCTGGGCCTATGCCGACACCAGCGATTGCCTACCTGACTCGTGCTTTGCGTTTGTCTGCGGGGGTCGTTATTTCGGCGTCGCACAATCCTTACGATGACAATGGGATTAAATTCTTCTCCTCGCAAGGCACTAAATTGCCAGATGAAGTTGAGTTGGCAATTGAAGCCGAGCTCGACAAAGAAATGCAATGCGTCAGCTCCGACAAGCTAGGTAAAGCAAAACGCCTACGTGATGCTAATGGTCGCTACATTGAATTTTGTAAAAGTACCTATCCTAACGAGCTCGATTTACGTGGCCTAAAGATCGTTGTCGATTGCGCGCACGGCGCGGCTTATGATATTGCGCCACATGTATTTCATGAACTCGGTGCTGAAGTGATTGCGATTGGCAACCAACCAAATGGTTTTAATATTAATGACAAAGTAGGGGCGACTGCTCCAGATGCTTTATCTTTGGCGGTGCGTGCGAATCATGCTGATTTAGGCATTGCTTTAGATGGCGATGCAGATCGTCTCTTAATGGTCGATAAAAACGGCAAGATTTATGACGGTGATCAACTTTTATATTTGATGGCGTTGGATCGCATGGCAATCGGCCCAGTTGCTGGTGTGGTTGGCACCTTGATGACCAATATGGCTGTCGAGCTGGCATTTAAAGACTTAGGCGTGGGTTTCATCCGCGCTAAAGTGGGTGATCGTTATGTTTTAGAACAAATGCAGCAACAGGGATGGTTATTGGGTGGTGAAGGCTCAGGTCATTTGCTGTGCCTTGATAAGCATACTACAGGTGATGGTATTGTCTCTGCATTGCAGGTTTTGTCTGCTTTAAAACGCAATGGTAAATCTTTAGATCAGTGTTTTGAAAACCTAAAGCTATTTCCTCAAGTGCTGATCAATGTTCGCGTAAAGCCAGGTTTTGACTGGCAAAGCAATGCGGCCATGGTCGCAGAAAAAACCTTGGTTGAGAAAGAATTGTCAGGGCAGGGGCGTGTATTGATCCGTGCATCGGGTACAGAGCCCCTAGTTCGCGTAATGGTAGAAACATCCGATGCCGATGTCGCTAACAAGATGGCGCGTCGATTGGCCAATTGCATCAGCTAATTTTTTTAACAAATTGGGAATCATTCTTGAAGTTAATAGCGATACCCTGTAAGATGCAGCCTTCTGATTTTTAGTCCTTAGCGAATTATTGGGGGGCTAAAAATGTATGTGCGTCGGTAGCTCAGTTGGATAGAGCAATGCCCTTCTAAGGCATGGGTCGGGGGTTCGAACCCCTCCCGACGCACCAAATGAATTTTTTAAAAAAAGATCACTGGTTCTGCCAGTGATCTTTTTTTTTCATTTTACTGCTGTTGCCGATGTTATCGACTTGCAAGCGTGTTGGTCTTGATCTTGATCTTGATCTTGATCTTGATGGTAGCGTGATGATCGCAATGACAAGCAACCGCCAATCGATAAATCTTAGTTCAAGAATCAATCGCGTTTATTTAAAACAGCTTCTAAGCTTTCAACCGTGCGTGGTAATTTGTCACTCATATTGCGATTCCCATTTGGCGTGACTAACAAAACGTCTTCGATACGCACACCGATTCCGCGCCATTTCGCATCAATATCACTAGCATTTTTTGGAATGTAAATTCCTGGTTCTACCGTTAACGCCATACCTGGTTCGAGTAGACGATTGCCCCCACGTTTTCCGGTTTCTTGCTGATAGCTACCCGTGTCATGCACGTCGAGGCCTATCCAATGGCTGATGCCATGCATGCTGAAACGGTTATATGCGCCGCTCTTGTAATTATTCTCTTTATCGCCAGTGAGGATGCCAAGATCAACTAGCCCGTCGCTCAATATGCGCATGGCAGCATCATAGCCTTCATGATGTTTACGACCAGGTTTAACTAAATCGATTGCGGCATTTTGTGCTTTCAGTACTAAATCGTAGATTGCTTTTTGCTCTTTGGAGAACTTGCCAGAGACCGGCCAAGTGCGTGTCACGTCGGCCGTGTAGAATCCGACTTCAGCGCCTGCATCCAGTAGCATTACCGAGCCTTTTTCAATATCGTGATCATTCGTCAGATAGTGTAGAACGCAACTATTAGCACCTGCACCCGCGATGGTGTCATATCCTGTAAAACGTGCGCCCAAGCGACGTACTGTACCTTGGAAGGCTGCTGCGACTTCTCCTTCATTGTTCGCCTTAGTTGATGCTGTCATCGCAGCAAGATGGCCTTTAATCGTGACATCTACTGCATGCTGCAACATGTCGATTTCAGCAGCTTGTTTGATCAGGCGCATTTCAGCTACCAGATTGCGACCATCGACCAGTGTGCGTTTATGAGAGGCGTGATTATTGTCGCTACCAAAAGGGTAAACCCAATCGAGTACTTTGCGACGAAATTCCTCGTCGAAATTAGAGATCAATACGACACGCTGCGCTTTATTCACGGCATGCTTCAATTTTTCTTCGGCAGCGGGAAAGGACTCCGCTTTGTTTGCGCCAAGTTTCAGCGCGCCTTCTACGCCAAGGCGCGCACCATCATAGGCTTCCCGACGTGGATCGCGCTTCCTTACATACAAGGTGTATGCCTCATTGCTGTCTGCATCTAAGATGGCAACCGCTTCAGCTTCTTCGACGCCAGTTAAATAATAGAAGTCCGAATCTTGACGATACATGTGTGTGCTATCACCGTTGCGATGTTGTTCTGGCATTGATTTGATCACGGCGATAGTACCGGGTCCCATTTTCTTGAGTTCGGTCAGTAAGCGGGCGCGATTTCCTGCAAAGAAAGTTGCAGGCAGGCGCACAGCATGGAAGCTTTGTTTTACGACTTCTTGTGGTGCGGCAAAACTATGGCTGGTGACGGGTGTCAATAATGCGAACATTGATGCGAACATTAAAGCTGGCCGTTTGAATAAGCGGGACTTTGTCATGTGATCTCCATTTTTCGTAGAGCAAGCGTTGGTTAAGGTCATTCTGACCATAAAATACTGCAATAGTTCTTTTGATAAAAACTAAGTCGAGGAATAAAAAATCGACACATGTGTGTTGAACTGCGCCAGGACATGCGCGCAGTATTGAGCAAGTGCACTGCAGCTTCTTTAAGCATTTTTGCAAGCTAAATCAGCTTTTTCCTGCGCACGTTTTAGTTTGACTTGTGCTTTCATTTCACCCTTGGGTTGTGTGCTTCTTAAATCTTCCTTCGCCCATTTGGATTTCATTTGCAAGTTCTCGCACTGTTTTTTTTCGCTGGCATTTTTGCTGGCGATACGGCGACTGGCGGCTTCTTGTTTTGCAAATTCACGGTCTCTGACTTTTTGGTTTTTGTTCGATTCGCTGAGTCGATGTTGATGGCGCTTTAGGGCACGTTGTGTTTCTTCTTCTGGGATTTGGCTAGTTTTGATTTCTATGGGAGTAGAAGGTACTCCTTTGCAGGGAGTCTGACTAAAAATGGTTTTGCCATTTTCCTGACATTTGAAAGCGGGTGTGTCAGCGTAGCTGGCGAGGCTAAATAAATAAAAGCTCAAAAGCACGCTCAACATAATGCTGAGCTTTAAACGCAATTGTATTTTCACAAAAGTGAGATAGGTCATTTTGTCTCCTAAATGATTTTTCCTGGGTTCATGATGTTTTGCGGGTCTAGTGCTCGCTTGATGGAGCGCATCATAGTCAACTCTACGGTCGACTTATAACGCAGCAGTTCTTCTTTTTTGAGTGTACCTATGCCATGCTCCGCTGATATCGAGCCACCGTAATGATGGGTCTTATCGTGGACGATGCGGTTGATCTGGCTTTGATGGGAGAGGAATTGTTCGTGATCGGCGTTCGAAGCAGGTGACACGTTGTAGTGTAAATTGCCATCGCCCAAATGGCCAAAAGTGACCATGCGGCAGCCAGGAAAGACTTGTTGTAAAGCTAGGTTTGTCTCAGCGACAAAATCGGCGATAACAGAAATAGGTAGTGAAATATCGTGCTTAATATTTTTGCCTTCTTTCGCCTGCGCTGCTGAAATTGACTCACGTAAGGCCCAACAGTTTTTGGCCTGCGTCAGCGAGTTCGCGATGACGGCATCTTCAATTATTTGCGCCTCTAGTGCACTTGCGATTAGTAATTCTAATTGTTGATAAGTTGCTTGTTCGGTGTCACTGCCAGATAGTTCTAGCAATACGTAGAAGGGACTTTCTTCAGTAAATATTTTTTGAAATTGAGGAAAGTGCTTGTGGACTAACTGCAGGCTGAGTTGGTTGATTACTTCAAAACCACTAATTGCGCTTTGACAGTGTTGCTTGGCTAAAGTGAGTAAACTGACGGCCGCTTGTAGGGAATTGAGGCGAATGAAGGCAGTGCCGTAACTAATAGGTTTGGGGTAAAGCTTTAACACCGCGCCGGTGATGATGCCCAGCGTACCTTCCGCGCCAATCAATAAGTCGCGTAAGTCGTATCCCGTATTGTCTTTACGCAGGCCACGTAAACCGTGCCATATCTCACCTTGCGGGGTCACGACTTCTAAGCCAAGGCACAAATCCCGCATATTCCCATAGCGTAAAACCGCAGTGCCGCCCGCATTGGTTGAAAGATTGCCGCCTATGGTGCAACTACCTTCAGACGCCAGCGATAAAGGGAAGAGTAAATTCTGCTCGTCGGCGGCGTTTTGGATTTGCGCTAATAAACAGCCCGCATCGACAGTCATGGTGCTGTTTGCGACGTCAATAGCACGTATTTGATTTAATCGTTGTAAGGACAAAACTGCAGCTTTGCCAGATTGATCTGGAATGCTGCCGAGAACCAGACCTGTGTTGCCACCTTGTGGCACGATAGGCACTTGATGTTTGGCGCACAGCCTCACTAATTGCGCAACTTGCTCAGGTGTGGCTGGCCTTAACACTGCTAAAGCTTTGCCTGTTGCGCGTTGCCGCCAATCTTGTAAATAGGGCGCTTGTTGTTCGGCATTTAGCAAAACATATTCTTCACCAATCGAGGATTTGCAGAGATTCAGAAAGTTTTGCATTAGTTGATTTGTTGAAGTAATTTACTGTATTGGGTCGCTTGGATCGTGCTTTGCCTCAGCTTGTTTTTTTGCGGCTTTGGCGATTTTTTTAAAGGGGCGGACATAGTAAATCGTGCTAAGAAAAAATATCACGCTGAGCAAAATCTCGACACTCGCAAGTGCCCGAGACATGCCATCTGCGTCGGTCATCGCTCGTACCACGCCTTCGATGAAATAAAACATAATGAACATCGATGACCATTGCATCGTATAAATATTTTTTTGCAATATTCCGCGCAAAGGGAATAATAATGGCAAAACTTTAATTACCCAAATAGAACCGCCAGGTTTGTAGGGTGCGAGCCACATTTCCCAAGCAAGACAAAGCAAAATTAAGGCGATTAAGCTAGCGGACGCGAGCCGATAAAACAAGGTTTGATGCGTTTTCATATTTTTTGTAGTTGTGAAGCAGTCTCAGCTAAGCGCTTGCCAAGAGCAATTGCCAGAGTGCGGGTATCTTCGGTGATCGGCATTTTGCCGTCCAGACCAGACCAATGTGTAGCGCCATAAGGGCTGCCGCCGGATTTGGTGGACATCAATTCGGGATGGGTATAAGGCAGACCCATGATCAACATGCCGTGATGCATGAGCGGCAGCATCATGGATAGCAGTGTGGATTCTTGTCCGCCATGCAGACTACCGGTTGAGGTAAATACGCAAGCAGGTTTACCGCATAAGGTGCCAGAAACCCAGTCTGCTGCCGTGCCGTCCCAAAAATACTTCATCGCTGACGCCATATTGCCAAAACGAGTGGGTGAGCCGAGCGCGATACCTGCAC
>CAUPNA010000009.1:0-50699 GCA_963512475.1 uncultured Undibacterium sp.
ACACCGGCGCAGCAATGCCTATCATTTCGTAACCAGGCAAGCAGCCAACAATAAATGTTGAGCCACCCATAATGACGATAGTAACTAGAAATGTATATTTACGACCTATCATGTCACCTAAACGTCCAAATACTAAGGCGCCAAATGGGCGAACAATGAAACCTGCTGCGAAAGCCAGCAAGGAGAAGATCATTTGTGAGTTGGGGTCGAGTGCGGTGAAAAATTTCTTACCGATAACAGCAGCGAGCGTGCCGTAGAGATAAAAGTCATACCATTCAAATACAGTTCCTAGCGAAGATGCGAAAATGACTTTTCGCTCTTCTTTGGTCATACCTGCTGATGCAACATTTGGGTTTGCCATATTATGTCTCCTCCTTGGGGCAGTTGTTTTGTGACTAAATTTATTCGCTACGAACCCTCATCTATCTATATTCCACCTAATAAACTATCAACTTTAATTGTGAATGACAATCTAAATATGTCCAAAAGCCCTAAAAAAGTATATAAAGTTTGTGACGCTTTAATCAGGAGTGAACTTGTGTTGTGTCCAGTCATACTTTAGTTCAAATCAAGTACAGCGCTATTAATAAATATTCCCATAGGATGCGCATGAAATTTGTGAAGCATCGTAAAACTTTGCGATAAATCAACTTACTCCGTGTATATGAATCAAAAAACTTCGTCTGTTCGTGAACCGTTGTGTTGTGATGTTCTGGTGATCGGTGGTGGAATTAATGGTGTCGGTATCGCTAGGGATGCGGCTGGGCGTGGCTTAAAAGTCATTCTATGTGAGAAAGATGATTTGGCCGGACACACTTCTTCATCCTCATCTAAGTTAATTCATGGTGGCTTGCGTTACCTGGAATATTATGAATTCTCACTGGTGCGTAAGGCACTCCAGGAGCGTGAGGACTTAATGCGTTTGGCGCCTCACCTGATTAGTCCAATGCGTTTTGTGATGCCCTATGTTGCAGGCTTACGACCTCGGTGGATTTTACGCTGCGGTCTGTTCCTCTATGATCATTTGGCCAGACGTGATCTATTACCAGGTACAAAATCTTGTAATTTGCGTCAACATGAAGTCGGCACTGGACTCAAAGCAGATTTGAAATATGCTTTTATGTATTCAGATGCGTGGGTAGATGATGCTCGTCTGGTTGTGTTAAATGCCATGGATGCACAGCAACGCGGTGCTCAGATTTTTACACGTACACGTTGTGACCAACTTGAGGTTAAAAATGGTCGTTGGGTGGCACAACTAAGCCGTCGAAAGTTCGCCTCAGACAGTTCAGCTAATACGAATGATGAACAGCTGCAAGTAGACGCGGCCTGTGTCGTCAACGCGAGCGGTGCTTGGGTCGCTGATCTGCAAGCAAAATTTACGCCGCAATCTGTGAAACAGAAAATGCGATTGGTAAAAGGCAGCCATATTGTTGTTAAGCGCCTTTTTTCTCACGAGAACGCCTATATTTTTCAGCATCCAGATGGACGCATTGTTTTTGCCATACCCTATGAAAAAAATTACACTTTGATAGGTACTACTGATGTTGAATATCAAGGGCGACCGGATCAGTTTAAGTCTGAGATCAGTGATGAAGAAATTGCATATCTGTGTAATTTAAGTAATCAATATTTTGAACATCAAATTTCAGCACAGGATGTGTTGTGGTCATACTCAGGCGTACGTCCTTTGGTCGATGATGGACAATCCGATAGTAAATCAATCACTCGAGATTATCGGTTGGAGCTGGATTTGGACGCAGCACCCATCTTACATGTCTTTGGCGGCAAGATAACGACGTATCGCCGCTTGGCGGAAGATGCTTTAAGTTTGCTTTCAGAGTCACTTTCCACGATCAAAGCCGTTCAGCCCGCATGGACTAAGACTGCATTGCTGCCCGGTGGTGATTTATTTTTCCCAATGCCAGATAACCTGAATGTATTACGACGTGGTGATTTTATTCAAGCTTGTTGTTTACAATATTCTTGGGCGTCCAAAGCTTGGGTGGCGCGTTTGGCAGCAAGTTATGGGACACGCATTCATCACATTTTGAAGGGCTGCATTGACGAAGCTAGTTTAGGGGAGCAAGTTCTCCCTGGCTTGTTTGCTTGCGAAATTCGCTATTTGATAACGAAGGAATTTGCTCAGACTGGCCATGATATTTTGTGGCGACGGACAAAATTAGGTCTGCATTTAGCATCTGACGCCGAATCTATTCTCGATAAATGGTTGGCGCATCAGAATTTGGTCAATTAACCCCGATTTTCTTCTCGTCGCTTGTATTTGCCATCCATCCATAAAAATTTGCACTATGTCGCTATGCGATAGGCAATTCGATCTCTTCCCTCTAAAGTGACACCATGCATGAACGCTAACGCGTAAATTTCGATAATGCCATTGAAGGGGAAGAGTACCATGAACAAAACAGAATATATGAATACCTTGCGGCAAGAATTGCAAGGACTGCCCACATCGGTAATCGATGCAACGCTTGCAAGTTATGAGAAAAAATTTCAAGACGGAATCAGCCTGGGTTTAAGTGAAACAGATATCTCTCAGAAATTCGCGACTCCGCGTCTGGTGGCGGCTCAGCAACGAGCAAATGTACGGTTTAAAAATCTCAAGAGCAATCTAGGTCCTGGCAATATTTTTGGTTTTTTTATTGCATTGATTGGTCTGGTTATTTTTAACTTCTTCATGCTAGTGCCAGCGATTTTGTATGGCGTCTTCTTGTTTTGCGCATACTCTTTCTCTATGGTTTTGTACTTGAGCGCGACAGTTATTATCGCCGCCAGCCTTTCTGGCGTGCCAGCCATGGAATTTAGATTACCTGGCTATCATCAAAGTCATTTAGTCGCACAAGATGTCCGTAGCCTAAGGCATTCGCATATAGGCAGTGTATCTGTTGATATTAGTGACGCCGGTATAAAGGTGAATAAAGATAAGGCAGATAGGTTAATTCACTTACCTGAAGCTACCGAGGGTGTTGTTTTTCATACTGACAATCGACCAGGCACAATACATATTAAAAACCGCATGGAAACACGCCATTTCTTTGCAGGTATTGGCATGCTGATTGTGGCTACTGGCTTGCTTTTGTTGTGCCTTTGGTTGACTAGGCTGACTGTCATTGGCTTCGGAAAGTATTTACTCTGGACGGTCTCACTGTTACGCGGTCCTGCCCGTTCTGAATCAACTATTCATGCCTGATCTTGGAGAACTTCATGAAATCTTTCTTAAAATTCGGTGTAGCTTTAATCTTGTTCGGCTTGTTGTTGTCAGCGCTCGGTGTGGGAATTATTCGTGCAAATGCAGTTAAGCCATCACCTGCACCGACAGCTGCTGCAGTAACAGGTACCAGTAGTGCCAGCGCCCCAACAAGTAAGCCTACCTCACCCTAGTTTGTCGATACAAACAAAGCCAGATGGTGCCTGATATTTTTTTAAAAGCAGGCATCATCGGTCTGTCCTTGAACCCAGATTTTCCATTAGGAGCGTCTCCGACGCTATTTGAGCGCTGGCGGCGCATTTTCGGTCATTTTTTTCGTTCTTCGTTGGAAATAGCTAGCTATTTCCGCCTCATTCACGTAAAAACTGCCTCGAAAAGTGCATCCACCATCGCCTCAAATCCTAATGGAAATTCTGGGTTGAACGGCATTTCGCTTGAATCCTAGTTTGCTTCTTCCATATCGATTCGTAGACCAATGTTGTTTTAATATCTTGATAGTGAAAAACGCTCGTAAAATAAGCGACAAATTTAGCCTGTGGTCAAAATAATTCGGTGACTGCAGTGAAAAGCATACAGTTCATAGCCAACTAGCTCGTCTTTATTTGCGCTACGCGTCTTTCTACGATAATCTTTGAACGTTTGCTATTCTTCATATATCGAAGTGTAAGTCTTAGATATATCCGATTAGCTATTTTTGTTCACACTGACCGATCCGGATTTATGACTACTGTTCAAAGTAAAAGCTTATTAGCGTTATTGTTCGCGACTTGTTTCATGGCTGCTGGGGCATCCGCCCAGCAGAATACTATGCAGTTTGTGAGTGCGGCGAATGCCAAAGTCGCGAAAGCGTCAGCTTTAAAATCAAAATGGGAAGGTCCGACTTCAGGCCCTCAACTTCAAAAAGACAAGAAAATCGTTTTTATTGCACACGATATGAGTGACGCTGGAACTTACGGCGTATTCAATGGGATCAAAGAGGCGGTTGCAGGTACTGGCTGGCAAGTTCTTTCGATCGACTGTCGCGGTCAATGCAATATTGGTGCTGGCATTGTCCAGCAGGCATTGGATATGAAACCAAATGGTATCGTTTTGGCTGGTGTTGACGCTGCAAGCCAGGCCAAAGGTTTGACGGCCGCCGGTGAAGCCAAAGTGCCGGTCATCGGATGGCATGCAAGTTCAAAATCAGCAGGTGTACCAGGCCTATTCGCGAATATCACGACTGATCCAAAGGAAGCTGCGCAAATTGCGGCTTTGTTTGGCGCGGCTGAATCTAGTAATAAAGCGGGTATTGTGGTTTTCACTGATACATCAACACCGTATATGGCGACAAAGTCGGGTGCCATCGTGGAAGTATTGCGCCAGTGCGACGCATGCCGGATTTTGAGTGTTGAGGATTTGCCTGTGGCTGAGTCGCGCAAGAAATTCCCTGCTTTAATAGAATCTTTAGTCAAACGTAATGGCACTAAATGGACCCACGTCGTCGCTGTCAATGATGTGTATTTTGACATGATGGATAAGCCCGAGGTTGAAAAACTGGTTGAAGCCAATAAATTGCGTGGCATTTCTGCAGGTGATGGCTCTCCAAACGCTTTCAGACGCATACGCAAAGGTGATCTGCAAGTAAGTACTGTGCCAGAACCTTTGTATCTGCATGGCTGGCAAATCGTCGATGAAATGAATCGCGCTTTCTCTAAAGCCAGTCCTAGCGGCTATAATGCGCCTCTGCATTTAGTGACACTGCAAAATATTACTTACGATGGAGGGCAAAAAGATATGTTTGATCCTTCCAGTGATTTTCGCGCCAAATATTTATCATATTGGGGCAAGTGATACGCGCAATGGATAAACAAAAAGGGCGAGCATATCGCCCTTTTTCATTTTATATTGATTGATTATGAACAAGTCAGAAGCCATACAGATTGCCAACGAGTCTTTGCGCTCGAACACCTTAAATGAGAGCAATACACAGTTTTCTCAATTGGTAAGGTATGTCAGCGACGAAGGTTGGTGGCTGAATATTCCTTTGGCTAACTTTAAAAAAGAGTGCCATTTCCTAATTTGCAATGAGAAGGCAAAAGTGATTCGGCATTTGATGATTAAGCCGAATAATATTCTTAGTCCCGCGACGAAGTTTCGGGTCAAAGATGGCGTTGCCGATGTTTTTATTTCGGCTGCAAATCCCAAGAAAATGGTGGACATCTTACAAGGTGGCAGCAAGTATAGCTTTAACAAACACTTGGTTGATGAACATCGTTACTGACTTACCTTATTTCGGTTGGTAGCCCCTCAACCCTTGTAAGCCGCCAGTATGAATGGCAACCACCCTTTCACCTTTGACAAATTTTCCAGATCGACATAAATCCGCCAAAGCGAAAAGCATTTTTCCTGTGTAAACGGGTTCTATGGGTATTCGTGTCTGCTGAGAAAATTGCTCGCAAAACCGCAATAATTCTGGTGACGTCTTGGCAAATCCTCCGTGCGCGAAGTCAAGCAGGATTTCAAAATTTTGATAAGCTGGATGACCAGCGCTTAATAGCAATTGCTGCACCTGTTGACGTAAATACCCAGCATTGCTAACGGCAGCGATGCCGATAACGCGCCCCTGACCACGCAAGCCCGCCAATATGCCCGCCAAGCTGGCACCCGTTCCGCACGCCAGCACGATGGTATCCGGTGTGCCACCTAAATCCTGTTTTAATTCATCGACCAGTTCGGCCATGCCGGATAGCGCCAGCGCGTTACTTCCTCCTTCAGGCAACCATAAAAATTCCTTGGGGTCTCGGTCGACCCGTTTCTGCCATGCATCCACATTGTCTCGCAATTCGCGATAGTCGTCGCGCGAGACAAATTGAAGTTGCATGCCAGCAGATTGACAATCTGATAGGGTGGCATTCAACGGCGAATGCGCTGCTTGCAATCCTCGTACGAGCCCGATTGAACTCAAACCGAGTAATTGCGCGGCATGCGCCAATGCATGAAGGTGATTTGACCAAGCACCTCCCATCGATATTAGAATGGGGCGATATTCATACGCGTGAACCAGGTTATATTTTAATTTGCGGAATTTATTGCCTGATACGCTAGGATGCAGCAGATCATCACGTTTCATCCATAACTGGATATTCGGGAAAACATCGTTTAGCAATGGCTCCAGCGGTGAAGAAAACGACAAAAGTGGCATGGGAACTTGCTCAAGCTTTACAAGGTGGTAAAGTGGCTATTGTATGCTGGGTCGTGTCAGTCTATATAGATTCATAGATGCAGGTTCGTAAAATGGGTTTTGTCTTTCACACACTATTGATGTAACTTCAAGATGCCAAGAAATACCAAACAGACCATACCCTTCGTGCAACAGCAGTTGCTGGAAGCCATTGCACAAATCAAAGATGGGAACATGAAAGAGGATGTGTTGCCTAAGTTGGAAGCGATCATGTCGCACTTACAAACTTTGGCGACGCATGATCATTTAACGGGTGCCTTGAACCGTAACACGTTGATAGATCGTTTGGATGGCGAACTACAGCGTTCCAAGCGCACTGGGCACACCTTTACGGTAGCCGTGATTGGTATTGATCGTTTGCCTGAAGTGATGGAATTGCACGGACAGGATGTGACGAAGCGCATTTTGCAAGTAGTGACGCAAGAGGCGATTCACGTATTGCGTAACCTCGATTCCTATGGACGTATCGGTGCTACCGAATTTGCGATTGTTATGCCAACAACGTGGTTGGATCAAAGTATGGTGGCAATTCGCCGTATCAAAGAAAATTTGCAGGCTTATGATTGGACTGATGTTGCCGAGGGCTTGCAAGTGACATTCTGTACTGGGCTAACGCCTAACGCGCCGGGTGATCTGGCAGATAAAGTTCTGTTGCGAGCGCAGAATGCTTTGCAAAAGGCGCGCGACAATGGTCCCGACTCGCTGGTGCAAATCGACGCGGAGATTCCTGACTACGATCCTACGCAAGAGTAAACGCAAGTGTCCTCCTTTCTTGGAACTTTTTCATCCTCGATTGAGTCTGAACTTGTAGTAAATCCAATTCACAAGTAAGAACCAAAACCGAAATTTATGAGTCCTGCATGACGTGCTTTGTTACGCGGACTTTTAATCTGTATTGCCCAATAGTACACTCCATGAAAGGTGGTCGTTCTATGAACGCTCGTTTCCCTAGCCTATTATTTGCCTCTTTGATGCTGGCAGCCTTTGGCATTATGCAAGCAGGTCATGCCGCGACGACCAATGCTGGTAACGTAACTGCTGTAGCAAACGTAGTTAATGAGAAAGACCTGGCGATACAACGCGCCGAGTATATCCGTAAGAACTACACAAAATTTGAATACCGCATTCCGGCACGTGATGGCACGTTACTGTTTACATCGATTTATGTCCCGAATGATGCCAGCGCAACAAAGCGCTATCCGATTTTGTTGGTGCGTACGCCGTACACCGTGGCGCCTTACGGCACGGATAAATATAAAACGCGTTTAGGCCCAACCGAACAGTATGAAAAAGAGGGGTTCATTTTTGCATTTCAGGACGTGCGAGGCAAAAACATGTCGGAAGGTGAGTTCGTTAATATGCGACCTCACATGGATAAAAAAATAGGTAAGAACGATATCGATGAGAGTAGTGATACTTATGACAGTATTGATTGGATGATTAAAAATCTGCCCATTAGTAATGGCAAAGTCGGTCAATGGGGTATTTCCTATCCGGGATTCTATACCTCTGCAGGCGCGATTGATTCGCATCCAGCACTAAAAGCAGTCTCGCCACAGGCGCCGATTGCTGATTGGTTCCGAGGTGATGATATGCACAGAAATGGCGCCTTTAACTTGCAATTGGCGTTCAGTTTTTTTAGCGGTTTTGGCAAACCAAGGCCAGCACCTACCGATGTGAATAATGAGCCCCCGTTCAATTGGGGCACACCTGACGCCTATCAATTTTTCTTGGAGCTTGGCCCCTTATCCAATGCAAATACCAAGTATCTAAAAAATGGCATCCCATTTTGGAATGAGCTGACCCAGCATCCTAATTACGACAGCTACTGGCAAGCGAAGAATTTATTACCGCACTTAAAAAATATCAAAGCGGCGGTGATGACGGTAGGTGGTTGGTATGACACTGAAGATTTATATGGACCCTTGCAAACCTACAAAGCGATAGAGAAAAATAACCCAGGTATCAGCAATACCTTGGTCATTGGACCTTGGGTGCACGGTGGTTGGACAAGTACAACCGGTGAAAAAATTGGTGATACTCATTTTGGCTTTAAGACTGCCTACACGTATCAACCGATAGAATTTGCTTTCTTCAAACACCACCTAAAAGGAGGCGATAAACCTGCTTTGCCAGAAGCTTGGGTGTTTGAGACGGGAGCCAATCGCTGGCGTGGTTTTGATTCGTGGCCGCCAGCCAATACGCAAACAAAATCCTTGTATTTTAATGCTGACGGTAAGCTCAGCTTTGAGATGCCAAAGGCAGGTGACGGTGCGTATGATGAATATGTTAGTGATCCGGCAAAGCCAGTGCCCTACACGACCGAAATCACTAATCGCTGGAGCAATCAATATGTGGCAGCAGACCAGCGTTTTGCCAGCAGTCGTCCTGATGTACTGACTTATCAAACAGAAATTTTAGATCGTGACGTGACTTTTGCCGGACCCTTAGAAGCATCCTTGTTTGTCAGCACGACGGGTAGTGACGCGGATTTTGTGGTGAAGCTGATTGATGTTAATCCAAATAAAATGGATGCAGCACCGGGCGAACCGAATCGCGGTGCTCAGCAGACACTGGTGCGAGGTGAACCTTTTCGCGCACGCTTCCGCGATAGTTTTGAGCATCCTAAAGCTTTCGTACCCAATGAGCCGACCAAGGTCAAATTTGCCATTAATGATGTGATGCATACTTTTCAGCGTGGCCATCGCATCATGATACAAGTACAGTCATCCTGGTTTCCTTTCATTGACCGCAACCCCCAAAAATTTGTCGATAATATTTTCGAAGCCAAGGAAAGTGATTTCATTAAAGCTAATCACCGCCTATATCGTGGTGGTAGTAAGCTGAGTTCTTTACAAGTGCAAGTCTTGCCCGCATTGGATGAAAAACGCTGAACCGACGGTTTAAGACTTAATGTAGGAAAAAACCCGCAATTTGCGGGTTTTTTTTCGCCCATATCCCGCGAGTGAGCAGAAACTCGTTATGATATGAAAATATAAGTCTGCATAACTATGAAGTTAAGCAGATTTTCTTTTTTGCTTACCTTCGTTTTTAAGTGTTGATTCAGTGTTAAATAAGACGTATCAATTATGTGACTCGTTACGTATCCGTGTTGACGATTTACGTTTAGGCATGTTCATTACTGAATTGGATAAACCTTGGGTACAGACGCCGTTTCTATTGCAAGGTTTTTTGCTCACTGAAACATTAGATTTGCAGACCTTGCAAAGTCTGGTGAAAGAATTGGTGATTGATCCGCGTCGTAGTAGCTCACATGCCCTACTGCATTTGCCGTTTGATATTTTGCACGAGTCAAAAGAATTCGAGGTCGTCGGGAAGACCGCACCACCTAAATCTTCTCCCGAATTGCGAGCGCTACATGATCAGCAACAAAATCAATTGGAACGTGTAGTTAGTTGGTTGCATAGTAAATTCACCAAGTCTGATTACGCTCATCATCAACGCATCCGCCATCATCACACCAAAAAAACGCTGCACCCGCACAAGTCCAAAATACCCGTTCAAGCAAGTGCCGACTTCGCAAGATTTGAGCAAAACATGTCTGATGATCCGCACGATCCATCACTGAATACCTTGAATAAGACCCATACCGATGCAATACGTCAGTTCGCTGTCAAAATGAAAGGTATGGAGCCTCGGGATGTGACTTTGGCGCATTTGAATTGGTGGGAGCGCTGGTTGCGCTGGGGTGAGCACGGTCGTCATTTGCACCGGTCTTTATGGAATCGGCCAAAGCATCATAAGCAGCGCCGTCGCCCGGGCTACGTGCCAGAGGAACTCCATCTTGTCCATTATCATGACCAGCTTTCTATGGTTGATGAGCTATCGCGTGCACGATTGGTCGTTGAACAAACTGAGGCTTTGATTGACAAACTGCAACACGATCTGAAAAATATGCAGTCTTTGGAATTGAAGGAAGTACTGCCGACGGTGCAGTTGCTGTCTGATAGTGTGATTTCTAATCCTTCTGCATTGATGTGGTTGTTACGGATGCGGTCAGAAAACATGGGCGTGGTATCGCATGCTTTGAAGGTTGCCGTCTACATGCTGACTTTAGGTCGCCATATCGGCTTTTCTACGCAACAGCTTATAGAATTGGGATTTATTGGCTTGTTGCTCGATATCGGCAAATTGGAGATTCCCTCTGGCTTATTACAGAAACCCGCTAAGTTGTCGATGGAAGAATTGTCGATTATGCGGCGTCATGTTGACGCCAGCATTCATTTACTGGAAGCGCAGGAGCCGCTCAGCGAAAATATCAGACTGGGCATCAATGAACATCACGAACGAATGGACGGTAGCGGCTATCCACGTGGCTTGGCCGGAGCGGAAATCAGTATTTTTGGTCGTATGGCAGCCATTGCCGATAGTTTTGCTGCAATGACTTCGACCCGTCCTTACGGTGCAACCAAGTCCTCATTCGACGCGATGAAAGAATTGTTCCGGATGTCAGAAGGGCAGTTACATGCACCCTTGGTGGAGGAGTTTGTACAGGCAATCGGTATTTTTCCGGTCGGAAGTCTGATTCAGTTAAGTACAGGTGAAGTTGCGATTGTTCTTGAACACAATAAGTTGAAACGACTTGACCCTAAAGTGTTACTTCTAACAAAGGCTGACCAATCTCTTTTAGAAAAACCCATGATGTTGGATTTAATGCAGCAAAGTTTGATCGATAACGGTGAGCGCGTCAGCATAATACGTGGTCTACCAGATGGCGCTTACGGTCTGGTTTGTCACGATTTTTACAAGGCATAGAGGACATCATGACCGCTAAGCACATGAATACCTTGGTTCCTCACCTGACTGAATTTATGCAGCTGGTCGACGCCGAAATTCGCGCAGTCGATGAGCATCATGTGATGGCATTATTGGTCGTATCTTTACAGCGCTCGGATCGAGTGCAAGCATTATTGCAGCCGTCCTATGCCCAGATTGTCGAGCAGCATTTCTGCGAACTGATACGTCCCAGTTTGCGTGAAAAGGATAGATTTGTTTTCGCAACTGACAACGAATGTTGGTTTCTGTTGCCCCAATTATCGTCCGAGGCATTGGCTGTATTGGCGGTACATCGCTTATTGGCGGCAATGAGTTCGCCGCTCACCATTGAGTCTCAAACGATTTTTTTTCACCCGACTATCGGTATCGCTTGTGCGCCTTTGCATGTGCAAAATTCTTTTGAGTTGGTACGTATCGCTGATCAGGCAAAGAAAAATGCGCAGTTAAATAATTTGCGCTTTGAAATGGCGCAAATACAACGTGATGAGCGTAGTCGCCCCGATGATTTGCCACAGGCAGTTAAAGCAGTACTGGATGAAAATGGTCTCGAGATGCGCTATCAGCCCAAGGTCGACTTACGCTCAAAGAGTATTAAGTCTGTCGAAGCTTTAGTCCGTTGGCCTGGTGATCACGCACAAGTACTTGCGACAAATCTACTCATTGACGTGGCAGAGCAGTATGGTTTAATCGAGCAATTAACCATGCAGGTTTTTAATAAAGTTTTGCAAGAAGCGGCGAGTTGGGAGAAAAAGGGTTTGCATGTTGTGGTTTGGATTAATTTGTCAGCGCGTTTATTAGCATTGCAGCAGTTGCCAAAGATGTTAGAACGATGTTTGAATGTCTGGAATATGCCCGCCAGTGCAATTGGTTTAGAGGTCACTGAGAGCGCTTTCATTCACGATATCGAACATACGACGGCCTTGCTATTTGAATTGAAACGATTGGGTTTTCGCCTCTCGATTGATGACTTTGGCACCGGTTATTCATCGTTGGCTTATTTACGCCGTTTTCCGATCGACGAACTAAAAATTGACAAACTATTTGTGCAAGGCATGAGCGGTTCGCGACAAGATAAACAGATCGTGCAAAGTATTATTGGATTAGCGCATAACTTTGGTTTGTCTGTGGTGGCAGAAGGGGTTGAGCAGGAAGAGACCTTGAATACTTTGCGCCTGATGGGCTGTGATGAGATACAAGGATATTATTTTGCCTATCCTATGCCCGGAGAAAAGCTTCTGACTTGGTGTGAAGAATTTCACAGAACCAGCATGGAGCGTTTGTAAGTCATTTCCCCTTGGTTTATTTGACCAGCATTTTTTTGTTTACATTTAGTTTTTAGAGATGGAAGTGTACAAAGTGAGTTCACATTCTAGTTCGGCTACGCAGAGTATTTTGACTGCAAGCAATGAGAGTCGCCGGCGCTTGCGTATCGGCTTGATTGCTAATCGTGCGCATCAAGACGCTGCTGACTCCGCCTTGGTTCAGTTATTTGTGAGAGCCCGCGAGGCAATCCTTGCTTTAGATATCGAATGGGTAGTGGTCGGTAGAACATTGGATGCTATTCATAGTCATGGGCTACAGAATATTTGCTCACCCTATATACGATTTCCTTATGGGCGTGACGGCGGTTTGATGAAACTGGTCGCGCACGTGGTCAATCGTGATCTAGATAATTCAGTGGATGCGGTGATTTATTTGATTGATCCGGTGGATCATTCGTCGATTTTCCCCGAAGCCTTAGCTCTAAAACGCCAATGCGTCATTCACGGAAAACCTTATTTATCAACGCTGGCAGGTGCTTGCGAATGGCTGGAATTAGAAGCAACCGCGGTCGGCGCTAAGCTCGCTGTCAATGACGCAGTGGGCTTAGATTTGGCAAGTGAGCGTATTGCTTTAATTGCGCACGATGCGTTAAAACAAAACATGTTACAGATTGCAGAAAAACATTTTGCTTTGCTGGATCAATTTGAGCATCGTTATGCGACAGGTACCACCGGCTCTTTATTGAATCAACTGGCGCAAAAGATCAAAGGTGAGGAGGCGGGGCGAAATTGGGTGCAGCCGTTTCTATCTGGTCCTATGGGCGGCGATGCACAGATTGCAGAATTGGTTTTAGAGAAGAAAATCCGACGTATTTTATTTCTCGAAGACCCACATGTGGCGCGCCAGCATGAGGCGGATATCCAGTTATTGGAACGTGCGGCTCGTACCGTTACCGATTTTGCCCTGGTCGTAAGCGATGGGCATGGGTCTGATCGCTGGTTGCGCTTATTGAGTCAGCGTGTCGCGTCCACTTATTGAATAATGCATTCAAGTTTTTGCTTCATTCTGCTTATTTGCCAGCGCCAGAATAGAAATGAGATAGCAAACCAGGCTAGGTGTGCTTGAAAATGGTGTGATTTTTGTATTGATTCGGTACAATCGTCTTTTTAATTATTGATCTGGGCATCGTTGAGTTAATTAATCAAGTTTACGCGCAGCACACCAGTCCCGATCGCAACGAAAGAAAATAAATTTATGACACGCAGATACTCCGATATGAATCAGCATGACGCTTTATATAAAGTGGCTCGTGCTTATCCTGGTGGTTTAGATGCCTTAGCGGCGAAGATGCAGATGTCAGTCAATGTCTTGCGCAACAAATTAGCGCCCGGTATAGAAACGCATTACCCGTCGTTTGAAGAGACTTCTGCAATTATAAGTCTGTGTCAGGCCGCTGGCGTGAAAGATGCCTTGTTGCCAGTGCATGCTTTCTTGGCGCGACATGGCATGGCCGGATTTTTGGTGCCTGAACCACAAGAATTCACGGATGACGACTTATCACAAACCGTTTGTCGTGTGATGAGTCAGGTCGGGAATGCGGCAGAAGCGGTCTCGGAAGCGATGCTAGACAGAGTGATTACCAACGTCGAAGCGGATCTGATAGAACGGGAATTTCAAGCCGCTTTAGCGGCCATCGGTGAATGGCGCGCACGGATTCGCCAGCATCACAAGCCTACTTGAGTGATAAAGGCCGCGTGATGCCAGTTTCCACTTCAGATACTGCTCCAACGCCAGCTCCAGCTCAAGTTCCAACGCCAACGCCAGCACCAACAGCGGCGCGACCACAGCCTCAATCTTTGAGAGAATTGTTCTGGTCGTTCACTTTGCTCGCCTTGCAAGGCTTCGGCGGTGTGGTGGCGATCGTCCAGCGTGAGCTGGTTGATAAAAAACAATGGATGACGCCCGCTGAGTTTGTGGAAGAGTGGGCAGTCGCGCAAGTCATGCCAGGCCCCAATGTCGTCAATCTTGCCATGATCATAGGCAATCGTTTCTTTGGCTTGCGTGGCGCCTTATGCGCCTTGGCGGGCATGCTGACCTTTCCCCTGATCTTATTGCTGCTGCTGGCGATGTTGTATTCACAAATAGCGACTCATCCTGGTGTTGCTGGTGCTTTACGTGGGATGAGTGCCGTAGCCGCGGGCATGATTATGGCCAGTGGTTTGCGCTTGATACCTGCATTGAAAAAGCATCCTGGGGGTTGCCTGCTATGCGCGTTGATCGCTGCCTTGGGTTTTATCGGCATCGCCTTATTGCATTTTCCTCTAGTCTTTATTTTGTTATTCCTGGGTGGTAGTAGTAGTGCACTGGTCTATCGTCAACTGAAGCAAACTAAATCCCTTGCAGAGTCGGATGGAGATGTCGATGCATGACATGAGTCAAATGGCATTGGCATTGAGTTGGTTTGATTGGTGCAATTTGTTTTTGCATTTCACCTTGCTGTCACTGTTATCGGTAGGCGGTGCTGTTTCTACGCTACCCGAAATGCATCGCTATCTGGTGATGGAGCAACATTGGATCTCCGATTCACAATTTAATGCATCGGTAGCCTTAGCGCAGGCCGCGCCGGGGCCGAATGTTTTATTTGTTGCCTTGATGGGATGGCATGTCGGCGTGAATACAGGTAGCTTGTGGGGTGGTCTATTGGGCGTTTTGATTTCCATGATGGGCATCATTTTGCCGAGTGCGACTTTGACTTTGTGCTTCGCAAATTGGAGTCATAAAAACCGCGAGATGATTGCTGTGCGCAGCTTTAAGTTGGGCATGGCTCCCGTTGTCATTGGCTTATTGGTGGCGACAGGTTGGATTATGGCGAGCGCGCATAGTAACTGGCGCGTTGATTGGCCGATATGGTGCTTGACCGCTTTGTCGGCAGTCGTGGTGTGGCGCACCCGACTGCATTTATTGTGGTTGCTGCTGATCGGTGGGGCTTTGGGCTGGTTTGGTGTGATTTGAATTTGCAACTACACCAGCACCCGCAGCAGTGATTTTCAACCATCAAGACTTTATAGGTAAGCTTAAGCGTACCTCCAAACCACCTTCTGGCAAATTACTTAAGCTAAGTTTGCCGTTATGCTGACGCGCGATATTTAACGCAATTGTCAGTCCCAGCCCTGTTCCGCCCGTTTCACGCGAGCGCGAAGTCTCCATTCGATAGAAGGGTTCGAAGACACGAGTTTGCTGATCGACCGGAATGCCGCTGCCTTGATCGCGCACGCAAATATGCAGCCATTGCTGTTTCGCTTCTGTGCTTTGGATCAAGTGCAGTTTGGCGCTATGTCCATATTTGATCGCATTGTCGACCAGGTTATTCAGGCAACGGCGTAAAGCCTGTGGCCTGGCCATGACGGTGGCTTTAGATTTGTCGAGCAAACTGACATCATGACTTGCATCGCTGGCATCCGCGCAAATACTATCGAGTAAAGAGTCGATATCGAGTGCTTGCAATGCCTCATTACTGTCCATGCTGCGCGCTAAATCCAAGCCTTCTTTAACCATCATTTGCATGCTAGATAAATCACCAACCAGCTTGTCATGTAATTCTTGGTCGTTCACTTTTTCTAAGCGCAGACGTAAGCGCGTCAAAGGCGTTTGTAAATCGTGGGTAATCGCTGCCAGCATTTGTGTCCGCTGTTGGATATGATCACGAATCCGCAGTTGCATGGAATTAAATGCGTGCGTAGCTTGTTGAATTTCTTTTGGGCCGCGTTCCGCTAGTGCCGGGCGATTGATATCGAGACCTAAATCGGTTGCGGCTTGCGCTAATTGTTGCAAAGGACGTATGGTCATGCGAGATACGAACAGTGCCAAACCTGCGATACAAGCTAAGAATAGACCGAGATAGAAATAAGTTTCCGGCTGTATCGGGGCGGTGGATGGGCGCGCAGGGAAGATCGTCTGATGCAGTCCGCTACCATCGTTTAAAACAAAAATGAGTCCTTCGCAAGCTTCTGTCGGGCCTCGATCATCGCTACGCATCAGGCAGTTTTCTGGCGCTGGCGGCAGCGGAATAATTTTGAATGATTTCCCTAAGCGTTCACTCAGTGCAATGCCATAAGGCGTACTGGCTTTATAGTCCGGCACATTGGCTGGAACCGGAACAACCTTTAAACCAAAACGATGAATCGCTTTTAGGAGGCCTTCGCGATTTGCCGCAGGTAATGCGTCGATCGCTTGTATCAACTGTTCGGCATGTTTAGCGCGGTCGGCGCGATAATTACTACGCTCATTACTGATGGTATTTTGACGCTCGCCAAAAGCCAGCCACCAAGTCAGTGCAGCAGAGCAGATAATGCCAAATAGAAGTACCGAAAAAATTCGACCTGAGATGGAATCTAAACGAGAGATGAGTCGAAAATTGAAGCTTGCCATATTGAGATTACATATTCCGGTGAATGCTAATGAGTTTCAGCGGTAACGTTTACGGACAGCACATAGCCACCATTGCGCACCGTTTTAATAATTTGTGGAGAGCGTGCATCTTCACCTAGTTTTTGGCGCAATCGACTGATTTGAATATCAATAGAACGATCAAACGGATCTGCGTCCCGTCCTTGCGTCATGTTCAATAACTGATCGCGGTTGAGTACGGTATTGGGTTGTTCTAAAAAGATATTTAATAAACGATATTCTGAACCTGATAAGGCGATCACTCGTTCATCGGGGCTGATCAAGTGACGCGCAACCAAATCAAGTGTCCATTCGCCGAATCGTAATTTTTTTGGACTTTCATCATGCTCGCGTCCACCATTGTTTTGCGTACGGCGTAATACACTGCGAATTCTGGCCAATAGTTCACGTGGTTCAAAAGGCTTGGGCAAATAATCATCGGCACCCATCTCCAAGCCGAGAATTCTGTCTAAAGGCTCGCCACGGGCGGTCAGCATAATGACAGGCAGATTAGATTTGGCACGTAAATTGCGACACAAGGTCAGGCCATCTTCACCAGGTAAATTCAGATCTAGCACTAACAAATGTACAGGGCTTTTTTCTAAGGTACTCCACATGGCATGACCATCCGCCGCCATTAAGGTAGTGTAACCATGTGTTTCCAGATAGTCCGCCAGTAAGCTGCGGATTTCTCGGTCATCGTCAACAATTAATACAGTATTTTGGGTATCCATGATTCTATTATCTGATAAGAGGATGTTGCTTGGCGCTCGAATTTGTATCGACTTGTTATCATAAATCAAGATTGAAACAATACGACACATGCGATGCGACAATTGGTTCCACATTGGAATTCGTGGTTACAGATCGATACACTGCCAGCTTAGATTGTCACTTCCTGCTTACATTTGAAGCGCATTATTTGAGTTATGTGCAGTGCACATGATTAGGTCAAGGTAAGAGCACCTAGTCTTTTTATGCATCTAAAAATTTAAGGATAACATCATGAAATCGATAAGAAATAGTTTATATCTAGGTTTAACCGTCATTTCGTTGAGTTTCGCCTCATCGGTGTTTGCGCAACAAAGTGCTGCGCCTCGTCCACCCGTGGATCACGCCAAGATGATGGAAAAAATGAAAGCTGGCATGGAAAAGCATCAAAGCACGATGCACGATAAATTAAAGATCACTGCCGAGCAAGAAGGCGCTTGGAAAACCTTTATCGAAGCGACTAAGCCAGCCATGAAGGAGCGCGGGGAGAAAATGCGGGCCGACAGAAAAGCAATGGAAGGATTATCTGCTCCCGCAAGAATGGAAAAAATGCTAGAACATTCTAAAGACCGGCTGGCGCGCATGCAAAAACATCTGGATGCGCTTAAAACGTTTTATGCGGTATTGACACCGGAGCAGCAAAAAACCTTTGATGCCAGTCACCAACGTATGCGTCATCGCATGCAAGGCGGTATGCAAAACAGGATGCAAGAGCGCATGAATAAGCGCATGCAAGGTGGTGCTCACGAAAGCATGGGCAAATGATTTCTTTGATGTATCTCTGCATGACATAGCAAAGTATTTGTAAGCACTTTGCTGTGTTCCGATAAAATGGCGGCTTAGTATAAGTTCGTACGCCTATGTTTCGATGATAAGCGTTCATTCTGAGCCCCATTTTTGATGCGATTAAGTTATTGGGTTTTCGCCAAGTACCGGAAAGCCCAATTCCGTTTTGATCGCTACGCACTATGATAAATTCCACTTTGTTTGATACTCATTCTGATCAGAACACTGGCGCGTCCTTGCCCGCGACAGCAGTGTTCCCTGTAACTCCATTGCCAGAATCAGCAATAGCGACTGCAACGCGCCATTTGGGCGATGTATTGAGATTGTGTTTTCAACATCCTTCCGCGCATGCTGCAGTGGTGGTATTTGATCTCCGTACCGATTTGTCGACGGCCTTAATGCAGGCATATCGTCGATGTTTGCCGGATGCAGTCTTTCTTGATTTTGATGCCAATACCCCAGAACAAGTGATGGCAAGTTTCAAGGATTTGGTCGCAGGTGATCTGGTCGTCTTGGTGCAATCAACGAATTTTCGCATGGACGCTTACCGGATTCGTGTTGAATTATTTAAACGTGACTTAAAAGTGATAGAGCACCCGCACTTGGGGCGTATGCCCGGTGAGCAAGCGTTAGCCTATATTGATGCACTGGCTTACGATATGGATTATTACCGGGGAGTAGGTCGGGGTCTAAAGCAGTTGATTGATAACGCACCATGCGGCATGGTCGATAGCGGTGAAGGTGCACAATTGGTGTACGCCTCGCCGTTTGAAGACGCTAAGTTAAACATTGGTGACTATAGCGATATGAAAAACTGGGGTGGCCAGTTTCCTATCGGTGAGGTCTTTACCGAAGCAAAAGATTTACAGGCAGTGAACGGACGTGTGCGTATTTTTGTGTTTGGTGACACCAGTTTTTCCGTGAATAAACCGCCACAACCGATTACGCTCGTGATTGAGCGAGGGCAGGTAGTCGATGTGATTGACTCCACCCCCGCTTTTGATGAAGTGATAGCGCAAATTAAAGCAGACGAATCTGTGGTGTGGGTGCGTGAACTTGGTTTCGGTATGAACCGAACCTTTAACCGTGATCGTTTGGTCAGCGATATTGGCACGTATGAACGCATGTGCGGCATCCATCTTTCTTTGGGAGCGAAACACGGTATTTACGGTAAGCCAAATTTTAAACGTGGCGATGGTAAATACCATGTTGATGTGTTTGCAGTAACCGAGTCGGTCACTCTAGGCGAACAAGTCGTGTTTCGAGATGGCGCCTGGGTAGTGTAAGTAATTAAGTTTGATAATGGGTTTAATAATGGGGTGGGCGTTCATCCACCACACTTTGCCTTTGATTCGCGGTAATGGCTAGTTCGCGCAGTCGCTCTGCTAGGGCGATACAGAGTTTTTCTAGTTCGTCGATTTTCTTTTGTTGCTGATAAACTTGGGTATTTAAGGTATCCACTAAGTCATCTTGTCGACTTAAGCGGATTTCTAAATCGATGATACGTTCTTCTACACTCATATACTTTCTCCGGTTGTGCAAATCAGGCGATCGATAACGAACACCTTGCCCATTTTAACTGATGCCGGATGGTTTCTAAGACTGCTTGGTCGCTGCGGCTATAATGTTGACTACTAATTAGAGTTAATGCCTGTCTATGAAAAATCTTCCTGTCCGTCAATTTATACAATTTGCTGCCGTCGGTTTGTCGGGTACTGCGGTGCAGTATGCCAGCATACAAATCGCGGTGATGTTGGGGTTAACGCTATTTAATAAATCGGCGGCAGTGACGGGTTCTGCAGTCGGGTATTTGTTGGGCTCTATCGTTAATTACATCTTGAATTATTTTCTGACCTTTCGTAGTGGTAAATCGCATATGGAAGCCGCTAGTAAATATTTCACGGTACTGGGGGTAGGCTGGTGCATTAATCTGGGATTGATGACACTCCTGGTCGAACATTGGCAATGGTGGCATTGGTATGCTCAAGTGCTGACCACGGGTCTGGTGTTATGTTGGAATTTTGGTGGCAGTAAATTGTGGGCATTTAAGTAAAGCTGCCCGCCTAATTGCTGCATTGTCTGCAATTAATGTATGTTCGAACGTCTACATTTCAGATTCGCAGTCTTTCCGCGATCAGGTAGAATTTAGATATTCGCAATCCGCAATTTGCAATTCGCATTTATGGCGCTCTTATCGTGCTTGTGCTGTGCCTTTGAAGTAAGTCGCCACATAGAATCTAGCAATCAATTGGCCGAAATCTTATTCAATTACAGGAGTCGTGGTGTTCAAAAGTTTGTTTAACAAGGTCTTTGGCACCCCCGCTAATGTTGCCACACTCTCATTGGCCACAGCCAACGGCGATGAAAACACACCACCAGTCAATTTGACGCAAAGTCCGGATCCCTTGTTTGGCGTAAAAAAAGGAGGGAAGGAAATTGCGGCAAAATTATTTACGGCGATGTCCGCAGAAAAAGCCATACATCTGGAGTCTTTGCTAAGCGCCTTGGGCGCCTTGGCGGGGTACGCCTGTCAAATGAGTGTGCGCGAAGCTTATGTGGTGCAACAAGGGCGTCCTGAAAAAGAAGTATTTATCGTGGTGAAGAGTAAAGAGAATGATGTCACTTATTTTTTTGGCGATTTGCTAAACAAGCCCTTGGCTGAAAGTCGTTATTCCGTATGGTCTTTGGCCTCAGGTGCAGCCCAAAAATTAGGATTACAGCAGTTAATTGACTTGCATGATATTTTCAAACACGTTACCGAAACTTTGGGTAGCTCAGAATTTGGCGTGCCCCGTATAGAAATTGAACATCGTGCCAAAGAAACGCCGATGAACTACGTGAGCTTTTTATGGCCCAAATTATTCCCACTGGCGCAGGGTTTTTGCAAGGATCCAAGTGATTTGCCTGTAGTTTTTGGCGTCGCTATTCAAGAGATATTATTTGCCAGCAAGGGCTTAATTGAGCCGCAGTTGGCATTGCGCATCGTGATGGAGAGCGCTGTTCCTATGTCCAAGATTTATATCCCCGAAGCTTTGGACGATTGATTACTGAGCACTGTATAACTGAGTGCGATCAAACGTGGTTTATTGGTAGTAGGTCACGCTCAAAGTGATTGATTCTTGTGTCGTTTCGAAGATGTTTGGTGTTAAGATAAATCCGTATTGTCGTGTTGCAATTATTCCCCGCTGATTCAATCTAGCGAGATGAGGCTTATTTATGTCACTACGGCATGTGAATACCATCAAAAATCTTGTCGCGACCTCGCTGCTATGCTTTTCGTGTAGCGCGATATCGGATGTCCGAACGGATATGGCGCGTTTGGAATCGATACAAATATTATCTGAGAAAGATAATCAAGCCGCATTGAAACAACTCAAAGAATTTTATGCGCAGTTCAATCCACAGACGGATTATTTTGTCAAAATAGATACTCTACGTGAATTGGCATCTGCTCATTATGACGCAGGGGATAGCGCGGCTGGCGATTTAATGCAAGCGGAAATCTTAAAACTCGCTACTGCAAATAAAGATAAAGAAGTCATCGCTTTGATGCAAATTACTTCCGCCTTTAAATTGCGTGATGAAGCCAAATTTGATCAGGCTATTGCAAAATTAGATGAGATCGCTAAAGTCGTTCAAGGCTCTACCCGTACCGATAATTTAATACGTCTGGAGTCGGCATATGGGAACGTCTACCACGCTGCCAGCAAATTTGAATTGGCATTGCGGCATTACCTTAATGCCTTGCAACTAACAGAGAGTTTGCCTCAGAAAAAGTTGATCCCTAAAATCCGAAGGTTGCAAACGCTCTCGGCTTTGTATCTAACGATGCAAAATCCTGAGCAAACTCTCATCGTGACAAATGAAGCGCTGGTTTTGGCTGCACAAGTTGAATCTACGCGGATCATTGCTAACTTACGCATGAATCAAGCGATGGCTTTAGGTGATCTAAAACGTTATCCAGAGTCGCTAGTGGCGTATGAGCGATCCTTGAAAGCGGCACAAGAAGCTAACTTGCCAACACTGGAGGCGCTGATTTTAAGTAATATCGCGGACGCTCATTTACGTACTCATAACTTTATTAAAGCAGAAGCAGTGGCCCGCAAGGCCTTGGAAAAAGCGGAATTGATTGATGATGATTTGTCAATCAATAACGCCAAGGCGAATCTTGGATTTGCCTTAGGTGGTCAAGGCAAAATAGCGCAAGCAATGGAATACTTAAATCCAGTGCTAAATCACTCCCGCGAGTCGGGTGATAAAGCAGATATTGAAGCAACGGTCGGTGAAATCAGTCGTATGTATGAAAATGCCAAGATGTACAAAGAGGCTTTGGAATACACGCGTGAGCAACAGAATATCAGCAATGAATTATTCCGAACTGATCGAGCGAAAACAGTGGCGACTCTGCAGGAACAATTCGACGCAGATCAGCGTAAAAAACAAATCGAACTCTTAGCCCGTGAAAACGAAGTTAAAGACGCTGCTATAAAAAATAGCCGATTGCAGCAGATTATTACCTTGCTGGGTGCTATGGTAACAATCATGGTTGGCGTTTTCATTTTTATGTTGTATCGCAAGGTCAAACAAACCAATGCCAAGCTTGAAGAAGTTAATCAACAACTTGAGTTTCATTCTGTTCGTGATCCTTTGACGGGACTTTTCAACCGACGTTCATTCTTGGAGCTGATGCGACAACGGGATATACAGGCGACAGACGACAGGCGGGAGGATAGTGATGACAATCCAGATTGTTTGATGATTATGGATATCGACCACTTTAAGCACATTAATGACACCTGGGGACATTCTGCAGGTGATGTGGTGCTGATCGAAGTAGCAAAGCGTTTGCGCAGTGCTGTGCGTGATTCTGATATGACTTTACGTTGGGGTGGCGAAGAATTTTTGATTTTTGCCCCTAGGACTAAGTCGACACAACTGACCCCGTTGGTGGAACGAGTGTTGCGTACAATTGGATCGACACCAGTCATGGTTGGTGATAAACGGATTCCAGTTACAGTCAGTGCAGGATATATTTCTTTGCCATTTTCAGGCATTCCCGAGGCATCTTGCAATTGGGAAAAAGCGATGCAACTAGCTGACATGGCATTGTATTTGGGTAAAGTAAATGGGCGTAACCGCGCTTATGGCTTAATTGCTCTATTGGCGCCGTATCAACAGGCTTTGCCGGAACTGGAAAAGGATTTTTCTGCTGCGATCAAACAAGGTTTGGTCGAGGTGACCGTGGTCTTAGGTCCTGCTCAAGAACAAGCAGAGGCACAGTAAATGTTGGCGTTTGATTCTTGGCATGAACACTTGTTCTTGTCGTAGCGTTAGCAGAGCATAAGTAGATTTTTTTCGGAAAAACAGGAAAAAGAGAACAAACCCCCTAGACAGATTTTGGAAATGTGCCTATAATCTTGTTTCTGTCGTTGCTGATGACACAGCAAAGCAGTTATTTGAACTAAGCAAGTAGTATATGGGTGCTTAGCTCAGTTGGTAGAGCGGCGCCCTTACAAGGCGTAGGTCGGGAGTTCGAGCCTCTCAGCACCCACCATCAAATAACTGTAAAGCACAGATGCCTTTCTAAAACGGAGTGGTAGTTCAGTTGGTTAGAATACCGGCCTGTCACGCCGGGGGTCGCGGGTTCGAGCCCCGTCCGCTCCGCCAAGTTGTAAGAAAAAACGCGCTAAGGCGCGTTTTTTTTCGTCCGTGCAAAATGCGACGAGCAACATGTAACAAGTAAGCAAACAGGGCCAGTCTTAAATAAGCACAATTCAAATATAAAAAATGCCAGCGTTTTGCTGGCATTTTGATTTGCATTGGACTAATTGGTTTTTATGCAGCCAAAGGGTCGGCCAATTGACCACCCAATGAAAAGACGATGTCGTCTAGCATCTTTGCCAATTCGGACGTCATTAATAAGAAATCAGCATCGAAGCGCTCATTTTCATCTGCCGTGCGCTGATCTTTATCTTCATTCAAAATATCCAAGGGCTTGATGCGCTTGATCGCCAGATTTTCGGATAGTACAAATGAAATCTTGTCATCCCAAGTCATGGCCAATTTTGTGCACTGCTTACCCGCAGCAATATGACGTTGCACATCATCCGGATCAATTGAATGACGTACGTAACGAACGGTGGCTTTGTCTTCTGTGTGGGCGCGTAATTCGGTGTCTTGATCTATCGTAAAGCCTTTGGGTGCTTCATTGCCCGACAACCAATCGGTCATTGCCGTTTGCGGCGAAATCTTGGTGCGCAAACTTTCCATTGGGATTTTGTCGCACTTCAATAGCAACTTGATGACTTCGTCAGCTTTGCTAGGGCTAGAACTATCGATGACCAGCCATCCATTCACCGGATCAATCCAGATCCAAGTTTGACGGGTAATAGAGAAGGCGCGTGGTAGCAGCTCATCGGTGACGCGTTCTTTCAAGTCTTTCATGGCTTTGCGGCCGGGTGCAAATCCTTGTTGTTCCTCTAGGTCTTTAGCGCGCGCTTTAGTTACCTGATTCACTACTGAAGAAGGTAATAATTTCTTTTCGGTTTGCAACAGCAGCAGCAATTGTTGATTGACGCTATGAATCAAGCTGTCGTTATTGCGAGGAGATGCCCAGCCTTCGCTTTGCATATCGCCAGAACCTGTATTGGAAAAAGATTGAGAACCCAATTGTGTATTCAATTGTTCAACATCAACTTTCCATGGCGCAGGAAGACGGAAAACTTGTAAATTTTTAAACCACATGTGCAATCCAGAGGAGAGGAAAAGCGGCTTATTCTACACGTTCGTTAGTCTACTGTAGAAGCTTCTGTGCAGAAAATGCGTGCCTATTTGCGCGTAAATGCTAGTTCGTCATTAAGTAAGGGATCTCGATTCATTTGGTATCTCGCGGCTTTTTCTTCAGCTGACCACCGTTTGCGGCAAATCAGGATGCGCACAAAGGTTATAATGAGGGCTAATTTTCTCTCAAATATTTGTGTGTATCGTGATTTTCACGCGCAGCAAAAAACTATTCAAACATCATGTTAGCTCAGCAAAAACTAGACATACTCGAAGCAATAAAAAGCGCGGTAGCGCCCATACTTGCAGGTACTGAACTTAATCCCACGATCGCGCTGGAGCGTCCACGTGACCCTTCACATGGGGATATCGCTTGTAATATTGCGATGCAAATTGCTAAGCCTTTGAAAAAAAATCCACGTGAGTTAGCGCAACAGATTGTCGATTCCTTGTTGGCACAAAATAATCCTTTGATCGCCAGTGCAGAGTTGGCTGGTCCGGGCTTCATTAATTTGCGTGTCACCGCAGCAGCGAAACAAGCGGTAGTAAAAACGATTTTGCAGCAGCAAGATCAGTTTGGTAAGGGCGTTAAAGGCACGGGGAAAAAAGTCATTGTCGAGTTTGTGTCTGCGAATCCAACGGGTCCATTGCATGTCGGTCACGGTCGCCAAGGCGCGCTCGGCGATGCGTTGTCGGCCTTGTTAGAAGCACAAAGTTATCAAGTGACGCGTGAATTCTATTACAACGATGCTGGTGTTCAGATTGGCAATCTGGCTTTATCTGTACAAGCTCGTGCCAACGGTTTTAAACCGGGCGACGCTGAATGGCCTGAATCTGCTTATAACGGCGAATACATCGCAGAGATTGCGCAAGACTTCTTAGCGCAGAAGACGGTGTCAGCGAGCAATGGTGAACCCGTCACAGGTAGTGGCGATGCCAACGATATTGATTCGATCCGTCAATTCAGCGTGACTTATCTGCGTAATGAGCAAGATATCGATTTGCTGGCGTTTGGTGTGAAGTTTGATAATTACTACCTCGAATCGTCCTTGTACTCCGATGGAAAAGTTGAAGCAGCTGTGGCTGCTTTGATTGCGGCAGGTAAGACTTACGAACAAGATGGCGCTCTTTGGTTGCGTACCACGGAATATGGCGATGACAAAGATCGCGTCATGAAGAAGTCGGATGGTACTTACACTTATTTCGTGCCAGATGTGGCTTATCACGTGGTCAAATGGCAACGTGGTTATAGCCAGGCAATCAATGTTCAAGGTAGCGATCACCACGGGACCATTGCAAGGGTTCGGGCCGGTTTGCAGGCCGTTAATCAAGGTATACCGCAAGGCTACCCAGATTATGTATTGCACAAGATGGTCACCGTCATGAAAGATGGCGAAGAAGTGAAAATTTCTAAGCGTGCGGGATCTTATGTGACGGTGCGTGATCTGATCGAATGGTCTGGCGGTGGCGATGTGCAGAAAGGCCGCGATGCAGTGCGGTTCTTCCTGATTTCGCGTAAAGCGGATACCGAATTTGTGTTTGATGTCGATGTGGCGCTCGCAAAGTCGGATGAAAATCCTGTGTACTATGTGCATTATGCGCACGCGCGTATCTGTCGTATGTTGACGCAATACAGCGAATCTGAAACCGATTTAGCTGCATTGAAGGACGTCGATTTGTCGCCACTGACTGCTGCACGTGAAGCATTGTTATTGCAAAAACTCGCTGAATATCCTGAGATGCTGGAAAAAGCCTTGGAAGAATTAGGCCCGCATCAAGTGGCCTTTTATTTACGTGATTTAGCCGGTGAGTTACATAGCTATTACAATGCGGAACGTGTATTGGTCGATGATGTGCCAACGAAATTGGCGCGATTGGCGTTAATCTTGGCAACTCGCCAAGTGTTGCGTAATGGTTTGAGTTTGATTGGTGTGTCTGCACCGAATCAAATGTAAGCAAGAGACGACGCCAATACAGAAATCTTTACCAACAAAGAAAAAATAGCCTCAGATAGGAGAGACATGAGTTCGCAAAAAATATTTGGACAGCGTCAGGCTGGGAGTACCTTGACCGGTATTATTATTGGCTTGGTGATCGGTTTGGCTATCGCGGTGGTAGTGGCTTTGGTCATCACCAAAACGCCCACGCCATTCACCAATAAAAACGGTAAGAGTGATAAAACGGATTTACCTGTAGCGCAAATGCAGGACCCGAATAAGCCTTTGTATGGAAGCAAGGATGCCGTGAATCAGGCGGCAAAAGAGGTCGCGGGCAGTAAAGCCGCCGAAGCCATAAAACCAGCGCCTCCGGTAGGTGCGCCTGCATCGGTTACTGCAGTTGCAGCAGCTGTAGCCGCCTCCAAGCCAGAAGTGGCCGATGATAAGTATATTTATTACTTGCAGATCGGGGCATTCAAAGAGATCGCAGAAGCTGAAAGTGCACGTGCGAAGTTAGCTTTAGTTGGGGTGGAGGCAAGCGTCAGCGAAAAGAATAATGACGGTAATATATTGCACCGAGTGCGAGTTGGTCCGTTTGATCACGCAGATGCAATGAACAAAATGCGCGCGAAGTTGTCTGAGGGTGGTGTGGATACCGCTATCGTGCGTAGCGCCAAGTAAATATTGATTTGTAGTCTATTTTAAGAGGAAATTATGCGTCTATTTCGTCAGTTTTTAATGATTAGCTTAAGTTTTATTGCAGTTGCAGCCAGTGCTCAAAATGTACCTCGCCTAGGGCAAGAATACACAGTCTTGGATCGTCCACAGCCAGTTGATGCTGGTAAAAAAGTGGAGATTACAGAGTTTTTCGGCTACTTTTGTGGTGCTTGTAATGCGTTCGAGCCGTATTTGGAAAACTGGATTAAGAAACAGGGTGATCGCATTGTCGTAAAACGCGTGCATGTGAAATTCAGTGACGCGATGATCCCGCACCAAAAATTGTATTTCGCTTTAGAGGCGATGGGCAAAGTTGACGAATATCAAATGAAGACATTTAATGCGTATCACGTTGATCGCAACCGATTGTCAAACGATGCAGAAGTGATGAAGTACGTAGAAAAAGTCGGTTTGGATAAGAAGAAATTTGCTGATATCTATAATTCATTTGCGATTCAATCGAAGCTAAGTCGTGCGACACAGTTGATGAATGACTATAAAATTAGTGGTGTGCCTACCGTCGTGATCGATGGACGATTTGTTGTGTCTCCAGCTGACTTGTATGCAAAATCACGCAATCCATCGACCAACCCGGCTGACCACGCGGGTTTGAAAGTGATGGATTGGATTGTGGACAAAGTCTATCAAGAGAAAAATCCTGCGAAAGCGGCAGCAGCAGCGGCGCCTAAAGCAGCAGCACCTGAAGTCGCGAAGAAAAAGTAAGTTATTGTGTCACTACAATTGCAGAAAAAAGATCCGTCAAATAGGCGGATTTTTTTTATCCAGAGCCTGCTTGTGATTGAAGGTTTGTGTTTGATAATGGGCGGCTATGGGATGCACAAACATGGCTATTGTCACACGTAGTTCCAAAAATCATACGTATGAATTAAACCCAGATTTTCCATTAGGCGCATCTTCGACGCTATTTTCGCCTCATTCACGTAAAAAATGCCTCGAAAAGTGCATCCACTATTGTCTCAAATCCTAACGGAAATTCTGGGTTAAATAATGAAATAGGAGTAAATATGCAAGCAGTCTTTATTACGGGAGCCTCATCGGGTTTGGGCGAGGCTTTAGCCAGAGAGTATGCACTACAAGGTGCAAGGCTCGGCTTGGTCGGGCGTAACCAGGAACGCTTGCAAGCTTTGCGAGACAGTTTGCCGCAGCCTGAGTTCCATAAAATTTACGCGGTGGATGTGAACGCGCATCTTGCATTGCAAGCCGCCGCGGATGATTTTATACAGCACGCCGGTAAAGTGCAGGTTGTGATTGCCTGTGCAGGTATCTCGGTGGGCACCTTGAGTGAGTTGAGTGAAGATCTGCCGGTGTTCCGGCGTGTCATGGAAACGAATGTGCTGGCAACCGTTGCGACGTTTATGCCATTTATTGAACACATGAAGTCTCACGCACAACAAGAGTCGTGTCGCTTGGTGGGGATTGCCAGTGTGGCAGGGATACGCGGTCTACCCGGTGCCAGTGCTTACAGTGCATCGAAGGCGGCAGTGATTAGTTACTGCGAATCCTTGAGAGTAGAATTACGCAGTAGCGGTATCAAGGTGGTGACGATTGCGCCGGGTTACATTGATACGCCTATGACCAAAATCAATAGCTATGCCATGCCCTTCCTATTACCCGCACATCAATTTGCGCGTCGGGCCGTTTCGAGTATCGCGGCAGGTGTTAGTTACCGCGTGATTCCATGGCAGATGGGTGTCGTTGCAAAAATTCTGCGTGCCTTGCCTAACTTTGTCTATGATTTTGCCTTTTCGAATGCCCCACGCAAAGCCCGTGAAACTAAATAATCCAAAACTCGACATGCCTTTGCCAAATACCTTAGAGATTAACGAATGAATCATTTGACAGATGCTTACGGCAACTCACATCGCCCTGTCAGTGCGGGTGAAACGGTACGTATCGTTTGCTTAGTCCCTTCGATTACTGAATTGTTATGCGATCTGGGATTGCAACAGAGCTTGGTCGGTCGCACCGGATTTTGCGTGCATCCGAAACACATCGTGCAGTCGATTCCCAAAGTCGGTGGCACTAAGGATGTGAATATTGAGAAAATCCGCAAATTGGCACCGACGCACTTGATTGTGAATATCGATGAGAATGAGAAACCGACAGTTGACTTGTTGGCTGAATTTATCCCGCATGTCGTTGTCACGCATCCCATAGCGCCGCGCGACAATCTGACTTTGTTTCGTTTGTTAGGGGCTATATTTAATGCTAACCAAGAAGCTGAAGTACTCTGCCAACAATTTGAAAATCAGTGGGCGCTGCTGAAACCTGATACAGAAGTGAGGCGAGTGCTGTATTGCATCTGGAAAGATCCTTGGATGACAGTCAGTCGTGATACTTATATCGCTCGCTTGCTGCAAGCGCGAGGTTGCTTGCAATGGCAATCGAGTCAGTCATCGCAACGCTATCCAGTATTTGAGTGGGAGGATGCCAGTTTGCAGCAAGTTGACTGTGTTTTGCTGTCGACCGAGCCGTATAGCTTTACTGCGCAAGATGCAAGACAACTTCAGCAGCAAATTCAAAAAACTGTGATCTTGGTCGATGGCGAGATGCTGTCATGGTATGGGAGCCGAGCCATTCAGGGCATGCGTTATCTGGCCGAATTGGAAATTTAAATATTATTTAACCCAGATTTTCCATTAGACGCGTCTTCGACGCTATTTGAGAGCTGGCTGCGCATTTTCGGTCATTTTTTTCGTTCTTCGTTGAAAATAGCTAGCCATTTTCGCCTCATTCACGTAAAAACTGCCTCGAAAAGTGCATCCACCATCATCTCAAATCCAAATGGAAATTCTGGGTTTTAAAAAAAAGACCGCAAAATATTTGCGGTCTTTTTCAATGCTCAGAGTATTCCCTCTTAGCTACACCGTCACGATCGACGGTACAGGTTTAGAAGCGATAGTTCAAAGACAGGTTGTACATACGACCTAACTGACTGAAATGAGAACCATCGTAAGTGACCATAGAATAGCGTTGGTCAAATGTGATGTTGTCAGATTGGATTTGAGTTGGTGTACGACCAGAGTAATCCAGCGTTTTACTATCCAAAATTGCCTGACCCTTTGCTTTGTCACCTGCGGCTTGCAATTTCCATGATGGGGTCACGTTAAACATATTGTTCACAGCGAACGCCAGAGTCATGTTTTTGTTGATCTGGTAGTTGACAGAAAAATCCGTCACAGCTTTCGTTTTGAAGACCACTTCCAGATTTTGATCCAAATCGGCATTTCTGAATCTGGTTGGACCAAAGATCGTATTGTTCAAAGAGAAATTGAAGTCGCTGATGTCATAGTCGAAACCGACGAGAGTTTTAAACTTCGGACGAGACGTGAACATCAAAGCTTCTTGTGTGATATCCAAGACAGATTGACCCGCCTTCGCAATTGCTGCTGGATTATTGACAGCACCATCGCGCTCATTTTTCAAAGAGTAATTGCCCGACAAATTAAACGCCAACTTGCCATCGCCTAAGTTCATATTTCTGTGACTGAAGACATAGTCAAGACCGGAAGTTTGGCTATCCAAAGCATTCGCGAAGAAGCTCAAAGAAACAATATTCGCTGCCTTCAGAATCTTATCGAGTTCTGCAGTTGCATCGCCGCTTGGTTTAATTTCTTTACCCAAAACAATGCGATCTTTGAGGGAAATATTGTAGTAATCCAAAGTCATGCTGGTGTCTTTGTTTGGCTTGTAGCCAATACCCAAAGTGACACTAGTCGATTTTTCTGCTTTCAGTTTTGGTACGCCGAGTGCTGTCGCTTCTGCAGAAACATTACTTGCTAAGCCAGACACCTGAATTGAGCCACCAGAGAAAGAGTATTGTGTTTTCTGTGTGTAGATCTGGTGCAAGGAAGGTGCACGGAAGCCAGTCGACAAAGAGCCGCGCACTGTCAATTCATTATTCACTTTGTACTTAGCGCTTAATTTACCAATTGTCGCATTTCCGAAATCGCTATAGCGTTCGAAACGTGCAGTCGCATCGACCACGAAAGCATCGCTGATGTCAAAAACCGTACCACCGTATGCGCCGTAGTTGGAACGTGTTGATGTGAAAGAGTTTACTGGCGTATTACCAGCATAAGAGTCTGCGCCAGAATACAACCATGATGCAGGTTCACCTGCGAGCAATGTGTATTGTTCTGCGCGGATTTCAGTACCGAAATAGGAACTGATACCTTTTGCAATATCTTTGGAGAAGTCAGCATTGAACACAGTATGGTTGAACTTGGAACCACCTGCATCAAAACGTGTTTGGCCATGTGGCGGCAATGGTGTAGTTTTCTTTGCCACTGCAGCTAAGTAAGCATCTTCCATGCCACGGTTGACAGAATTTGTGACCGTGTACGTTTGTTCATTACCACCGAAAGTCAGGCTGACGTCCGATGACCAACCGGCGACATCAAATTTGGCGCCAACTGTTGCATTGTAATCCTTCAGCGCGCCTAGGAAACCAGGGACATAACCTTGATACGGAGAACCACTTGGAGTCAAAAGGCCGTAGTCGGTTGGACGCCAGTATGGCGTACGATAGTTTGCGTAGCTGTCGATTTTTTTGTCGATGTAAGCAGCGTTGGCGTACATGGAAACACCGCCCGCAAAATCATAACGTGAATTGATCAAGAATTTTGTGGCGCGTGTTTCTGGTGACCCGTTGATGTTACCTGCATCTGGTTTTTTCGAAAGGAAGGCATTTACGTTCGCCAAATCAGCGGCGAAAGTACTTGGACCATCACCAAAAGTCGCCGCTTCACCGCGTGCGCTGACTATGCCTGAACGTGATGACAAACCATTTTTTGACGCATCAAATGTCAAATTCACGAAACCGCTGTCGCCTAAAGCTAAACCGTGATTGATGCTCAGCGCCTGCATTTTGCCATCGCCTTCGTGCGTCACGCCGGTGCGACCTGTAATCGATGTGCCGCTTGGGTTGTCTTTCAAAATAATGTTGACCACACCGGCAATCGCATCAGAACCGTATTGTGCAGACGCGCCGTCGCGCAATACTTCAATACGTTTAATCGCATCTTGTGGAATCGCTGAAATATCAGCACCACTTTCACCACGACCAGGAGAGGTTTGTGTGTAGACCAAGGAGCTGGAATTTTTACGCTTACCGTTAATCAAAATCAATGCACGACTTGGACCCATATTACGAATCTCGTAAGGATCAAGCAAAGAAGTTGCATCGTTGACTGGGGTTTGTACTGTATTGAAAGAAGGGACGCGGAAAGCTAAGGCTTTGTCGAGAGAGGCTTGTGCTGTTTTGGTGAGTTCGGAAGCGGATAATACGTCGACTGGTACTGGTGTATCAATCATAGTCCGTTGCGAACCACGTGTACCCGTCGAGGTCACTACGACCACTTGTATTTCTTGCGGCGGTGTTACTTTTTCTGTTGTTTTCGCCGGTGTTGCTTCTTGTGCATGTACCATCGAACCTGTGGCTAACAACAAGATCGCTACCTGGACTGCGCTTTTTACGAAAACGTCTTTTTTTCCGATTTTGTTGGATTCAGTTGATTTCTTGTTCAATTTTTTTCTCCTACTTATTTAGAAAACGCTGCAGACGGGATCCGTCATACAACGTGCGTTTACAACTGGTATGCTGGTTTCGTCATCGAAACAGGCTGATCCATACTACATGAGCACCTCGCTACCGAGCAAATTTGAACGCAATTAGTGTTGTTTTTACTGTGCATTTATTGCAATTTAAGCTTGCAAATACGCGTACGTGTTTCTATGTGGGAAATTAATAACTAAGTTTGCAATATTTTTACTAATATCACTGTGCTCGTGACCAAAATGCTATATTGCTATTGTTTTGCTCCGCCCCTTACTGAATGCTTCTCGCGTCATTCCTGTGTCATTAGTAAAGAGAAAAATAAGCAAAACTTCGCTGTGAATTTGAAAATAATCAGGATGGATCTATGGCTCAACTTTCGAAAAAAACTTTAGGCATCGTATTGCTGGCAGCCGCATTAGCTGCAGCCGCAGCAGGAACCTGGTGGATGAAAAAGCAGAAGCAACACCTGCCAGTCGGTGGAAATGCGATTATTGTCAATCCTGATGCGCCTTTCGTAATGGGCAGTTGTACCGCTCGCTTACATGACGATAAGCCAGCATTGGCGGTGATGTTTTCGCAGAGTGTTGATGCGGATCAGGCGCTCGATAAACTCATCGAAGTAAGCGACCTCGGCGACGCCAAAGCCGATAAGGGTAAGCCTAAAAAAACAAAGAAAGCCGATGCTGCTGCAACTGCTGCATCCAAGCCAGGTGAGCTGGTCAAAGGTGGTTGGATCGTGTCGGATAATCCGCATGTCTTGCTATTTCCTTTCGTCAAAGCAGGGCACAAATACAAAGTCAATCTGAGTGCAGCCATCGCATCGAGCGCTGGTAAAAAATTAGACCAAGCACAGACTTGCGAAGTGATCAGCGATGAGATGGCAGCATCTTATTTCTTTGCCAGCAAAGGCACGGTCTTGCCAGCAGATTTGAATGGCGGCCTGCCAGTTGTGACTGTGAATATTCCTGAAGTCGACGTGGAATTTTTACGTATTTCGCCAGAAAAATTACCCAAATTTATCGATATGGTGGTTGGTAAAAATCGTGGTCAACAAAGTGAAGACGCTGACAATGAAAGCGAGGGCGAAGGTGAAGGCGAGTACTACTATGATTACTACAGCAATCGCAATAAACTCAAAGGATTAACCTCGGGCTGGCAACTTAATGCCTTGCAAGGTATCGCCGAAAGTGTGTATCAAAATCGCTTCGTCACCAATGAGGTAGCAAATAGTCGCAAAGTTAGTTTTTTACCCGTTGAGAAAATTACTGAGCTGAAAGAACCAGGCGTCTATGTCGCCGTGATGCGTCGTCCTGGTTACTATGATTACGATTATCAAGTCACTTATTTCTATGTCAGCGACATCGGCTTGCACGTGCGTCGTCAGCTCAAACAAACCGATGTCTTCACGACGTCTCTAAAAGATGGAAAAGCCCAAAGTGGTATTGAGTTAGAAGTCTTAGGCGACGACGGTAAAGTCTTATTGCGCGGCAAAACTGACGGCGATGGCCATGGCGTTTTACCGGGTTTGCCGAATGGCTCGAAGTTATTATTGGCCAAACGTGGCAAAGAAACGTCGATCATCGCTTTGCAAGAACCGGGTTTAGATTTAGCTGAATTTGATATTGGCGGGCATTTGCCGCGCGATGCAAAACTCTTCGCCTGGTCGGGACGTGATCTGTATCGTCCCGGTGAAAAGTTCACCGCATCCTTGATGGCGCGTACCGCCGAAGGCGTTGCTTTGCCTCCCGCACCGATTAAAGTCGATCTAAAAAAACCAAGTGGTGATGTGGTCAGCTCCACTATCTGGCAACCCAACTCCAAGACGCCAGGGTATTTGCAGAACACAATCGATCTACCGCCAGACGCCGCAACCGGTAAATGGAGCCTAGAATTCCGCGCCGATCCAAGCGCGAAACGCCCAGATACTATTTACACTTTCCAAGTGGAAGAATTTTTGCCAGAACGCATGAAACTGAGCTTGAAATCGGAAACGACACCATTGGCGGACACCACCAGTTTTAGTGTCGATGTGCAAGGTGACTATTTGTACGGCGCGCCAGCGGCAGGCAATCGTTTGCTTGGAAGCGTGGCACAAGAACGAATGAAAAACCCCGTTGCAAAAGAATGGCCAGGTTTTATCTTCGGCGATTTTGCCGATGACACGAACAAGAGCCGTTCCGAATTAGAAGAAGCATCACTCGACGATAGCGGAAAAGCCGAAGTCGAAGTGCCTTTTGTCGCGAATGCAAAATCACCTTTGAAAGTGCGCGCCGCTTTCAGCTTACTAGAGTCTGGTGGTCGTCCAGTCGTGCGCTCGATAGAGCGGGTCTGGTGGCCAGCCCAAAACATGATAGGCATACGCCCCTTGTTTGAAAAAGACGTGGCGCGCGAAGGCAGCATGGCGGAGTTTGAAATTATTCGCGTGAATACCGCTGGTAAGTTCTCGGTGTTAAAACAAGCACCGTTTAAATTGGTGCGCGAAGATCGTGAATATTACTGGCGTTATGACGCGGGTCGTGGCTGGCATTCAGGATATTCTGAAGGTGAAGAGACCATACATGCTGGTGCAATAGAATTAAAAAATCGCGCCAAACTCACCGTGCCAGTGAAGTGGGGACGCTATCGTTTAGAGGTCACCGATCCTGAAACCAATCTAGTCGCACGCTACTTCTTCTACGCCGGTTGGAATGCGCAAGATAGTGAAAGCGTAGGCAATCGTCCTGACCGTGTGCGCATGCAACTGGAAGGCGCACCAGCCAAACCGGGTAACGACGTTAAACTCAAAATTATTCCACCGCACGATGGTGAAGCTTTGGTCTTAGTTGAAGCTGATAAAGTATTGTGGAGTATGCGCGTTTCCGTCAGCACGGATGGTACGACAGTGAGCATTCCAATTGATAAAGCGTGGAATCGTTCCGACATGTATATCTCAACCGTGGTGTTCCGTCCCGGTAGTCAAGGCGATAAAGTCACGCCTGCACGTGCTGTGGGTTTAACGTGGTTGCCGTTGGCACGTGAGGCGCGTAAGTTGAAAGTCAGTGTAACAACGCCCGCCCAAGTCGAACCAGAAAAACGCATGATCGCCAAAGTGAAAGTTGAAAATGCGGCCGGCAAAAAAGCGATGGTGACGGTATCGGCGGTCGATGTCGGCATTCTGAATATAACCAGTTTTAAAACGCCAGATCCGTTTGATTTCTTCTTCGGTAAACATCGCTTCAGCGCCGAATTGACCGATATTTACGGCAAATTAATTGAACGTATGGACGGCACACCCGGCAAAATAAAATGGGGTGGTGACGCAGGTAAACGCGACACGAAGAGCATGCCTAAGAAAGTGAAGCTAGTCGATATTTTTTCAGGACCAGTCCAGCTTAATGACAAGGGTGAAGCAGATGTGCCTCTGAATATTCCTGACTTCAACGGAACTTTGCGGGTGATGGTCGTCGCATCAACCGATGACGCGTATGGCAGCGCCGATAAAGAAGTCGTGGTCAGCGCACCTATCGTTGCCGAGATCGCCACACCGCGCTTTATTGGACCCGGTGATACCTCGACCTTCGCACTGGATGTGACCAATATGATGCCAAGCGAGCAGAGTATTAACATCAAACTCTCCGCGGATAAGTTATTGAAAATCGCTGAAGGTGAACGCAATATCAAACTGGTTCCTAAACAAAGAACGATCTTGCGTTTTAATGTCGAGCCGACCGAGCCGTTTGGTCTGTCACGCATCACTCTTGATGTAAAAACTGCAGGGGCAAAACCGGTTGTGATACGCAGAGAATTCGCATTGCAGATCCAACCGCCAGTACCACGTGAACAAGATGCACGTCGTCTACGTATAGAGCCAGGTGCGACACAAAAACTCGATGCGAATATGGTAGAACGTTTCTATCGTGGTTCAGCAACTTTGAGTGTGGCGATGTCGAATCGTCCACCATTGAATGTCCGCAGCATCGTCAAGGGATTGCTCGACTATCCTTATGGCTGTTTAGAGCAAACGACCAGTGCAGCTTATCCGCATGTGTACATTGATGAAGAGGGCGCAAAGGCAGTCGGTCTGGCACCGCATACGCGTGAGCAACGAGCCAAGTTTATCGAAGGGGCGATCAGCCGCATCGCAGGCATGCAAGGGGCAGAAGGCGGTTTCCGCTTGTGGAACGGCAATGATGGTTCCTATGAAATGTGGCTGACACCTTACGTCACCAGCTTCTTAGCTGACGCACGCGAAGCCGGTTTCAACGTGCCAGAAGAAATGACTAAGCGCGCGCAAAAATGGATGACCGAAAAACTCAACGGCGCCGCAAATCAATTCTCGCCACTTCCTGCTGCCGTCAAGCCAAATGCCAGCGGTCAATACGATTGGCGTGATTATGATTTGATCCGCAATAGTCATCAACGCTTTGCAGAATTGGCGCACATCGGCTACATGTTGGCACGTGATCAAAAGGCTTCGTTAGCGTCTCTTCGTTTGCTACATGACAGCTACCGTGATCGCGCAAAATCACCACTCGCTTTGGTACACCTAGGTTTGGCATTGCAAATGATGGGCGACCAAAAACGTGCTGATGTTGCCTTCAACGATGCCATGACGAAGCCGTATGGCATACGCACCGACTGGGATTGGGATTACCTCGGTGATTACGGTACAGCCGTGCGTGATCAAGCCATGTCGTATGCATTGATGTTGCGTCATAAAGTCGCTCACCCACAGCGCGAAACGATGTTGACGAATCTGGCGGATCGCCTTGGCAAACCACGCGGCTATTTCTCCACCCAAGAACGTATCGCCTTATTCTTAGCGGCACGTGCGGCCGGTGGTACTGTCACTGATCCGTGGGAAGTGGTTCTCAAGACAGCCGATGGTAGCAACACCATTAGCTCAAAAAACAGTGAAAGTCGTAGCTTCGATCCCGCCTTGGCAATCAAAGGTATTACGCTGGAAAACAAAGGGACTAATCCATTGTGGATAGAACTCGAAGCCAGTGGGTATCCATTGAAATTACCGATTCCAAGCACAGAAAAAATCAGCTTAGAGCGCAAATGGTTCACCGTTGCAGGCAAACCGTGGAGTGGTGGTAATCTCAAAGTCGGCGATATGCTGATCGTACGCGTGACCGCCAAGTCTAAACAAGTCATCGAAGATGCTCTGGTAATCGATCATATCCCAGCAGGCTTAGAGGTAGAAAACCTCAACATCTCACAAGGCCCGCAAGCAGGCGAATTTAGCATCGATGGCGTGAACCTCGCAGCAGCAATGGCGGATGAACGTATCAAGCACAAAGAGTACCGAGACGATAGATTCGTTGCGGCGGTCAGGCTCAATGGCAACGCGATTAATCTGTTCTACATGCTACGTGTCGTCACACCAGGACGTTTCCATGTACCAGGAACTTATGCCGAGGACATGTATCGACCAGATATCCGCGCTTATGGTCCTTCGCCTGAAGCGGTGAATGTGGTTGATCCGCGTGGTGGGAAGTAATCTCGATATGCTAGGAATAAACCTAAATTCCTTAATTGGACGGGTTCGAGAGTATATTTTTCCGCTTGGGGGGCAGCATGCCGCTTTCCAGCGTAACGATCTGTGCTTGCAAGCACAGATACACCCTGCAAGGGCGGAAAAGTGTGCACTCGGATTCGTAGCGCTGCCAGCAAATTGGTGAACGGAAAAATTACTGTAAAAGTTAATGTCTACGCGGCGTGCAAGATGAACTTAAGTCGTCAACTCAGGTTTCTAGGTTCAATAACAACTCAGCTTTTGTAAAATTTTTTAAAACGCCTTCACCAACATAAGTCGAAATGAGCGCGACTCTAGTGGATGAAAATGCACGTCTTCTTGAGGAGCGGACTCTCCTTTTAATTGCGAAGCATAAAAATAGTCGATCGCTGAAGCCTTGCGATTGGCAAGATTAAAACCTTCTAGCTCAATTTTTAAAGTGGGGTTGAATTGGTAGCTAACTCGACCATTCAGTGTACTGGTCGAGCGCGAACGCACGCTATTGTCTTCAATTAAAGGACGCGGACCAAAGTAGCGCAAACGCAATGCGCCCGACCACGCGCCTAATTTTTCGAAGTTAAGAGCGATCTGAGCAACCCCTTCAACTGCGCCGCTAATGTATTGGCCAGCAGGGTCAATATCGCGCGAGCGGGCTTTGGCGTAGGCGGCATCAAAATCAATCGAGAAATTGTCATTTACTTGATAAGAGCTCGAGATTTCTATGCCGACACGACGGCTAGGTCGACCAGCCTCGGTGGTGCCAGCATCGCCGACAAAATTGAGTTCAGAGTCAAAATCTAGGCGGTACAGCGCAATCGAGGTTTGTAGCTTTGGTAGGAATTCACTGCGTAGGCCGAGTTCGGTGCCGCGTGAACGTATCAAGCCGGGTGATTTTTGACTGGCATCACCAGTTTGAGGATCGACAGAAGTGAGTGTAGCCCGTGCGTCATTACTATGAAATCCAGTACCGAGGTTAAAAAATAGCTCAGTCTTATTCCACGGTTCGAGTACTAAGCTCATCGATGGACTGACAATTTGATCTTGCGCCTTTCCTGAGTTTTCTACTCTATCGCTCTTGATCTTAAATTGATAGCGGTCGTAACGCAGCCCCACATTGCTGCGGAAATACTCTGTCCATTGGGTATTCGCCTCAAGGTACATCCCAAGACTGGTTTCGGTAATGTGGTCTTGCCTGACTGTGGAGACCGTTTCGCGAGCGCGAGTATTGCGTAGCGCGTTAAAAATATTGTCGTTTTGCAGTTGACTACCTATGCTGAGATCGACATTTTTACCGTTGATGTCGGTGTGCCAGGTATGGCTAAGATTAAGCCCGCTCGTGACGCGACGATCAGGCTGACTGAATTGATCACCATTCACAGGATCATTCATAAAGTAGGTGAAATTTGAATACAAATCGAGCTGATTATTAATCACGTAAGCGTTAATTTTGCTGCGTTGTTCGGCCGACGTCTGGCGCCAGTTTCCCGCCAGGCTATAGCGGTGGGCTAGGCCACCGTCGCTCGTATCGATGGTGTCAAAGCGACTACGCAGGGTGCCGTTTTTTAGGGCGCGTTCAGGGATTTGGTCGCTGGCATTCCATTTTCCTTTGTATAGCATACTGCTCAGACCAAAACCGTTGTCTGCGGTGCCTTGATCATAATTGAGGACAGCACTAATTTTTTTGAATTCGTCAGGTCGGGTGTAGGGGCCATTGTTCTTCATAGCCTCTAGCGCATACAGAACATGGCCATCGGCCAATTCAGGAGAGCCCGCTAACAAAGCGCGTGCGTAGCCATTTTGGCCTATGCCAGCGACCATGATGTCTTGCTTGAGACGTTTGGCATAACTAATTGAGGCAAGACCTGCAGACGAAAAATCGCCACTACTGGCGGCATAAGGCCCTTTTTTATAGTCGATACGGCTACTCAGTTCAGGGATTAAAAAGTTCATGTCGGTCCAACCTTGACCATGTGCATGGCTACGTTGGTTGACCGGCATGTCGTCGATATTTGTGCGCAGATCGGTTCCATGATCTAAGTTAAATCCACGCAAGAAGAATTGATTCGCCTTTCCTTCGCCACTATGTTGACTGACGATTACACCCGGTACCGCCTCCAATAATTCGCCTGGGCGATAGGTCGTCATCGCCTCTAATTTTTTCTGCCCCACCATACCAGTGCCTGCCGCGTCGGTGATGCCAAGTTGGCTGGTGCGCGCGCCATCAACTACCACTTTTTGTACCACGCCTTCATCGGCAATACAGTTTGCGCTAAGCAGCGAAGCAATCAAACTAACTAGTATTTTTTGTTTCATAAATCTCTGTTTTCTATCAGGGGAAGCTAAATGACGAAGCTGCTTTATCGCGGCATATCCTCTTATACGTATCTGTAGCTAATTCGGATTCAACTATTAATACCCGCCCTACGATTTTGACTATTTTTGACTATTTTTGAAAATTGTTGAATCCGTTTGCTTCGGCGATCCGTATAAGTTCATGTACTCAGGTACATAGTCAAATTTTTAAAATTTGAAAACCTCGTCTTACATTTCTTTTTTTGGAGAAAAATATGAAACATGCAGTGATCGCATTGAGAAAAAAAGTTTTACTTTCCCTGTTGGCAGCCGGTAGCTTGTCAGGTTTGGTGGCGACACCGACAATGGCATCAAGCCATCGTGAAGCACCATTTATTACCCGCATGCCGAAGGTCGATGCCTCTGACCTGTATATGTTTCGTAGTTACGAAGCAAACCGCAAGGACTTTGTGACCTTGATCGCCAACTATGTTCCATTGCAAGCGGCTTACGGTGGCCCAAATTATTTTTCTATGGATCCAGATGCGTTGTACGAGATTCATATTGATAATAATGGCGACGCAAAAGAGGACATTACTTTTCAATTACGCTTCAATAATCAAAACAAAAACAACACACTTAAAATCGGCGATAAAGACGTATCGATTCCCCTGTTAGTCAATGGTGGTCCGATTAATGCGGTTAATCCAGCGGGCATTAACTTGCGCGAGACGTATACGATTTCGATGGTAAAAGGCGATCGTCGTACAGGTGCTGTGACTAAAATCACTAACGCCGCTGGTGGTGCAAGTGTGTTCGACAAGCCGATTGATAACGTCGGCAATAAATCGATTCCTGACTACGTTGCGTACGCAGCTAAGCATGTCTACGACATCACGATTCCTGGTTGCGCCACACCGGGCCGTGTATTTGTTGGACAGCGTAAAGACCCATTTGTCGTCAATCTTGGCGAAACTTTTGACTTGATTAACATCAAAGCACCAGCTACAGCATTTGACCCGAATGCCGAAAAAGCCGGACGTGATGATTTGAGTACCGCCAACGTCACTGCGATCGAAATGGAAGTGCCTATCAGTTGTTTAACCAATGGTATGGAGCCAGTGATTGGCGCATGGACAACTGCTAGCGTTCGTCAAGCGCGTTTAATTAATCCTACGCCATCAAGCAATACTGCTTCCAAAGAAGGTGGTGCTTGGACTCAAGTTTCTCGTCTTGGAATGCCGTTGGTCAACGAGGTCGTGATTGGTTTGAAGGATAAAGACCAGTTTAATCACAGCAAACCTAGCGCCGATGGACAATTCGCGACCTACGTTACCAACCCGACCTTCCCAGCCATCGTCGAAATTTTGTACGGTTCAGCAGGAGCGAAAGCACCGACGAATTTCCCACGTAATGACTTGATCGCCGCTTTCTTGACTGGTGTTAAAGGCGTAAATCAACCTGCGAACGTCGTTGGCTCAGAAATGCTGCGTTTGAATACCTCGATTCCTGTCAGTGAAAAGCAAGAGCGTCTGGGTGTCATCGGTGGCGATAGTGCAGGTTTCCCGAATGGCCGTCGTCCTGGTGATGACGTAGTCGATATCGTGTTGCGCGTCGCGATGGGTCGTTTGTGCGTTTTGAGTATCGGTTGTGTTCCTAGCGATGCACCAGCAGGAAAATTGGACTTCACTGACGGTGCCTACCTGGACAGCAGCTTCTTCAATAACAGTTTTCCTTACTTGAAAACACCGATTGCTGGTTCTCTTAAACACTAAGCGCTAAAAGCAAAGTATCTCGATTTTTAAGAAAGGAAATCATGATGAAACGAACTAAAAAATTACCTTCGCTGGCGCTAGTTGGCTTGGTGTTGGCTTTGAGTGCATGTGGTGGATCGAGTAGTTACCGCAATGATGTTGTGGTGGTAAAAGACCCAGAACCGGTGAAGATGATCGACGCCTTCACCAAATTTGTGATGAACCTTCTAGGCAGTGCTCCAGATAATCAGGAATCAGTCGCGGTCAATGATGTCGCGCTGACTTCACCTGATAACACAGAGCCTGAGTTAGTTAATTAAACGAAGCGAAAGTAGGGCGAGTACAACCCGCGCTGGGCAAGCTTCGATAGTGTAGTCGAGGCACGAGCGACGCGGGTTGTACCCACCCTACGAAATTTCTAGAGATGTCGGTGTGTGATGAGCGAAATGAGCAGAGACAATATGATTTACCCAAAAATGGCTTTCGTAGTTTCCGTGGCATCGAGCCTAGTCTTAAGCGGACTGTTGATAAGTTCCCACGCACAGGCGCGGCAATACATTCCTGCTGATGGTAAGGTAGTGGTGGAACATCTAAAAAAAGATGCGTTGCAACGCCAATTGCAGACCATGCGTCAGGAGTTGAACGCACAACCTCAGAACGTGAGCTTAGCGGCAAAATTGGCAAGAGCCTATATTTCACAAACACGTAATACTGGCGATCCGCGTTACCTCGGTTATGCCCAAGCGGCCTTGTCACCGTGGTGGAAGGAAGTGCAAGCGCCCTCAGAAATTCTAGTTCTGCGCGCCACCATTTTACAAAGTACCCATCAATTTTCTGCGGCCCTAAGTGATCTCGATTTGGTCCTGAAATTGGATAGAGAAGATCCACAAGCGTGGCTCACGCGTGCCACCATTCAACAAGTTTTGGGTCGTTATGATGAGGCGAAACTTAGCTGCGCTCGGCTACAAAATGTGGCACCGGAGATTATTACGTCGACCTGTCTCAACCAGGTTGCCAGCTTAAATGGCGAAGCAGAGAAGAGTTACCACGCCTTGGTCGATACGCTCAAAAAAACCAGCAAGATCGATGCAGGAATTAAGATTTGGGTACTGACCTTGTTAGCTGAAATAGCGCAGAGACGTGGCGACGCGGTCGGCGCACAAACGTGGTTTGGACAAGCCATGCAAATGGATACACCAGATAGTTATTTGCTAGGGGCGTATACCGATTTTTTATTAGATCAAGGACGTTTGCCTGAAGTGCTTAATCTACTTAAAGATAAAACGCGCAATGACTCCTTGCTGCTGCGTTATGCCATCGCATTACAAAAACAAAACGCGCCAAGCGCGACGGAACAGATAGGCGTGTTAGAACAGAGATTTAAGGCTGCAAGCATGCGCGAGGATACCGTGCATCAACGAGAACATGCTCGCTTTGAATTACAGCTAAAAAATAACTCATCAGCAGCACTGGTGCTAGCACAGAAGAATTGGGCAGTACAAAAAGAGCCAGCAGATTTGAGAATTTATCTTGAAGCGGCGCTTGCCAGCAATAATCGTGCAGCCGCTGTGCCCGCTTTAGAGTGGATGAAAAAAAGTAAGTTAGAGGACAAAGTGATACAAAAATTGGCGCTTAAATTGAATGGAGTGCTGTGATGCGTGGATTCAAATTTTTATCTTTGCGTCGACTCGTCGCTCTACTAGTCGTCGCATTATTAACACTGACTAATACCGCTTACGCACATAAACCCAGTGATAGCTACTTAGCGCTCAAAGTTGAAAAACAATTTGTGCAAGGGCGCTGGGATATCGCCTTGCGTGATTTAGATTATGCGATAGGTTTAGACAGCGATGATAATGGCGAACTCACTTGGGATGAAGTACGGACTAAGCACAAAGACATCGCCGCATACGCTTTGGCACGCTTGACGATCGCTAATAGCATCGCCGCTGGTGAACCAGTTTGCCGAGTCGAATTAGGTGAGCAAATGTTAGAGCAGCATTCGGACGGCACCTATGCTGTGATTTTCTTTAAAGCGTTTTGCGCCGACTATAGCTCGCTTAAGTTGCACTACCAACTTCTATTCGATATCGACCCGCAGCATAAAGGCTTACTGAAATTAAGCAACTTGGCAGGACAAGTGTCCACCGCGATTTTCAGTCCAGAGACTGCGCGACAAGAATTTAGCTTGTCTCAAATCGGATGGTGGCAGCAGTTCAGTGATTACGTGAAACACGGCATGTTTCATATTTGGATAGGCTATGACCATATCTTGTTTTTGTTGTGCTTGCTTTTGCCAGCGGTGCTTTTGCGGACACCGTCGCCGGTACCGTTAAAGCGGTCGCACAACTGGGTTGCCGCAACGAGTTTCAAATCGGCTGGTATGGAGGTGTTTAAAATAGTGACCGCCTTTACCGTGGCGCATTCGATTACCTTGTCACTGGCGAGTTTGCAGATCCTTAATTTGCCTACGGTGTTAGTGGAGTCGGCCATCGCACTCTCAGTGATCTTGGCAGCGCTGAACAATATTTACCCCGTGATACAGGGAAAACGTTGGTTACTCGCTTTTGTCTTCGGTCTAATTCACGGTTTCGGTTTTGCTAGCGTTTTAGCAGATCTGGGTTTGCCACAGTCCGCGTTGGCTTTAGCGTTGGTGGGTTTTAATGTCGGCGTGGAGCTTGGGCAATTGGCGATCGTGGCGGTCTTTTTGCCGCTGGCATACCTCACACGTAAAACATGGATGTATCAAAAATTGATATTGAATGGCGGGTCAGTCGCCATCGTTCTGTTAGCCGCCATTTGGTTATGCGAGCGAGTTTTTGATTTGCGAATATTTCCTTCTTAATTCCTTGTCAAAAAATTGTCAACGCCTGAGCCTAAGCTCAGGTGTATGGCGAAATGTATGATTTTGCATCGATGTCTAAGTTGATTGCGTTAGGCACTTTGAGAATCTGTGCCGGGCAATCGAACTAATTTTGCGTAGGTAAGCATTGCATAAAATTCCTTGTCCAGACATGGATTTATCGCGCATGGTGCAATACAAACTTTAAGAGTGTTCAAATTCGGTCAATCTGTAGAGACTTAAAAGCAAAGAATCCTTATATTGAGGAAACAGTCATATCTAGAAATTAGCGAATAACAATTTCCTATTGTTTTATAATAAGCAATTTCGCTTCTATATAAAATGTTATGACTTACATGCTCGGCTCTAAAAATCACGCCCTGCGTATCGCTACTTTCTGGTTGATGATGATTTTTACGGGCGAAAGTCTTGTTGCGCAAGGCGTTTATAAGTGGGTTGATAAAGATGGAAAAGTGCAATATGGAGACAAGCGCAATGCACCCAGTGCGTCGAAAGAAAGCGATATCACACCCGCGAAGTTGCCTAGTACCAGCGCGGTTGCGCCACAAATAGATATTAATCCTAACCGGAAACTCCCAGCGGTGGAGAAGCCTCGTATCATTCAAGCTCCGAATTTTGATCACCTCCCTATTTCAACGCCAGGGCGTAATTTGCCGGTAGCACCAGCTCTAGTGCCAGATTTTCCCCGCATGGCAAAGCCAGAAAAATGGCCAGAATATAAAACACGCATGCCTACTAAGAGTCCAGAAAATGCGCCTATTTTGTCACTTGGTGAGCCTGCTCTACAAAAGTGTATTGCCTTAGCTGTGAATCTGCACAGCATGGATTTTGGACCAGCAAGAAATGCTGCTCATGATCATTTCCTAGCAAGCTGCCCGAAAGTGAAAATTGAATGCAATGCGTTTCGTAAGAAACCAGAAATGAATACCTGTGAAGCAAAGGCGGCTGAGGATAAAGGTTCTATTTCCGTCTTCAAAATGACAAATTGACTTCTTCATCAAACCAGTCACCACCATAACCATCGAAAAACGCCAACAAAACCGGACCCGCGTTTTCCAATAAGAGTAAGGGCGCTCAGCCCGTCCTCCACTCGTCTGTCCATTCACCAAAAACTGATAAGTGCTTAAGCCATATTTATCGGAAGATAACCAGATCGGTAGTAAGCTGTGTTTGAAGCTGATATTGGAATAGGCTTGTTAGATCGCGATGTCGTGTCGCCTATTCATAGTGAATTTCATGAGTCGAATTTTTCGAGAATACAAATCATGCAAAGGCTCTTCTTTTTTGATCGCAAGTTAGTTATGTACCCGCATAGGCCAATTCGCTCATTAGTAGTATTTGTAAATGACATCAGAACTGGCCTTTGACAGTATTTGCGTATCGTTCCTATTTATCGAGTGTAGCGCTAGGTTAATTCCCTCATTGAATGTGGCTTTAAGTCGTTCTATTTTCGAGGTATAGGGACATGTGCGCATATGGGATTAGGTTTCGCTCGCCTGTGCTTTTTCCGAGACAGATTTAAAGTCAGTGTGCAATCCCATCGCGTTGCAACGCAATCTTCTTGCAATGCAGCAAGAAATGACTGACTATGTGTTGTCTGACAGTGTCTTTGCGTATCCAATCATTAGGAGAAACATCATGATTTTTGTCCATTCTCGCGTCAAGAGATTTTCATTTCCTCTGCTGCGGCTCGTATTTTTGGCCAGCTCCTCTCTCTTACTCTTCAATTCCTACCTGCCCACCGCTTCAGCGCAAGAAACAACAACAGATTTTAAAATTACCGGTTTTGTTTCCTTGACTGGGGGCCAAGTGATTCAAGGCGACGTCAACGGTATTCCGATCGCTGGTGCTAATTGCCCTTGCTATACCGCCGATTGGGGAAACGCAGGCGTATATCGCGATAATTTTTCACTTAAACCAGAATCTCGAGCCGGTATCCAATTCAATTACAAGCCCAGCGCCAATTTGAGTTTGGTGAGTCAAATCGTGATTCGCGGAACCGATAGCACGCCGAATATTCAATGGGCTTATGCAGGCTACAAATTAGATAAGCGTTGGGAAGTTCAAGTAGGTCGCAAGCGCATCCCTCTATACTACTATTCCGATTTTCAAGATATCGGCCTATCCTATCCTTGGGTTAGTACACCGCCCGAACTCTATGGTTGGGAAGTGACGAATTTCAATGGCGCGAGCCTTAGATACAACGATAATTTTGGTGACACCAATTTTTCGGCTAGTATTTTTGGCGGTTCTGAGAAAACGAAAGACCCTCTCTATTTGACTTTGTATTATCCGAATAAGTCAGAGGTTTCATGGAAAAGTATCATTGGCGCAGATGTCGAAGTGAATAATGGCCCACTGACAGTGCGTGGTGTATACATGCAGGCGAATGCGCGGTCACAAGTTTTCGATTTAGGACAAGACCAAACGGCTAAGTTAAGTGCATTTGGTGTCGCGGTGAATCTTGACCTCGATAAATGGTTCATTTTGTCAGAGGTGACGCAGTTGCGCCGTGATTTCACTGCTAATGGATATAACTACAAGGCACCTGCGTTTACACTAGGCGCGGGGGTACATTTAGGAGAATGGACGCCCTTTCTTAATTACGCGGAGTATAAAGAGAAAAGCTCCGACGAAGCCAAATATGCACCTCAATCTTACAAACGCATATCACTTAGCTTGAAATACGATCTTGATGCTAGCAGTGCTGTCAAAGCACAACTTGATCGCCACACCGATACCACCAAGAATTTTGGTGGCGACGCAACCGTGCTGCGTTTAAGTTATGACCGCGTATTTTGAGATAGGGAGAATGCATCATGAAAAAAACCTTACTGTTCGCCATGACATTGGCGACCTTTTTGCTTGGTTCGATGAGTGGCTTCGCGAATGCGCAAATTGTTATGGTGGTGGGCGCGAAAAGTACAGCAACCAGTGTCAATAAAGAACAAGCTGCTGCTTTATTCCTCGGTAAATCGAGTCAATTGCCTGGTGCTGGAACGCCAGTGTTAGTGGATCAAAGTGAAACTTCAGAACTAAGAAAAACTTTCTATAACAAAGTTGCGGACAAAACACCAGCGCAGGTGAAAGCAATTTTGGCACGGTTAGTCTTCTCCGGAAAAGCGTCACCACCAAAAGAAGTGCTCTCAAGTGCGGACGTGAAAAAAATGCTTGCTAGTAATCCAGATGCCGTGGGTTACATCGAGAAAAGCGCTGTCGATACTAGCGTTAAAGTCTTATTGGAAATTGAATAAAGTAGACTTAATTTGATTTTGATTTTTAAAAATTCTGATTGCTCAGAGGCGCATCTTGGCAATCAGGAGCTTGGCACTGCAATGTGGCGCCAGTTTGGTAGCTTATTACATCGTGCCAAATCCTGAATTGCTGGGGGCTTCATAGCTCTATACCATTTCGAAATGGTCTTTAGAGACGTTTTCTATGAAGCTTCGGGTTCTGCAAGACCTTGTACGATGCTCGATAGTCTAGATTTCGGTTTACTTCTTCGTCAAAGTAATCACCACCATCACCACCGCAAACGCCAACAAAACCGCCCCCGCGATTTTCCAATAAGAGTAAGGACGCTCGCCCTGTACTTCACCCGTCTGTCCATTGACCAAAAAGCGATAAGTCTTCTCGCCGTATTTGTACGTCGATAACCAAATCGGCAGTAAGATGTGTTTGAAACTGATATTGGAATAACGTGGTTGCATCGCGGTGATACGTTGATGATCGCCGCCGATATCGCGGCAAATGGCGCTGCGTATGCCGTCTTCCATGATGGCTCTGGCATCGACGAAACCGGGTTCTAGTGCTACTTGGTAGGCCTCGACTGTGAAGCCTGATACATAGTCATCGCGGTAGCCTTGTAGCTTGTCGAGGTGCCAGGGAGCCAGATTGTCGGCGTACTGTTTGGGTAGCGTTTTGGAGGCGATGACTAGGATATCGTCGAAGCTGACTTGAACTTCGCCTGCGGCTGGATACCAATTGGTTTTAGTGACTTGGCGAGTTTTGGTTTCACCATCTTGTACATAGCTTTCGGTTACCGTGTAATCGACGCCGCGTTGTCCTTGATAGCTAGTGTCGGAATCAGCGTCGTAAGTCCAGTACGGCGTGTAGATTCCTTTCAATCCGCGCTCGGCGCGATAGGCGCGTTTGAGGGCGTTGGGGGCGAACCATAATCCGCGTACCCAATCACTGAACTTTTTGCGCGCATCGCTTTCTTTGATATCGAACGGGGCAATGGCTTTGGGTAGAATCTGGCGCTTGGCGTAGGCGTTGGCCGCGATCATCGGTGCCGCGCAAAATGGGCAACGATCCGAAACAATGTTTTGTCCAAACTGAGATTGCGCACCGCATCCTGTGCACTTGACGGTTTGCTGTTCTATCACCGTCTCGTTGCCCGCTTGTTTGCTCAAGTAAGCTTGATAATCCAATTCTTCATACGCAATCGCCTGCTCGGTGGCATCGGCTTCGATCTGATTTTGATTGCCGCAGTAGGGACATTTGAGCGCCAATTGACCTGGTGCGAATTCAAGTTTGGCACCGCATTGGGTGCAGGGATAAGTTTTGGTTGTCACTAGCGAATCCAAGAATCGGTGGCTGAGTTGTTGCCGATCGCACTTCAATACGAATCGTTTGAAGTGCGATCAGTGTGAACAGGATTAAATAGTTTACTGCGGTGGTAACGGTGGAGGCAATGCGGCAAACAAATCTTGCAAATCTGCCTGATCACTGGCTTTCGCCCACGCCGCCATGCCTTGACG